>DATAPF010000092.1:0-54348 GCA_036265355.1 Kofleriaceae bacterium | reverse complement strand
CGAGCGGTTGCGATGGGCCGCAGCAACCTCGCCTTGGTGCTCAAGGACCTCGGCGAGCTGGCGGCCGCGCGCCAGCTGTTCGAGCAAGCCCTGGCGTCGAGTCTCAAGACCTACGGCGAGGGCCACCCCGCGATTGCGAGGCGCCGCCACAACCTCGCCTTGGTGCTCAAGGACCTCGGCGAGCTAGCGGCCGCGCGCCAGCTGGTTGAGCAAGCCCTGGCGTCGGACCTCAAGACCTACGGCGAGGACCATCGCGCGGTTGCGAAGGGCCACAACAACCTCGCTTTGGTGCTCAAGGACCTCGGCGAGCTGGCGGCCGCGCGCCAGCTGGTTGAGCAAGCCCTGGCGTCGGACCTCAAGACCTACGGCGAGGACCACCCCGAGGTTGCGACGGGCCGCCACAACCTCGCCTTGGTACTCAAGGACCTCGGTGAGCTGGTGACCGCACGCCAGCTGTTTGAGCAAGCCCTGGTGTCGGACCTCAAGACCTACGGCGAGGACCACCCCAAGGTTGCGAGAGTCCGTCACAACCTCGCTCGGGTGCGCCAGGACCTCGGCGAGCCAGCGGTCGCCGCAGACGAAATCTGACTGCATCCCGGCGGCGCGGCCACCCCCGCATCTGGTCAAGGATCCGGTATGGCGACACACCCGGATATGATCTTGGGAGATCACGAGACGGGTCAGTCAGCGAGCGAGCCGGGCAGCGCCGAGTCGCGCGATGTCAGCAGCGTCCTGCGCAGGTGAGCGTCCGACCGAGGACAGGCGAATCTCGCGGTGGTGCTTGAGCGCGGCGCCCAGCCGTGGCAAGCGCGCAGGCTTTCAGCGCTGCGTAAGCGTCCGATCGGCGACGTACAGCGCGGCGAGTCCTCCACGGGGCCATCGCTCGAGTAGCGCCTCACGCGGGGACGTAGGTCAGCCGGACCACGTCCTCGCCGATGCGGTCCGTGGCGACGAGGCGCAGCGGCGGCCGCGCGCCGGCGAAGTACGGCTTGCCGCCGCCGAGCACGTAGGGCCTGAAGTAGAGCCGGTACTCGTCGATCAGCGGCGCTACGGCGGCTGCAAGCTCGGGCCCGGCGACGTCGAGTTCGCCGTCGACCGTCGCCTTCAGATCGCGCACGAACGCGTCGAGGTCGCCGCGGATCAGCGTCGCGTTCGGCCCGACCGACGTGAGCGTGCGCGACGCGACCCACTTAGGCTGCCGTCGCCAGGCGGCGGCGAACTCGCGCGCCGCCACGTTCCACTCCGGCCGATCGACGTCCCAGTAGCGCATCACCTCATAGATGCGCCGGCCGTAGATGGCGCCGGCGTGGCCGGCGACGACGTCGATGAAGTGACGAAACAGCACCGGGCCCGGTGCCGGCATGCAGAGCGTACCCGCCGCGTCGTCGACGTAGCCATCGAGCGATTGCGACATCCCGAATACGAGCTTTGCCATGAGCGGATGGTAACTCGTGCGGGCGAGCGTAACCGTGCGATCAGCGATACAGGCTCTGCGCAGCGCGATCACGGCACGGATCCATCGCCTTGAACGCGACGGACGTCAGCAGGGACCTCGGGAGATCGCGAGGGTCGCCTGTGACCAGCCGGAGCAAGCGCACCCGGTTGACGTTGACCGCCTGCTCACAGTCGGGGGCCCATCAGGAGGCTCCGTTCGGGATGTACATCCCGGGATCTCGGAGGAGAGAGGCTGGCTCGTCTGCCAGGCTCGCCACCTCGGCTCGACAGCACCGGTGGCCCCGGCCGCGCCCGATCACTCGATCAGCGCGTGGTCGCCTTGCGATGCGCCTCCATCTGCGCGGCGAGCGCGGCGACCTGTGCGTTGGCGAAGCGGAGCGAGGCGCTCGCCTGCTGCGAGGTCTTGGTCGCCAGCGACTGGATCCGCCCGTACGCCAGGCGCTGTCGGTCGGTCGTCGGTGTCGGCAGCCCGTCGGCGGCTGCCTCTGCCGCGCGGGCGAGCGCCTCGATGTCGATCATCTCGGCGCGGAGGTTCTCCAGCGCGGTGCCCGGTTCGAAGTTGCTGAGCTGCGGTCGTTCGATACCCTGGCCTGGGTGCTGCGATGTTCATGCATCGTCGGCTCCTTGGATCGCCGGTGTTTCCGCACCGGCGGTCCGCTATGTCAGTCGTGCCTCGCGCCAACGGCGGCGCTGCCTCGTTCCCACGCAGGGAACGTTTCTACATGCGATGGACAGCGCAGGAAGTCAATCAGATTGTCTCTGGTCATTGATCCATCAGCTGGAATGTCATGTTCGTGTTCTGGGACAATCGCCCACCCGTTCTGAATCCAAGACAAACCAAAAATTGAACTCTGATTGGAGACTGGGCTCGAGCGTCAGGACTGTGGGCAACTGAAGAAGGGCTGTGAGACGCGTCCAGGTCGATCTCGGCGCCTGCGGCGCGTGTCATCAGACCTTCCAGTTGTCCACAGGACCGTCCACATGCTCCGCAGCGCTTGCAGTCGAGGACCCTCGGTAACGACGGCTGGCGATGTACTGTCTCGATGGCCGTCGAGCGGGCCGGCTGATACAGCGAGCAGTCTGCGCTCTGCGGCCGACCGAATGCGGTGGCTCATGAGCGCGTGGACCGGTCGGCGTGACATCAAAAACAGAGTCACGTGGGCTGAGATCCATGCCCCGACGGCGGATGATCGCGATACCGCACACGGCGCAGCTACACCCATCGTTATTGAGCGCTCAGGGCAATGAATCTGCAAGTTTGATTACAAGAATGGCAATCAGGAGACCATAATTGTTTGTTGCGCTACAGAAGGCCAAGGTCGATGCTGCGATCGATCGGTCAGGCTGTGCAGGTTCGATGTCAGACCAGGATGATATGCGATTGTCATGGAGAATGAGCTCGAACAGCTGGGCGAGCGGATCGCCGAGCAGGCGGCGCACCTCGATGCAGCCACCCACCGGCTGCTGGCCGACCTGCGAGCGTTCGACGCGCGCGGTGGTTGGCACGCGCAGGGCGCCGCTTCGTGTGCCCACTGGCTCGCATGGCGCGTCGGGTGGGATCTGGTCACGGCGCGCGACCATGTGCGCGTCGCGCAGAAACTTGCCGGGTTTGCGGCGATCGACGATGCGTTACGGCGCGGCGAGGTGTCGTACTCCAAGGTGCGCGCCATGCTGCGCGCGGCCACCCCGGACAACGAGGTTCTGCTCCTCGAGCATGCGAAGCTGATGACGGCATCTCAGCTGGAGAAGCTATGCCGCAAGTACGCGCTGGTGCTGCGCCACGGCCAGGACCCGCATCCGCAGGGCGATGAACAGCGGCGCTACGTGCGCCGGCGCGATACCGAGGACGGCATGGTCAAGATCGAGGCCGTGCTGCACCCGGAAGAGGCCGAGATCGTCTGGGCGATGCTCGATCACGCCGCGGCGCAGCTGGCTCGTGAGCCGGGATCAGCACCCGGGCGCGATTCCGCGGAATCCGGTGCCGCACTTTGCCCGCATGCAACCCTCGCTGGCCCGGTGTCTGCGCCTGCCACGCGGGGCGGCTCGGGGGGCGCGGCTTGCGTGATCAGGGATGGGCGCGATTCCGCGGAATCCGGTGCCGCACTTTGCCCGCATGCAACCCTCGCTGGCCCGGTGTCTGCGCCTGCCACGCGGGGCGGCTCGGGGGACCCCACCGACGATTCTGCGGAATCGCGCGAAGTAGCGAGCCCTGTCGCACGGTGGGATGCCGGGCTCGAGGATTCCGCGACGTCCGCGGAGCGGCGTGCAGTGGGCCTGGGGGGCGGCGCGTCCGGTGCGGTGCGCGCGGCCGTGTCGGTCGACGCCGTCGAGGATCCGGGCGCGGTCGCGGCGAGCGTCGCATCCTCGCAGCCGTTCTCGGATGCCGGGCCGCGATCGGCCCTCGATGAACTGCTGGATGAGGTCGAGGCGCTTCGCGGGGCCGATGAGGTGACCCACGACGGGGTCTCCGGTCTGTGCGACGCGGCGTGCGAGCCTGGAGCCGCCGAGGCGGGGCAGGGCTCGGCGGAGGCGACCCGCGGCCGACGCGAGGCAAGTTTGCTGCGTGATCGAGCCGCCGCGGCCCGGAAGGCCTTCAACCGCGCCGATGCCCTGGTGGCGATGGCCCAGGGCCATCTGCGCGGCGACCGGCCGGAGCGTGCCCCGATCGAGGTCGTGCTCACGATTCCGGCGAGCAGCCTTCGCGCGGGTGCGACGCTCGACCCTGTCGAGGTCGGTGAGCTGGGGGAGTCATTCCTGTCCAGCGAGACTGCGCGCCGGCTGAGCTGCGACGCGGGCGTCGTCGATGTGGTCGAGGATGAGCACGGCACGCCGCTCTCGGTCGGCCGCAGGCGCCGCACGATCAGCGGGGCGCTCAAGCGCGCGCTGCACAAGCGCGACGGAATGTGTGGCTATCCCGGGTGCACGAACCGCCTGTTCCTGGAAGGCCACCACATCCAGCACTGGGCAGACGGCGGCGAGACCAGCCTCCAGAATACGGCCTTGCTGTGCTCGTTCCACCACCGGTATGTCCACGAGTACGGATATTCGATCGAGCTCGGGCCCGACCAGCGGCCGCGGTTCCGCGATCCGCACGGTCGGTGGGTCCCGGCGGTGCCGGAGCTCCCACGCGTGGCGGAGCTGGGCTGGCCCCAGATCCGCGCGGCGAACGCGGCGCTGCAGATCGACGCCGATACGATCGCCGGGCCATGGGACGGCACGCCGGTGGACTACGGGCGGATCGTGGGGCATCTCTGCGCCGTCGATGGTCTGGCATGACGATCCACGAGCCCGACGGGGCCCACTCGCAAGAAGTCGCGAGCGGCTCATGCCGCGCCGCGCGTCGTCGGGCATCTCGACCAGCAGGGCATCTCGACCAGCAGTTCAGCTGCGCCTCGTTCGGCGGCGGCCGTGAGCTGGACCGCTCCGATCAGCGCCCGGACCGTGCCGAGCATGCCGTGCTGAACACGGATCAATCGGGGTCGGTTGCGAGGAACGCGGTCGAGCACTCCCTGGCCATGTCGATCACGCTGTAGTCGAGCCGCGCCGCACCCGCGAGGTCGGCCAGGCCGTACCAGAAGCTGGCGTTGAGCACGTACCAGAACCGATCGAACGTGTCGGTGTCGACCGCCGGATCGCGCTGCGCGAGCTGCTGGGCGAATGCCGCGAGCTGGTTGGTGGTCTCGGTGTTGTGATCGCGGGTGCCGGCGAACCCGAACACGCCGATCGCGGTGCCATCGGGGCTGGTCAGGATCGGCAGGCACATGATCCACTCGTAGTCGCGCGTGCCGGTCATCGTCGGCACCCGGATCACGTCGAACTCGCCGGTGATCGAGCGGTGCCACGCGGCCGGACGGGCGAACCGGAACGCGTGGCCGGCGATCCCGCGGCCGGCCTCGAACTGGGTGACCCAGGCGTCGGGCGGAAAGATCCCGAAGCACGGCCGGAGCAGCGCCTCGGCGTCGGTCCACAGGTTGCCGACCGCGACCGCGTGCTCGCCAAACGCCTCCTGATCGCGGCTGAGCTCGAGCGCGCTCACCAGCGACGCCTCGAGGTAGGTCGACAGCGCGTTGCGCAGCTCGTTGCCGGGCTTGCGGGTGCTGCGACACAGCTGGACCAGCTTGGTGGTGGCGACCGCGAACTTGCGGGGCAGCGGGTCGCCGGCGTTGGCGAGCGGGAACGTCATGCCGTAGCGCGCGGTGGCCATCGGCGACGGCCACGACATCGAGGCCCGCCGCGCGCTGGCGAAGTTGCGGGTCGCCCGGCTCTCCTCGCTGCCCAGCCGCTCCCACTTGAGCGGGCCGCCGTTGACGCGGCGCTCGACGATCGGGACGATCAGCGGGCCGCCCGGGCCGGCGAAGTACTCGCCGTCGGGCGCGTCGAACACGAACTCCAGGGTCAGCCGGTCGTAGTCGAACTGGACCCGGTGCGACCACAGCTCCCAGCCGTCGAGCAGGTGGGGGTACTCGTCGCGCTTGGTGATCAGCGCCGGCTCGGCGCGGGTCAGCGCGAACGCGTTGGCGATCCGGTAGCTCCAGGTCAGCCGGCGGTAGTGCTTGGCGGTCCACGCGTTGGAGCGGAACTCGAACCAGTCGCCGTCGTCGCGCCGGGTCACCGGCAGGCGCTGGCCGTCGACCATCGCGCTGGCGTCGGGCGAGGTGCAGAACTTCGCCGCGACCCGCGCCAGCACGATCGGCTCGCTGAGGTCGAGGTCGTCGATCTCGACGTCGATCTTGGCGGTGCCGTTGTCGGGGTCGAGCGTGACCCGCCGGGTGACGTGGACAGCCCACGACCGCAGCGGCTTGGAGATGTCGTGCGGCTGCTCGACATCGAGGTCGAAGTACATGAACCGCCGGCGGTCCTCGCGCGCCGAGTACGCGCCCAGGCCCTCGCTCTCGTAGACGTCGACCCGCAGCCGGTTGCGGTGGAGGTCGACGATCGAGAACTGGTTGGCGACTGCGTCGGGGCGATCGTCGGCGGCGGCGCCGAGCGTGCCGGTCGACACCAGCGCGAAGTCGTCGGTGATGAAGCGGTGGAGCTGGGTGTGCGACTTGTGGACGTGGCCGTGGAAGCCGACCTTGATCCCCGAGGTGACCACCGCGGTCAGGTTCTCGAAGGTCAGCCGGTCGGGCCGGCTGCGGTGGCTCTCCAGGCCGTGGTGCCACACGCCGATCCGCAGGAAGTTGCGGGCGGAGTCGTGGCGGTCGACGTGGTCGCGCGCCTCGGTGATCGCGTCCTCGTGGATCTGCGCGCCGTGCCAGTAGCGGTCGTTGCGGTAACAGCTGTTGAACCCGATCAGCGCGACGTGGAGCTCGGGGAACACGTGGGCCTGCCAGTCGCCGGTGCCGCCGCGCGGGTCGAGCAGCGCGAACGGACGATGAGGCGGACCGAGCTGACCGGCGTAGTAGTCGGTGAGGAATGCCTGGACCGCGGCGAACCGCTCCTGGTAGCGGTCGGCCCGGATCTGGAACGCACTGGTGTGGCCGTACGGCCCGGTCTTGATCCGGAACGGCTGGGTCGCCGGCCGCCACTGGCCGTCGGCAACCCACTGCTCGGCGAGCTCGGACGGCGCGTTGGCGAGCGCGAGGGTCTCGAACACCTCGGCCGTCCAGTCGACGTCGTGGTTGCCCGGCGCGATCACGATCCGGGTCTTGACCGGCGCGCCGTCGCTGAGGACGAGCGGCTCGATCTCGGCCTCGAGGAAGCGCTTGAGCTTGGCGTACTCCGTCGGGGCCGCCCGCTGGGTCAGGTCCCCGGAGATCACGACAAAATCAAACCGGAGCCGCACCATCGCAGGGCGCGCGCGGCCCCATAGCTGGTTCAGCTCCCTGCCGTCGTGGGTGACGTGCAGGTCGGAAAGATGAAGGATTTTCACACGACGTGGACCGACGTTAGTCGTCGGATTCCGGCGGGCGCTGCTGCTTGAGAGCCTCCACGGTCGCGATCACTTCCTGCAACTTCCTGACGCTGGTGTGATCGACGCGAATCCCCCGATGTTGGTAGAGGGCCACCGAGTCCTGGGGCTTCTTCGTTACGCTCACAAGGTAAGTTTGCTCCTACGCCCCGCCATGGGCAAGAGTTCTGGTGAGCGACCGGACAAGAAATTTGAGCTCGAAGGTGGGACAAAATTACGATGGGGGGGGGCCTCGGTTGAGAAGACTTCTGGCAGCGGAGACGCGCTGCGGCAAGCAAGGGCAATGAACGAAGTTTCCGGAGTTATGACCCGACCGGGAAGTCGATGCAAATTCGAACGGATCAGCCGTCAGGAAGATCTCGCAAGTGATTTCCGTAGCGCTGGCGAAGAGACACTCGCTACAACTTGAAGTTTCCCATCGGCAGCCGGCGGCGGCCGATCCACTCGCCGAGCGACGCGTGCGCCATGCCGATCAGCTGGGCGGCGCGCGCGATGTTGCCGGCCACGCGCAGCGCGACGATCCGCAGCGTGCCCTTCTCGATCTCGGGCAGCGAGGTCGCCGAGTGCAGCTGCACCCAGTCGCGGTCGACCTTGTGGAAGGCAGCCGAGGCGCGCAGCGTCACGGCGGCCTCGGCCGCGTACTCGTCGATCACGCGCTCGATCTCGTCGGGGCGGCTCGACAGCGGCGGGACCTCGATCGGCGCCGAGACCAGCTCCTTGCGATCCGGCGGGCGCTGGCCGCACAGGATCAGCTGGACGCGGGTGACGGGATCGCGGAGCGCGTCGGTGACCTCGGCGAAGTCGCGCGGCAGCCGCTTGACCCACATGCACATCGAGCCGCCGGTCGCGGCGTGGAACGCGCGCATCCCGGCCGGGTAGTTCTCCAGCGGCCCGGCCTGCTCGGTGGTGCGCCGCCGCGGGTCGCACAGCACGAACGGCCGCTCGTCGCCCAGCGAGTAGCGGTGCAGGCCGCGCGCGATCGGCACGAGATCGCCGTCGCCGCACAGCGCGAGCGCGGCGTGCCGGGTCGTCGCCAGCCGCACCGAGCGCACCGCGAGGTCGACGGTCTCGCTGCGGTCGCTCGACCAGCCGAGGATGCGGGCGAGGTAGCCGCGCAGCGCGATCAGCCGCGGGCTCTCGGCGATCAGCGTGATGCCGCCGATCCCGAGCTCGGAGCCCGGCTCGAGCAGCGCCTTGGGCCGGCGGATGCCGTCGAGCCGCATGCCGTTCTTGCTGTCGAGGTCGTGGGCGACCCAGCGCGCGTTCTCGCGGACCAGCCGGGCGTGCTGGCGCGACAGGCAGCCGCTCGGATCGGTGAGCTGCAGCGTGCAGGTCTCCGCGGAGCCGATCGTGACCTCGTCCCCGCCCGGCAGCGGGTAGCTGACGTCGCTGCCCCACTCGCGGAGCCGGACGACGTCGTCATCGATCGCCCACGCGTCCGCCCCCAGGTCCGTCTTGGTCGCGATCGTCATTGCCTGCTTGTGGGTAGGGTATCAAAACCGCGGCACCCCGCGCGCGGCCGCCGCGGATTGCCGCGTACCCGGGCGGGCCGGCTCAAGTCTTTGAGATCGAACGGCCCACCCGCCTACAGCCGCTGGAAGAACCAGTAGACCCCAGCGGCGCAGATCACGGCGGCGAGGCCGCGGATGATCGGCCGGAGCCGGCGGTGGCGGTGCAGGGTGAGGATCAGCGGCGCGGCGGCCAGCACGATCGCGACCTGGCCGAGCTCGACGCCGAGGTTGTAGCCGAGCAGCGCGGGGACCAGCTCGCGGGCCGGCAGCTCGAGCTGGTGGAGCGCGGTGGCAAACCCGAAGCCGTGGATCAGGCCGAAGCACGCGGCGACCCGCCAGCGGTGGCCGGCGCGGCCGGTGAACGCTCGGGCGGCGACGAACGCGATCGTCAGCGCGATCAGCGGCTCGATCAACCGGGCCGGCGGGCGGACGACGTGGAGCGCCGACAGCGCGAGCGTGATCGAGTGGCCGAGCGTGAAGCCGCTGACGACGCCGAGGCTGCGGGCGAGCGTGCCGCCGGCGAGCATCAGCGCGATCAGGAACAGGATGTGGTCGATGCCGTCGGGCAGCTTCCAGCCGGCGGCGTCGCGCCACTGCCCGGGGGCGGCGCCGATGTGCTCGATGCCGGTCCACACGAACGCGGCCAGGCCGAGCGCCGGGGCCGCGGCGAGCTCGAGCTGCGGCCGGGTCCGGTCGGCGATCGCGACCCGATCGTCGCCGGCGAGCCGCGCCTTGACCAGGACCTGGAAGGTCGGCGAGACCCGCGCGTCGCGCACGAACGGCAGGGTCCAGGTCAGCGCTCGGACCGCGGCGGGGCACGCGGCGCGAACGGTGAGGCTGGCGGTGGTGTCGTGGCGCGCCGCGGACGCCGCGGTCCACCGGCACGGACCGGCCGGGGTGACGATCGGGGCGCCGCGCAGGCTCGCGTCGGCGAGCGCGTCGGCCCGGGACGCGAGCGCGCCGGCGTCGAGTGCGGCAGGTGCGGCCCCGAGCAGGTGGGCCGCGGCGTTGACGTGGAGGTCGAGCGCGGCGGTGACCGCGTCGCCCTCGGCGGACAGCCGCAGATAGCCGAGATCGAGCGGATGGGCCGCGGCGGGGCGGGCGAGGCCGAGCACGACGATCGACGCGCCGCAGACCGCGAGGATGTGCAGTTTCGCGACGCGGCGCACCGCGGGAGGCGCCGTCACGGCAGCTCCAGGCCCAGGCCGCGCCATCCCGAGCGGCCGGCCGAGCCGCTGGGATCGAGGCGGTCGGCGAGGTGGGTGTAGAGCGCCGCGGTGGCCGGGTCGCCGTGGCGCGCCGCGAGCCGGGCGGCGAGCTCGTAGAGCGGGGCCTCGCGGGCGCCCGACGCGAGCGCGGCCTGGACCTGGCGCTCAGCCTGGTCCGCATCGCCCCGGGCGCGCGACCGGGCGAGCCCACGCGCGAGCTGGAACCGGGCCTCCCAGGAGGTGCGCCGCGCGACCTCGTCGCGGGCGAGCGCGACCGCCTCGGCGAGGTCGGCGGGCCGGCCGCGGTCGATCAGCACCTCGGCCAGATCGAGCCGGTGGCCGAGGCCGCCCGCGCCGAGCTCGCCGCGCACGAGGCGCTCGACCTGATCGCGCAGGGCGCCGGCCGTGGCGGCATCGCCGGCGAGCTGGGTGGCGCGCGCCTGATCGATCAGGTAGCGGACCTGGCGCGAGGCGATGAACGCCTGCTCGAACCGCCGCGCGGCCTCGCCGGGGTGGCCGGTGCGCAGCGCGAGCTCGCCGGACATCGCGGTGGCGAGCGCGTGGCCGGGGACGATGCGCAGCGCTTCGTCGAGCACGCGCGCCGCGCCGGCGGCCTGACCGCGGCGGAGCAGGAACCGTCCCCACAGCGCGCGCAGCCGCGCCGCGCCCTGCAGGTCGCCGGGCTCCTCGGCGCGCGCCGCGCGGGCGAAGTCGGCACCGGCCTCGGCGTCGCGGCCCTGGGCCTGGCGGATCAGGGCGCGCATCAGGTAGCCCCCGGTGTCGGGCTTGATCGCGAGCGCGGCGTCGGCGGCCTCGCTGGCCTCGGCGAGCTCGCCGAGCGCGAGCTGCGCGGTGGCGACGATGATCCGGGCACCCGCCGCGCGGCCCTGGTAGCGGTGCGCGAGCTCGATCGCGGCGCGGAAGTCGTGGCGCGCGTCGGCCAGCCGGGCGAGCGTCAGCACCGCGGGGTTGGGCGACGCCAGCGCGTCGAGCGAGCGCCGCGCGCGGGCCTCGGAGAGCTGGTAGTCGGCGGGATCGCCGTCCTGCTGGGCGCGCCGGAAGTACAGCTCGGCGAGCTCGGCGTCGTCGAACGGCGACGGCATCGCCTGGACCCGGGCCTCGAGCGCGACGATCGCGTCGGCGCCTTGCGCCTCGGCGTCGGACGCTACATCGATCGCGTGGCGGTAGTGCACGGCGGCGGGGTTGGGCGCGAGCTCGGTGAGCTCGTCGCGCGCGGCGGTCGCCGGGCGGTGGAGGCCGACCACCGCGATCGCGCCGACCAGCACCGCGCCGGCGACGAGGCCCGCCGCGCCGGTCCACACCGCGAGCCGGGTCTCGCTCGCATTCGAAAGCATCATATCGATCCTGCTCCCTGGCCCGCGAGGGTCGGGCCGCAACTACTACGCGCGAGCGGCGTGCGCGGATCGCCGCTGCGATCGCGATCGATCCAGATCGCGCAGCGGGTCGTACATCGCGCGGGGCAAGCGATCTGCGGTTGTGCCGCGGTCGCGCCCATGGGCGATTTGCACAAAGGAGAACCAATGAAGAGGGTAGTTTCAAGGATGATCTCGGTGCTGACTGTGATCGCGGTGGTCGCGATCGCCGGTGGCACCGGCCATGCGTCGGATCACGACGACGGCGAGACCGATCTCAAGGCGCGCGCGCTGAACCTCAGCGATCACTTCGCATTCAAGTCGCCGGGCGATCCGACCAAGCTGTCGCTGATCATGTACTTCAATCCGCGCTCGCTGCCCGGCAAGCAGTACCTGCTGAGCACCAAGGCGCGCTACGAGCTTCACGTCAGCAAGGTCGCGAGCCGGACCACCAAGCCGACCGTACAGGACGACTTCCTGTTCCGGTTCGAGGCCGGTCCGGCCAACGCGAGCGGCGTCCAGCCGATCACGCTGACCGTGTTCAAGGACGGCACGCAGATCGGCACCCACACCGGCATGACCACCGCGATCGCGGCGTCGAAGGCCGGCAGCATCACCACCAACACCGGCACGGTCGGCGGCATCGACGTCAAGTACTTCATCGGGCCGCGCGCCGACTCGTTCTCGTTCGACGTGGTGCGGTTCTTCCAGGTCCGCGCGTTCCTCGCCCAGCGGTTCTTCGGCGGGCAGGGCGGGGTCGGCGACGCGGGCGCGACGCTCGGGCCCAACTGCCGCGGCGACAAGTTCCTGGCGCTCGGCCCGGCCGGCGAGGCCGGCGGCGTGCCCGACAACGATGTGATCAACCTGTTCAACCCGCCGAGCTGTGCGCCCGACTTCACCAAGAACCTCAACGTGACCGCGATCGTCCTGAACGTGCCGATCGCCGAGCTCGGCGGCGGCGCGATCTTCGACACGTGGTCGACGATCTCGGTGTCCGAGTGATCGGGACCGAAGGAAGGAAATCGATCATGACCATGCGTAGTCCTGTAGTTCGCAGCGCGGCCGTGCTCGCGCTGATCGTCTTCACGGCCTGTGACAGCAGCTCATCGGGCCCCGGTCCCGGCCCGGACGCGGGCGCGACCCCGCCGCCGACCACGACCGCGTTCCACCAGGTCGAGCAGCTCGCGCGGCCCGGCATCAACGAGGCGCTGCTGATCAGCGAGGCGTTCAACGCCGGCTTCAACGCGACCGCGCCGAGCTTCGCCGGCGCGCCGGCCGACACGCTCAACGCCGTCGTCGGCGAGGCCAAGACCGTGCTGTCGGCGCTCTACCTCGGCGGGTGCCTGATCAACGGCGTCGCCGGGCTGACCCCGGACACCGGGGTCAAGCCGGCCGCGATCAAGTGCCACGCGGTCGGCGCGGCGATCTGGATGGCCGACGGCGTGACGCTGACGCCCGAGTCCAAGGCCGCGGCGGCGGCCTACGCCGACAAGGTGTTCAACCAGTTCATCCCCGACGTGCTGCGGGTCGACACCAGCGTCACGAGCAGCTACCTCGTGCCGTGCGGGAACCTGGACTCGACGCCGCTCTTGTGCGGCGGCCGGTTCCTCAACGACGACGTGATCGACGTGACCTATGACTACCTGCTCAACGGCGCCGCGAACTACCTGACGCCGGGCGACGGCGGCCCGGTGGATCAGCAGGTGCTCGCGCTGGTCAGCGATGGCGTGAGTTTCTCGAAGGACCCGGCGAAGAGCTCGCTCAGCCTGTCGAAGCCGGATGCCGCCAACCAGCAGCAGGGGCATCCGGACGTCACGCCGACGTTCCCGTACTCGGCGCCGCCGTTCTGATCGATTCGCGTGCCTCCGACATTTCCGGAGGGTGTCGCACAGGCTGTCTCGTCACATGTTTCAGCCTGTGCCAGTGACTGAGACAGGCGTCACGCGCGGCGCGCGCCACGCGCGGTCTGACCGCCGCTGCGTCGGTGGCGGCGCCACGCTGCAGCAACGCCCGGCTTCGCCATGGCAGTGAGCCGAAAATGCTCACCTATCGGCGGGTCCGGGCGGTCCGTTTCCGGAACGGGCAACACCGCTGGCAATCCATGCTCGCGATGCGGGAGGAATCGAGGCGGTTCTCCCGCCCGCGTGGCGGCGTTCCTGCAACGCGCATGTTCCCGGATGGATGGAATATTGTTCACCAACCGCCGAGGAGATCGACGAGAATCTCGTCGTGGGCGATTTACTCAGATTGGTGCACAGCATTACATTGAAAGCTGTGGGTGAGAGCGACCCTTCTTCCAGCCGAGGGCAGAACGCGATGAGTGGTCCGTCAAACGCCTGGAGCGCGAGCTCGCCGGAGCATCCGTGATGGATCATCCCGGAATCATCCCGATCGGTGTGGTGCTCGCGGGCCGGTACCGCGTCGAGCGCACGCTCGGCCAGGGCGGCATGGGGGTGGTGGTCAAGGCGATGCATCTCCAGCTCAACCAGCCGGTGGCGATGAAGTTCCTGCTGCCCGAGGTGCTCGGCAACCAGCAGGTCGTCCAGCGGTTCCTGCGCGAGGCCCAGGCCGCGGTCCGGCTCAAGAGCGAGCACGTGGCGCGCGTGATCGACGTCGGCTCGCTCGAGACCGGCGCGCCCTACATGGTGCTGGAGTACCTCGAGGGCGCGGATCTATCGAACTTCCCGCGGTCCCAGCTCTCGGTCGGCGGGGTCGTCGACCTCATGCTCCAGGCGTGCGAGGCGCTGGCGGAGGCGCACTCGCTCGGCATCGTCCACCGCGACATCAAGCCGGCGAACTTCTTCATCACGCGCGGCAGCGACGGCTTGCCGCTGCTCAAGGTCCTCGACTTCGGGATCTCGAAGTCGCCGACGACCGGCAGCAACCTGACCGCGACCCAGTCGGTGATGGGCACGCCGGCGTACATGTCGCCCGAGCAGATGCGGTCGTCGCGCGACGTCGACCATCGCACCGACATCTGGGCGCTGGGCGTCGTGCTCTACGAGCTGCTGCAGGGCACGGCGCCGTACGGCGGTGACACGTTCTCGTCGATGGTGATCAAGGTCGTCAACGAGCCGCTGCCGCGGATGACCGTGGCGCTGCCCGGCGACCTCGACGCGATCGTCTACCGCTGCCTGGAGAAGGACCCGGCGCGGCGGTTCCAGAACGTCGCCGAGCTCGCGCAGGCGCTCGCCCGGTACGCGCAGTCCGATACCCAGGCCGCGATCTCGGTGCAGCGGACCCGCAGCATCATCGGGCTGGAGGCCCGCCGGTCGTCGGTCGAGGCCGGGCCGGGCGGCCGCGCGATCCCGCCGTCGACGCTGTCGGGGGCTGCCGGCGCACGGACCTCGCCGCCGGGCACCGGCCGGCGCTGGCCGATCTTCGCCGGGCTCGGCGTGCTGGTCGCGGTCGTGGCCGTCGCGGTCGTCGCCTCGAACGGCGGCGGCGGCGAGAAGGCCGCTGGCCCGGGACCGGCCGTGCCGCCCGCGGCTGCGTCGCAGCAGCCTCCCGGGCCGGCCGTGCCACCCGCCGTCGCGCCACCGGCGACGCCACCCGCCGCGCCACCGGCGAGCGCGGTCGTGGCCACGCCACCGGCGCCCGCGGCTGCGCCGGCCGCGCAACCGCCTGCGGCCCCACCGCCCGCACCGGCCACGGCGACGGCGCAGCCGGCCGCGCCAGCGCAACCTGCCGGCGCCCAGGCCACGCAGCCGGCGGCGACGACCGCTCCGGATGCGGCGCCGGTCGCCAAGAAGCCCAAGAAGCCGTCGAAGCCCGGGAAGTCGGAGGGGTCGGCGAAGCCACCCGACGACGACGTCCTCGGATCGCGCAACTGACACCGGAGAGCCAGGAGATCCATGAAGCACGCAGTTGGCGCATTGCTGGTGATGGCCCTCGCCGCGGGCCAGGCGCGCGCGCAAGCCCAGGAGGGCAACTCCAGCGCGCTCGCCGAGCAGCTGTTCAACCAGGGCCGCGATCTGGTCAAGGCCAACCAGTGGGCCGAGGCGTGCCCCAAGTTCGAGGCCAGCCTGCGCTACGACCCGGTGCTCGGCACGCGGCTCAACCTGGCGACCTGCTACGAGCACATCGGCAAGCTCGCCAGCGCGTGGGGGCTGTACCGCGAATCGGGCGAGCTCGCGAAGAAGGTCGGCGACACCAAGCGCGCCGACTACGCGCAGAAGCAGGCGGCCGCGCTCGAGCCGCGCCTGCCCAAGCTCGCGATCTCGGCGCCTGCGAACCCGCCCGCGGGCTTCGTGGTCAAGCGCGACGAGACCACGGTCGACGCCGGCGCGCTCGGCGTCGCGCTCTACGTCGACCCCGGGACCCACCAGATCACCGCGTCGGCGCCGGGCTTCGAGACGTTCTCGGTCACGGTCACCGTCACCGAGGGCAAGACCGAGACGCTCGCCGTGCCCAACCTGGCAGCCCGGCCCGCGGCCGCGGTCGCGCCGGGCGCGGAGAAGCCGCCGGTGCAGCCCGCCGAGCCCGAGCCCGCGCCCAGGGGATCGATCGCGCGATCGCGCAAGCTGCTCGGGTTCGGCATCGGCGGCGCCGGCGTGGTCGCGGTCGGTGTCAGCCTGGTGTTCGGCAGCCAGGCCAGCTCGAAGAAGAGCGACGCCGAGAAGCTGTGCGGCTCGGACCTGGCGTGCACCGACATGGCCGCCTTCAACCAGGCCAAGCAGGACGTGAGCGACGCGAAGTCGAAGGCGACCGTGTCGACGGTGCTGTTCGGCGTCGGCCTCGCGGCGATCGCCGGGGGCGTGGTCGTGCTGATCACCGCGCCGCGCGAGCCCGAGCGCGCCACCGCGCACCTGGTGCCGGTCGTGCACGACGGCGGCGCCGGCCTGGCGCTCACGGGAGTGTTCTAGCCATGGCGAGGCTGTCCGCCATCGCGTCGATCGCTGTCCTCGGCTCCGCCGCCCTCGGCTCGGCGCTGGCCGCCGCCGGCTGCAGCAACGTGCTCGGCCTCAAGGACCCGACGTTCAACGACACCGGGCACGACGCGGCGATGCTGCCGATCGATGCGCCGCCGATCGACATGGGCCCGGGCGCGTGCGTGGAGTCCGCCTGTCAGTTCGGCTGCGATCCGGATACCAACATGTGCCGCCCCGCGAAGCTGTGGGTGTTCGTGACCGGGGGCCAGTTCCTCGGAAATGGCATCGGCGGGCGCGCCGGTGCCGACGCGAAGTGCCTGACCGCCGCCACGCAGCTGCCCACGAACCGCGCGTGCCCCGCGGCGCGGACCCACGCGGTCATCACCCTGGATGCCGGGGATGCCATCGCGGACATGGTCGGCAAGTTCATGATCCCGACCACCGTGACGGGCACCTCCACGCTGGTCCCCGTGCAGCGCGCGGACGACGATATCAAGGTCGCCAACAGCTGGAACGACCTCGTCACGCCGAACGAGGCGCCGCTCACGGACGTCGCGAGCGCGACGGCCGCGCCCAGCGACGCCGCCTCCGTGGTGTGGTCCGGCTTCAGCAGCGCGAGCAACTGCGTGAGCTGGTCGTCCGCGAACGCGACCGACAACGGCGCGTTCGGGCGCACGCGGGCCGCGAGCCCACCGCAGACCTGGCTGTCCCAGGCGACCGACTCGTGCAACCACCTCCACCACCTGCTCTGCATCTGCTGGTCCGGGGGTAACTAGGGCGCGATGTCGAGGGCATGGGTCATCGCGATCGCCGTCGCCGCGGCTGCGTGCAGCGCACGCGGTCCGGCCGGCCTGGTCGGGCCCGGGGGCGGCTCCGGGCCGCCGGATGGTTCCGGGGCGCCCGATGACGCCGGGGTGCCGGACGGCACCGGCACCACCGGGGGACCGGGCGATGGCGGCTCCGCGGATGCCGGCAACGACCCCACGGACCTCGCCACGATCTGCGGCGGCACCGCGCCGGTGACGCTCGACGACTGGGAGGACTGTTACCTGAAGCGAACGTGTGAATGGGAGGTCGGGTGCCCGACCGAGAACACGTTCCGCGACGCGGCGGACTGCATCGAATCCTGGGATGGCGTGCAGGGCGGAAAGCTCGCGGCCGATCGCCGCGCTCGCAAGCGCGCGGTCGAGCAGGGCCGGGCGTCGATCGACGTCGCCGCGTTCACCCAGTGCCTGGTCCGGACCAGCGCGACGCGCTGCGACACCGCGCTGCACGACGCGGCGTGCCTGACCCGGTTCACCGGGACGATCGCCGACGGCGCCGGCTGCTTCACCGGCGTCGACTGCGCATCGCCCGGCGCGGTGTGCGCGCCGTCGGACTGCACCGGTGCATGTTGCCTCGGCACCTGCCAGCGCAAGTTCCGGCTCGGCGAGGCCTGCCAGCTGTTCGACTCGTGCGAGCCCGGGCTGCGCTGCACCGGCCGGATGTGCGTCAGCGGGGACGCCGGCACGCCGTGCGCCAGGGGCAGCGTGAACCAGTGCGACTTCGGCACGTTCTGCGATTCGCAGACGCTGCGCTGTACCCCCACGCTCGCGCCGGGCTCGGCCTGCACGCAGCTGCTGCAGTGCGGCGGCGACGAGACCTGCGTCGGCCTGTCGGTGTCCAGCGCGGATCCTGGCCAGTGCCAGCGGGTGTCCCGGCCGGGCGATGCTTGCGACAACTTCTGCTTCGGCAACCTGTACTGCGATGCCGCGTCGAGCACCTGCCGCGCGCTCCCGGCGCTCGGCCAGGCGTGCACGGAGCTGATTCCTTGCGCCGGCGCAAACACGATATGCGATAGTGGGCGCTGTGTCGTGCGCAGCGACGTGGCTGTGGCGTGCAGCGGCCAGACTTGCCTGCCGGGGCTGTTCTGCACCTCGGAGCTCGGCGATCCCGACCCGGTCTGCGCCGAGCGGCGCGCGGTCAACCAGGCGTGCGCGGCGCCCAGTCATTGCGAGTCATTCCTGTGCTCTGGCACGAGCGGCCAGCACGGTGCCTGTTTGCCCTGGAGTGATACGTGTCCCTGATGGGGGCAGAGACACGTATCACTCAGTTTTTTGATTGATAATCTGAATCAGTTTCTACTTCAGTTTTTGAAGACAAGTTCATTGTGTCGTCCGTCGCCCGCCGCGCGCGGGACCGGGCCAGGTCTGTCCGCGATCCGTCTCTCGAGCGAGGGCTCCGCCGGGGTCCGTTCGCTCCGTCATCAACCACGTCAGCAGTAGGGGAAGGAATCCATCATGAACAATGTCCGGAATCTAATGATCGGCTTCGCGGCGGTGCTTGCCACCGTCGCCGGAGCCAGCGCGGCGCATGCAGATCGCAAGATGCTGGTGCTGATCGACGCGAGTGGATCGATGAGCACGCTGCGCGCGGACTCGACGACCCGGTTCGACGCCGCCAAGGCGCGCGCGCTCCAGCAGATCGGCGTGCAGGCCGGGATCGGGCTCGATGCCGTCGCGGTGTACACGTTCAGCGACACCACGAGCACCCTGCAGACCGCCGGCGGGTTCGTCGACCCCAACGTCGCGATCGACACGATCACCAACCTCGATCTGTTCGCGGTGGGCGGCGGCAACACGCCGCTCGCCGGTGCGATGTGCGACGCCGTCGACGCGCTGACCGCGACCGGCGCCACCACGAAGATCCTCGAGGTGGCGTCGGACGGCGAGGAGAACTTCACCCCGTCGGACCACCAGTGCTTCGGCCCGTTCTCCAGCGACCCGAACCCGCCGTACTCGCCCGGCTCGTGGGAGAACCTGGTCCTCGCCAAGGTCTCGCCCGCCGGGATCGCGGTCCAGATCGACCTGTTCGATCCGGGGCCGATCGACGGGTTCGCGGCGCGGCTCGCGGCGATCGCCGACCCCGAGGGCGCGCTCACCGCGCGGACCCGCGCGGCCAGCGCGTTCTCGATGATGGCGTCGGCGGCCGCCGCCGACGGTCCGCCGACGCTCGCGGACTTCTTCACCCAGATCGCGCTGGTCACCGGCGGCCGGCTGACCGTGATCGTCGACACGGTGGCCACGCTTCCGGTGACCGGTGACTTCACCGGCGACGGTTGCGTCGACCGCCGCGACGCGCTCGCGGTCGCGCGCGCGTTCGGCCAGACCGGTTCGCCGCAGGACATCCCGTTCGATCTCAACCTCGACGGCAGCGTCGGATTCACCGACTATGCGAGCGTGGTGAGCCACTTCACGCCCGGCGGCTGTGGGGTCGCGGATCCCTACGTCCCCCGGGCGCCGATCAGCTGCGGGCCCGGGCGCCCGGTGGTGATCAACGGCGCGGCGATCGAGAGCGGCCAGATCACGATCAACGCGTTCCCGGCGTGCCAGATCACGATCAAGAACAGCCTGGTGGTGTCGGGCAAGAACGCGATCAACATCGTCGGCGCCGCCGTGATATCGCTCGACAACAGCATCCTGGTGGGGCAGAACGCCGTGATCTCGTCGCGCGGCGCAAGCCTGGTGATCGCCAAGAACTCGGTATTGCACGGCAAGCGGGACGTCGACGGCGCGTTCGTGCTGATCGACCTGGGTGGCAACACGTTCGAGTGAGGCTGCACGGCTCGCCCGGCGCGTGGTATGTCGCGGGACGATGAAGCGAACGCTGGTCCTGGTTCGCCACGGTGAGACCGCCTGGAACCGCGAGGGTCGGTTCCAGGGTCACACCGACATCGCGCTCAGCGACGTCGGGCGCGCCCAGGCCCGCGCGCTGCGCACCCGGCTCGCGGCCGCGCACGCCTACCTGTTCGACGACACGCACACCGCGATCCTGACCTCGGACCTGCGGCGCGCCCACGAGACCGCCGAGATCGCGTTCAGCGCGCCGGGCCGCACGCTGCACGTGCGGCGCGAGCTCCGGGAGTTCTGCTACGGGGTGTTCGAGGGTCTGACCCGGCGCGAGATCGACGAGCGCTACCCCGGGGTGATGGCCGCGTGGCTGACCGGCGATCGGGCGTTCGCGGTCGACGGCGGCGAGAGCCGGGCCGCGGTCCACGCCCGGGTCCACGCCGTGGTCCGCGGCTTCCTCGACCAGACGCCGCAGCGCCACGTCGTGATCGTGGCGCACGGCGGCGTGATGCGGCAACTGCTGGCGGCGTGCTTCGATGCCGACGGCGAGCCGCGCGGGCTGGGCTACGGCAACACCGCGACCCACGTCATCCATGTCGATCCGAAGGCCTGGTTGTACGTCGGCCAGCTGTGAGCTCGCGCGCGCGGCCGCGCGATTGCCGGCGTGCGATCTTGCGTCTCGCCCGCAGCGCGCCGACGCTCGCCCGCCGAGGTGCTGCTGCTCCACCCGCCGATCGCGCCCTGGCTGATCCGCGCCGCCGATGGCTGCCGGGTGACGCTGCTGTGCCGCGGTGAGCCGGGCATCGCCTACCTGCGCGCCGAGCCGGACAACGAGGAGCTGCTGATCGCGATGCAGCCGGTCGGCGCGGTCAACGGACTGACCTGCTTCGAGGCCGAGCTGCCGTGGGATCGCGGCAACGAGACCACCCACTACGCGTTCAAGGTGATCGACGGCCGCCGGCAGCGCTGGCTCGCGGCCGACGGGGTGCACCCGCACCCGCCGCCGCGCGAGCTGCACTTCAAGGTGTGCCGCGCGCACACCCCGCCGGCGTGGGTCGCGGACCAGATCGTCTACCAGATCTTCCCCGACCGGTTCTGCCAGGGCGATCCATCGCTCGCGGTCGCGACCGACGAGTACGTCTACGGCACGGGGCGGATGCGCGTGGTGCGCCGGCCGTGGGGCGCGCCGATCGATCCGGCGACCGCGGCGACCGCGTTTCACGGCGGCGACCTGATCGGGATCCGCCACCGGCTCGACTACCTGGCCGGCGAGCTCGGCGTCACCGCGCTGTACCTGAACCCGATCTTCACGTCGGGCTCCAACCACAAGTACGACACCGAGGACTACGGCGCGGTCGATCCCCACCTCGGCGGCAACGCCGCGCTGGCCGAGCTCGCCGCCGCGCTGCGCGCCCGCGGCATCCGGCTGGTGCTCGACGCGGTGGTCAACCACACCGGGGCCAACCACCCGTGGTTCGATCGGTTCGGCCGGCACGGCGGCGGGGCCTACGGCTCGGCGGACTCGCCGCACCGCGCGTGGTACGTGTTCGAGCGCAGCGAGACGGGGGACGGAGCCCCCCGTGGGATCGACGAGGCTGGCTACGCGAGCTGGAAGGGTCACGCCTCGCTGCCGGTGCTCGACTTCGCCGAGCCCGCGGTGCGCGCGGAGATCTACGGCGATCGCGACGCCGTGCTGCGGCGCTGGCTGCGCCCGCCGTACGCGATCGACGGCTGGCGGTTCGACGTCGTCCACATGCTGGGCGAGGGCCCGGGGGCGTGGAACAACGCCCACCACGTGCGGCAGATGCGGCGCGCGGTGCGCGACGAGAACCGCGACGGCTACGTGCTGGGCGAGCACTTCGGCGAGGCGACCCGCTGGCTGCAGGGCGAGCAGGAGGACGGCGCGATGAACTACTACGGGTTCGCGCACCCGGTGCGGGCGTGGCTCGCCGGGCACGACCTCGCGGGCGAGCCGGCGGAGCTGTCGGCCGGCGAGCTCGAGCGCTGGCTGACCGCCGCACGGGCGCGCGTGCCGTACGACAACCAGCTCGCCCAGCTCAACCTGATCGACAGCCACGACACGACGCGGATGCTCACCGCGGTCGGCGGCGATCCGGCGCGCATGGCGCTGGCGGTGACGCTGTTGTTCACCTATCCCGGCGTGCCGTGCATCTACTACGGCGACGAGATCGGCCTGGAGGGCGGCCGCGATCCGGACTGCCGGCGCTGCTTCGACTGGGACCGCGCGCACTGGAACGCAGCGCTGCACGCGCACTACCGGCGGCTGATCGGCTGGCGCAAGGCGCGGCCGGAGTTGCGGCACGGCGCCTACCAGACGCTGGCGGCCGGCGGCGACGCGCTGGTGTTCGCGCGCTATACCGACCGCTCGGTTGCGCTGGTCGCGGTCAACCGGGGCGCGGCGCCGGCGGTGCTGCCGGTGCCGCTCGCCGACCTGCCGCTCGCGGTGACGCGCTGGGACGGCGTCGACGGCGCGGCGCTGTCCGCCGGCGAGATCGCGATCCCGCCGTCGGGGTTCGCGCTGATGTTCGGCGACGCGTAGGCACAGCGATCCCGTTCCGTCCGGGGATCGGACAGCAGCGGCGATCGGGGCCGGCGGGACGAGCGCCTCGCGGCCGGCGTGGTATGGAGCGCCCGCGGGACTGGGCCCGCCGAACATGACGAAGGGGTCTGACATGGCACGCCAGCTAACGTTCATCGACGTCGACGAGAACCGCCTGGAGCTGTGGTTGAAGCCGGATCGCGTGCAGCTCGTGGTGATCGACAGCCGGCCGGAGCTGGAGGCAGGCGAGCTGCGCCGGTTCGCGTCGGTGCTGTTCGCCGAGTACGTCGCGCGCGATCTCGCCGACCGGCTGGCGGCGGTGCGCGGCCGGCTGCAGGAGGCGCGCGATCGAGCGGGCGGTGGCGATCCCGCGGCCGGCGCGTCGCAAGTCGTCGTTTCGGCCTGGGGCGGTCCGGCGGACCCGGCGCCCGGTGAGCTGGTCGCGGCGCTCGACGGCGCGCTGCGCGCGGTCGACGCGCTGGCCGCCGCGGTGGCGATCCCCGAGCCGCTCCCGGTGCCGGTCGAGATCGACCCCGACGCCCTCGAGGACGAGCCGGCGCCGAGGTGGCGCCTGGGCCCGGACGTGCCGGCCGCGCAGCCCGAGCCGATCGTCGTGCGGCCCGCGGGGAACTACCGGTATCCGACGCCTCAAAAATCGCTTCAGGGTTCGCTTCCGGCCGCGCGGCGGACGGTGCGCAAGCGCTCGCGCGGCGACCGGGCCGAGGAGGCGAGCGCGATCCGCTGGGGCGGCTCGGTCTTCGCCATCCGGTGATCGGGCGTCACATCTTCCGTCACATCTTTTTTCGGTCGCCCGTGGTGATCTTGACCAGCGAGTCCGGCTTGAGGTGGCGCTTGACCGCCGCGTTGACCTGATCCGGGGTGAGCGCGGCGATCGCCGCGTTGCGCTTGGCCCAGAAGTCGAGCTTGCGGTCCAGGTAGAGCCCGTCGTGCAACAGGTTGAGCACGAACAGGTCATTGGACAGGTTGCGATCGAAGGCCTGCTGCAGGCCGGACTTGACCGTGGTCAGCTCCGTGGCGGTGATCCCGCCCGAGGTCAGCCGGGCGATCTCCTCGACCATCGCCGCCATGCCTTTCTTGGCGTTCTCGGGGTTGAGCGCGCCGGCGGCGACGAACGAGCCCACCGGGTCGAGCGAGTCGAGCTGGAACGAGGAGAACGCGAAGTACGACAGGCCGTCCTTCTGGCGCAGCCGGTCGACCAGCCGGGAGATGAAGCCGCCGCCGCCGAGCGCGAAGTCGGCCGCCGCCATCGCCGGCGCGTCGGGGTCGTCGTCCTTCATGTCGACGGCGTGGACCGCGGCGATCATCGCGTTGGCCTTGTCGGGGAAGTCGAGCACCTGCTCGCCCGCGGCGGTCGCCGTATATTTGCGCTGGATCCGCTTCCACGGCCGCGGCGACTTCCAGTTGCCCCAGGTGCGTTCGATCCACGGCTTGATCGCCGCGGTGTCGACGTCGCCGAGGATCGTCAACGTGGCATGGCTGGTCCCGAACATCGCCGGGAGCTTCTGGACGTCGGCGAGCTTGAGCGCCTTGATCTCGGCGATCGACTCCTCGGTGGTCGGGGTGTAGAACGGGTGGCTGGCCGGGTAGGGCGACAGCGCGCGCTGGGCGGCGACGAACGCCTGGGCCTGCGGATCCGACTTCTGGTCGTCGAGCGAGGTCAGCGTCTCCTTGACCACGATGTCGAACTGGTCCTGCGGGAACGCCGGCTCGCGCAGCACCTCGTCGACCAGCGCCAGCACCGCGGCGAAGTTGTCGCGCGTGGTCTGGACGTTGACGTCGAGCAGGCCGGGGCGCGACACGAAGTTGACCTGGGCCTCCAGCAGGTCCCACTGGTCCTTGAGCTGCTGGAACGTGTGGTGGCGGGTGCCGCGCTGGATCAGGTCGTCGAGCATCGTCGACGGGACCCGGTGGCCGGTGAAGTCGGCCTCGGTGCCGTACCGCAGCGTGAACCGCGCCCTCACGACGTGGCCGCGGGTCTGCTTGGCGAGGATCGCCAGCTTCATGCCGTCGGCCAGCACGCTGCGCGTGGTGCGCTTCTCGATGTTGTCGAGCGTGGCCTCGAACTTCTCGCCCTCGGCCTCGGGCGGCGCGCCCTTGTAGCCGGCGACGACCCTGGCGGCGTCGGGGATCTCGCGCTGCGGCGCGCGCTCGGGGTTCTTGGTCGGGTAGAACATGCCGAGCGTGCGGTTGGACGCCACCAGGTAGGCTGCGGCGGCCTTCTGGAGCTCGGCGGAGGTGAGCTGCGCGATGCGGTCGCGGTTGAGGAACAGCAGTCGCCAGTCGCCGCCCGCGATCGACTCCGACAGCGCGATGCCGAGCTGGGCGCTGTTGGCGAACCGCAGCTTGAACTGCTTCCTCGACCTGGCCTTGAACCGCGCGACCTCCTCGTCGGTGATCTTCGACTTCGCGAGGCCCTCGACCACCGCGATCATCCGGTCGCGCACCGCGTCGATCGACTTGTTCGCGGGCAGGGTCGCCGACAGCTCGATCAGGCCGGGATCGTGGAGCGGCAGCAGCTGGGACTGCACCGACGTCGCGAGCCCGGACTTGACGAGCGCGATGTACAGCCGGCCCGACGGCTCGGCGGTCAACACGTCGGCGATCGCCTCGACGGCGGCGAAGTCGGGATCGGGGGCGGCGGACACGTGGTAGGCGAGACCGACGACCTGGACGTCGCCGTTGCGGCGCAGGGTCACGATGCGCTCGCCGTCCTGCACCGGCTCGGTGGTGTAGGTCGGCTCGATCGGCGCCGGCGGGTTGACCAGCGGCCCGAACTGCTTGCCGATCAGGTCGAGGACCGAGGCCGCCTCGACCTTGCCGGCGATGGTCAGCACCGCGTTGTCGGGCCGGTAGTACTTCTTGTAGAACCGCTTGAGCGAGGTCGCCGGCACCTTCTCGATGTCGGCGCGCGAGCCGATCGTCGACTTGCCGTAGTTGTGCCAGAGGTACGCGGTCGACCACATCCGCTCGGACAGGATCTGGGACGGGTCGTTCTCGCCGATCTCGAACTCGTTGCGCACCACCGAGAACTCCTTGTCGAGGTCGGCCTGCGCGATGCTGGCGTTGAGCATGCGATCGGCCTCGATGCCCAGCGCCCAGGTCAGGTTGTCGCCCTTGGCCGGCAGGGTCTCGAAGTAGTTGGTGCGGTCGTACCAGGTCGACGCGTTGTTGGCGGCGCCGCGCTGCTCGAGCTCCTCCCAGATCTTGGGGTGCTTCGGCGAGCCCTTGAACAGCATGTGCTCGAGCAGGTGGGCCATCCCGGTCTCGCCGTAGCCCTCCATCCGCGATCCGACGAGATAGGTCAGGTTGACCGTGAAGGTGTCCTTCGTGGCATCGGGGAACAGCAGCACGCGCAGGCCGTTGCCGAGCACGTACTCGGAGATGCCCTCGACGCTGGTGACCAGCCGCGGGGCCGGGCCGGCGGCGGGCGGGGTCGCGGCGGGCGGCGCGGACGCGACGGGCGGCGCGGGGCCGGCGGCGGGCGGCGCAGCGGGGGCGGCAGCGCTGGGCGGCGCCGCGCCGCAGCCGGGCGGTCCGACGACGAGGCCGACGATGAGGCCAAGGACGAGAGCGGTCGCGAGAGGAAGCTTCACCGCCGCGTTATCCCACAGTGACTCCCGCGCGGCCAAGCCGGCCCTGCTGACGCTTGCCGACGGAGGCGCCCCGGATCGCGCCGCGTGCGAGCCGATGCCGCGGGTCCGGTCAGGCCAAGCTACCGGAGGAAGATGCTGCGACAAGATGCGACATCGGTGTCCGGCAGGTGCTGCGCGACGCGGGCTGCCGGCGGATGCGTGGCCACCGCGCTCGGCGCATCGGTCGTCCGCCGCCGACGCGGATCGCGGGGCGCGGGGACGCGTAGCGTGCTGGTAATTTTGCACTCGCTCGTCGGGCGCTGTCGCCACCATCGCCCGTGATATCGTCGAGGAACGTGATGACCGAGCGCGACGGGGAGCACGTCTCGCGACGCGCGCCCGAGCGTGGCGCGATCCTGGTGTGTCGCATCGCGACGCGGCTGTGCGCGTTGCCGGTCGGCGTGGTGATCGAGACCATGCGGCGGCTGCCGGTGGAGCCGATCGCCGGGGCGCCGCCGTTCGTCGCCGGGCTGGCGATCATCCGCGGCGAGCCGGTGCCGGTGGTCGATGCCGCGCGGCTGCTCGGCGCCGAGCCGGGGCAGGCGAGCCGGTTCGTCACGCTGCGCACCGCGCCGCGGCCGATCGCGCTCGCGGTCGACGACGTGCTCGGTGTGCACCGGCTCGCCCCCGGCGCGCTGGTCGCGCTGCCCGCGCTGGCCGGTGCGCTCGCGGGCGACGCGGTCGCCGCGATCGGCGCGCTCGAGGCCCGGCTGCTGATGGTGCTGGAGACCGCGCGGCTGGTCCCGCCCGCGGTGTTCGAGCTCGTGGAGCGCGCCGCGTCATGACCGCGCAGATCGCGCGGTTCCGGGCGGTGATCGCGCAGCGGCTCGGGCTCCAGCTCGGCGAGGCCGGGCACGCCACGCTGGTCGACGTGCTGGCGCGCCGGATCGCGGCCACCGCGCTCGATCCCGAGGACTACCTCGACGAGCTGGCGCGGGCGCGGCTCGACGGCGAGCTCGGCGCGGTGGCCGAGGCGGTCACGATCGGCGAGACCTTCCTGTTCCGCGGCGCCGACCAGCTGCGCGCGCTGACCGACGTCGCGCTCCCCGCGCTCGCCCGCGGCCGGCCGGTCGGGCAGCCGATCCAGATCCTGTCGGCGGGCTGCGCGAGCGGCGAGGAGCCGTACTCGATCGCGATCGCGGTGCGCGAGGCGGCGGCGTGGCCGGTCGCGATCCGGGCGGTCGACGCCAACCGCGCGAGCCTCGCCCAGGCTCGCCGGGCGCGCTACCGCGCGTGGGCGCTGCGCGAGACCCCGGCCGAGATCCAGCGCCGCTACTTCCGCCCGGCGGGACGCGACCTGGTGCTCGACGAGGCGGTGCGCGGCGCGGTGGCGTTCGAGCACCGCAACCTGGTCGACGACCCGGCGCTGTGGGCGCCGGCGAGCCACGACGTGGTGTTCTGCCGCAACGTCATCATGTACTTCTCGCCCGAGGTCCAGCGCGCGCTGGTCGAGCGGATCGCCGGCTCGCTGCGCCCGGGCGGGTTCCTGTTCCTCGGCCACGCCGAGACGCTGCGCGAGCTGTCCCGGCGGTTCGAGCTCGGCGAGTCGCACGGCGCGTTCTACTACCGGCTGCGCGGCGACGCGGGGCAGCCGGCGATCGCGCCGTCGGGGGTCGCGATCGAGCCGCCGGCGCCGATCGCGGCGGCCGCGGTCGCGGGCACGGTGCCGGTCGCGGTGGTCGACGGGGCCGGCGGCTGGGTCGAGGCGATCCGCAGCGCGGCCGAGCGGATCGTGGCGCTGACCGCCAGCCGTGCCGCGACCCCGCCGGCGGTGGCCGCGCGCGCCGACGACCTCGCCGGCGTGGTCGAGCTGGTGCGGCGCGAGCGGTTCGGCGAGGCGCTCGCGGTGATCGACGCGCTGCCGGCGGAGGCATCCGACGATCCCGACGTGCTGCTGCTCCACGCGGTGCTGCTCGCCCACGGCGGCCGGCTCGCCGCGGCCCAGGATGCCTCCCGCCGGCTGCTGGCGATCGCGTGGTGCGGGCCGCGCGGGCCGCGGGTCGCGGGCGCGCACTACGTGCTCGCGCTGTGCTGCGAGGCGGCGGGCGACCGGCGCGGCGCCGAGGACCACGGCCAGACCGCGGCGTACCTCGATCCGACGTTCGCGATGCCGCGGCTCCACCTCGGGCTGGCGGCGCGGCGGGTCGGCGATCACGCGGCGGCGCGCCGCGAGCTCGGCCACGCGCTGGTGCTGCTGCACCGCGAGTCCGCGTCGCGGCTGCTGCTGTTCGGCGGCGGCTTCGATCGCGAGGCGCTGATCGCGCTGTGCCGCGCCGAGCTCGCGGCGTGCGGAGCCGCGCGGTGACCGCGGTTGCGGCATCGGCGGACGACCTCGCGCGCGCGTTCGATGCCGACTTCGCGCGGCCGGTCGCGGCGCGCGCCGCCGCGTCGGAGGACGTGCTCGCGATCCGGATCGGCGGCGAGCCGTACGCGCTGGTCCGCAACGAGCTCGCCGGGCTGTTCGCCGACAAGCCGGTGACGCCGCTGCCCGGCGGCGCGCCGGGGCTGCTCGGGATCAGCGGGTTCCGCGGCGCGCTGATCCCGGTCTACGACCTGCGCGCGCTGCTCGGCGGCGGCGGGGGGGCCGCTGCGCCGCGCTGGCTGGTCACCGCGGCCGGCGCGCCGGTCGCGCTCGCGTTCGATCGCCTCGATGCGCTGCTCCGCGTGCCGCGCGAGGCGATCGCTGCGCGCGCGGTCGCCACCACCGGCCACGCGCCCCGGGTGGTCCGCACCGCGGGCGAGGCCCGCCCGCTGCTCGACGTGCCGTCGATCGTCGACGCGATCCGTGCGCTGGCGCGCAGGCAGCCGTGACCGCCGACCCCTACAAGTACTTCCGGATCGAGGCCCGCGAGCTGGTCGATCGGCTGCACGCCGGGGCGCTCGACCTCGAGCGCGGCCTCGGGCGACCGCCCGGGATCGGCGGCGACGCCGAGCTGGTCAAGACGCTGCTGCGCGCCGCCCACACCCTCAAGGGCGCCGCCCGGGCGGTGCGCCAGCTCGAGATCGCCGAGCACGCGCATGCGATCGAGGATGCGCTGGCGCCGTTCCGCGACGCCGGCGGCGGGACCGAGATGATCCGGGTCGTGATCGCCGCGATCCTGCCGCGGCTCGACGACATGGAGCTGCGCGTGCGCGCGCTCGGCCGGCCGCCGGAGCCCGAGCCCGCCGCGGCGAGCCCCGCGCCGGGCCCTCCGGTCGACCGGCCGTCGCTCGAGGACGCGCCGCGCGCGCTGCGCGGCGAGATCGGCGACATGGACAGCGTGCTCGACGGCGTGGCCGAGGCCCACGCCGCGCTCGGCACGGTGCAGCGGCTCGGCGGTTCGATCGAGCAGGCGCAGCGGCTCGCCGAGCTCGTCGTCGATCAGCTGGCGTCCGGCGCGGGATCGCCGGGCGCCGACGCGCGGTCGACCGCGGCGCAGCTGGCCGGCGCGCTCGGCGCGATCGATCGCCACTTCGACGCCGCGATCGCCCGGCTCGAGCGCGAGCTGCGCGCCGTCCACGACGCGGCCGAGCAGCTGCGGCTGGTCCCGGCGAGCGCGCTGTTCACCGCGCTGGAGCGCGTCGCGCGCGACGCCGCGCACGCGCAGGGCAAGGCCGTCGGGTTCGAGCGCGGCGGTGGCGAGGTCCGGCTCGACGCCCACGTGCTGGCGGCGGTCCAGCCGGCGCTGGTCCAGCTGGTGCGCAACGCGGTCGCGCACGGGATCGAGCCACCGGCCGGGCGCCAGCGCCTGGGCAAGCCGGCGGCCGGGCGGATCGCGATCGAGGTCGAGCGCCGCGCCCGCCGCGTGGTGTTTCGCTGCCGCGACGACGGCCGCGGCCTGGACGTCGAGGTCCTGCGCGCGGTCGCGGTCCGGCGCGGCGCGGCGCTGCCCGCCGGGCGCGCGCCCACCGCGGGCGAGCTTGTCGAGCTGTTGCTGCGCGGCGGGATCTCGACGTCGGCGACGGTCACCGAGATCGCCGGGCGCGGGATCGGCCTCGACGTCGTGCGCGACGCCGCGGCCCGGCTCGGCGCCGGCGTTCACGTCACGAGCGAGCCGGGGGCCGGCACGACGTTCGAGCTCGAGGTCCCGGTCTCGCTGGCATCGCTCGACGCGCTCACCGTCGCGGACGCCGGGGCGATCGCGGCGATCCCGCTGTCCGCGGTGCGCCACGCGCTGCGGCTCACCCCGGGTGAGATCGTCACCACCCCGAACGGCGCGGCGATCGTGTATGACGGCGGCGTGATCCCGTTCCTCCCGCTCACCGCCGCGCTCGGGCGCAGCGCACCGCCGCGGCACGGCGCGTGGTCGGCGGTGGTCGTCGAGGATCGCGGCCGGCTGGTCGCGCTCGGCGCCGGCCGGCTGATCGGCACCGCGACGATCGTGGTGCGGCCGGTCCCCGAGCTCGCGCCGTGCGATCCGGTGGTCGGCGGCGCGTCGCTCGACGCCGACGGCACGCCCCAGCTCGTGCTCGACCCGGCCGGCCTGGTCGCAGCGGGCCCGTACCGGCTGTCGACCGATCCGCCGCGCCGGCCGCGGATCCTCGTGATCGACGACTCGGTGACCACCCGCATGCTCGAGCAGAGCATCCTGGAGTCGGCCGGCTACCAGGTCGACCTCGCGGTGTCGGGCGAGGACGGCCTGGCCCGCGCCCGCGCCGCGCGCTACGCGCTGTTCCTGGTCGACGTCGAGATGCCGGGGATGGATGGCTTCGCGTTCATCGAGCACACCCGGAGCGACCCTGCGCTGCGCGATATCCCCGCGATCCTGGTCACGTCGCGGGCGGCGGCCGCGGATCGCGCGCGCGGCCGCGCGGTCGGGGCGCGCGGCTACATCGCCAAGGGCGAGTTCGATCAGGGCGCGCTGCTCGACCAGATCGCGCAGCTGGTGGCGTGATGCCGATCCGCGTGCTCGTCGTCGAGGACTCGCTCACCGTGCGCCGGCGGCTGTGCGAGGTGATCGCCGGTGACCCCGAACTCGTGGTGGTCGCCGACGTCGGCGACGGCGACCGCGCCATCGCGGCGTGCCGCGACCTGCGCCCCGACGTGATCGCGATGGACATGGTGCTGCCCGGCGTGACCGGGCTCGCCGCGACCGAGCACATCATGGCGCACCATCCGACGCCGATCCTGATCGTGTCGGCGTCGCTCAACCGCGGCGAGCTGTTCTGCACCTACGACGCGCTCGCGGCCGGCGCGGTCGACGTGCTCGACAAGCCGCGCGGCAGCGAGCCCGACGGCGCGTGGGAGCGCCAGTTCCTGTCCACGCTCAAGCTGGTGGCGCGGATCCGCGTGATCACCCACCCGCGGGCGCGGCTCAAGCAGGGACGTCCCGCGCCGCCGGTGCAGCCCGGCCCGTCGAGCGAACCGCTCGCCGCGGCCGGGAAGGTCCGGATCGTCGCGATCGGCGCGTCGACCGGCGGTCCGGGCGCGGTGGTCGAGGTCCTGCGCGACCTGCCGGCGCGGTTCCAGCTGCCGATCGCGCTGGTCGTCCACCTCAGCGAGCCGTTTGCGCTCGCGCTCGCCGACTGGTTCGACGCTCAGCTGCCGCGCCCGGTCATGTGCCCGCGCGGCGGCGAACCGGTCGCATCGACGGCCGGCCGCATCGTGATGGCGCCGCCCGGCCACCACCTGGTGGTCCGTGGCGGCCGGTGGCTGTTGACCCGCGATCCCGAGCGCAACTGGTGCCGGCCGTCGGTCGACGTGCTGTTCGAGTCGGTGGCCGCCGAGTATGGCGCGGCCGCCGCGGGCTGCCTGCTCACCGGGATGGGCCGCGACGGCGCCGCCGGGCTGCTCGCGATCCGGACCGCCGGCGGGGTCACGATCTCGCAGGACGAGGCCAGCTGCGTGGTGTACGGCATGCCGCGCGAGGCCGAGGCGCTCGGCGCGTCGATGCGCGTGCTGCCGCTGGCAGAGATCGGGCCGGCGATCGCGGCGCTCGATCCGGCGTGCGGCTCGCGCGCGCGGCTGTGACTCACACCCCGAGCACGAGCAGCACGGGATCGCGTCTGGGCTCGCCGGTTCCGAACTTCCTGGGCACCGTGGTATCGGGATCGAGGTAGGTCCCGAACAGCCGGTCCCAGATCGAGAACAGCGTGCCGTAGTTGCCATCGTGGAGCGTCGCGTCGGCGCTGTGGTGGATGTGGTGGTAGCGCGGCGTGACCAGCACCCACTCGAGCCAGTTCGATCGCCAGGTGACGTTCATGTGCATCCAGTTGTTGCGGACGATGCCCTCGATCGCGAACCCGAGGAACACCCAGCCCGGCGCGCCGGCCAGGATCGGCAGCGCGGCGATCGCCGGCAGGTTGAACACGATCTGCTGGGGCAGCGACGCGCGCACGCCGGCCAGCCAGTAGATCTGCGCCGGCGAGTGGTGCCAGCGATGCAGCCGCCACAGGGGGCGGGTGTGCAGCATCCGGTGCAGCCAGTACGCGCCGAGATCGACGACGAGGTAGTACACGACGATGCGCGGCGCCAGCCACAGCGCCGCGACCGCCGCCGACAGGTGATCCTTCAAGAACCCCCCGGCGGGGGTGCACACGGTGTTGGCGACCCACACCACGCCGAACTGGTAGACCACGAGCGCGACCAGGTCGCCGGGCAGCGCCTTGCGGTAGCGCAGCTTGCGCGCCGGCCGGACGAGCTCGACGAGCGTGAACAGCACGCCGAGGCCGATGTAGCTGATCCAGAGCGGGTCGAGCCAGTCCACGCCGCGATTGTCCACGAAGCCGGGCCGGATCAGAAGTCTGGATCGAGCCGCACCTGGTCCAGCGAGCGCGCCACCATGCGGCGGAACATCCCCGGCGCGACCCAGGTGTACACGCACAGCCCGAGCCAGCTGAGCCGGAGCACGGCCGACAGCCCGTCGAGGCCGAGCGCGTCGGCCGCGATGATCGCGATCCGCACCACCACGAACGCGCCGATCAAGAGCGCGATCTGGCGGCGGTCATCGCGCTGCGACATCCACATGTTCCAGCGCCACCACGCGCCGAGCAGCCAGCTCCGGCGGGCCTGGATCGCCGCCCACAGCTCCAGCGCGTCGCGATCGGTCGCATCCTGGCCGAGCACGAACCGCGCGTGCTGCTCGGCGCTCACCGCGTCGCCGCGCGCGAGGTCGATCGTCCCGGCGGCCAGGTGCGCGTCGAGGTCCGCCGGGTCGGCCTCGAGCGCGAGCGCGATCAAGCGCCCCGCCTCGTCGCGCTCGCCGCCGGCCAGCTCCAGCCGCGCGAGCTGGGTCAGCGCGCCGACGTGCGCCGCGTCGATCGCCAGCGCCTCGCGCAGCAGCTCGCGGGCGTGCGCGTGGTCGCCCTGCAGCTGCCGGACGCGGGCGCCGAGCACGAACGCCGCGGGCGCCGGCGCCGGTCCCTCCAGCGCGATCAGGCAGTGCGCCCACGCGTCGTCGAGCTTGCGCTCCGCGATCAGCACCGCCGCCGCGACCCGGTGGATGTAGGGATCGCTGGCGTCGAGCGCGAGCGCGGCGCGCACCTCGATCCCGGCGCCGGTCAGCCGCCGCGCATCGAGCAGGATCGCCGCCAGCGCCGCGTGCGCCTGCGCGTGATCCGGGTCGATCGTGAGCGCGCGCTGCGCGAGCGCGGTCGCGCCGCGGTGGTTGCCGAGCCGGCGCTGGACCTCGGCCTCCTCGAGCAGCACCCGGATCTGGCGGTGCTCCATCACCACCCCCACGGCCCGGGGCTCGCGCCGGGGACCGCGCCCGCCACGATGATGATCCACAGCGGGTGATCGACGAGCCCGATCACGAACCCGCGGACCAGCAGCGATGCGCCGAGGATCCGGCCGGCGCCGCGCACCGGGCCGCCGTAGTACTCGTAGACGTGGAACGTCCGGCTCTGCACCGCCGAGATGTGGTAGCTGATCGCGAGCTTGAACGTGACCACGCCGAGCACCGCGAGCCGCAGCGGCGCGCCCTCCGGCAGGACCCCGGCGTCGAGCAGCGCGATGACGATCGCGCCGAGCACGGCGGTGCCGGCGAACGCCGCCACGCACAGCGCGATCTCCTTGCGCCGCGTCGGGCTGCCCATCGCGATCGCGTTGAACGCGAACCACGGCCACGCCAGCCACGCCCCCGCGAACATGATCGCGAGCAGCGGCATGCTCGGCCGCACCACGTAGCTGCGCAGCGACGTCTCGACCGGCTCGTCGGCGATCTGGTAGGTCATGACTTGCCGTGGCGGCGGAGGAAGTCCAGCACCTCGTCGTACTGGCCGCCCTCGTTGGCGTAGCGCGCGTAGTTACGCGCGGTGGTCAGCCACTCGATCGTCGTCGCCTTGATCTCGCCGAGCGCCGCGATCAGGTGGCGGTGCTCGATCGGGACCTCGGCGCCGGTCTCGAGCGACGCCGCGATCGCGCGGTCCGCGGCGGTGTCGACCAGGTTCTCGAGGTCGGCCCCCGAGAACCCCGAGGTCCGCGCGGCGAGCCCCGCCGGATCGATGTCGCCCGCGGTCGGCCGGCCGGCGAGCAGGATGTCGAGGATCGCCGCGCGCGCTGCGCGGTCGGGCGGCGGCACGAACAGCACGCGGGCGAACCGCCCGGGCCGGCGGAACGCCGGATCGATCGCCCACGGCACGTTGGTCGCCGCCAGGATCAGCACCCCGGTGTTGTTCTTGACGAAGCCGTCCATCTCGGACAGGAACTGGCTCACCAGCTTGGACGACGTCGCCTCGCGGGTGTACTCGCGCTTGCCGGCGAGCGCCTCCAGCTCGTCGAAGAACATCACCGCCGGCGTCGCGGCGCGCGCCTGCTCGAACAGCGCGTGCAGCTTGCGCTCGCTCTCGCCGATCCACATGTCGAGCACGTCCTCGATCGCGACGTGGAAGAACTGCGCCTTGCACTGACCCGCGGTCGCGCGCGCCAGCAGCGTCTTGCCGCAGCCCGGCGGGCCGTACAGCAGGATCCCGCCGCCCGGCTTGCGCTTGAACTTCGCGAACAGCGCCGGCTTCTGGAACGGCAGGATGATCCGCTTCTCGATCTGCGCCTTGATGTCGTCGAGCCCGCCGACGTCGGCGAACGTGATCGGCGGCGCGGCCGGATGCAGCAGCCGGTCGAGCTCGCTGTGATCGGTGTCGTCGTTCGACACCACGCGCAGCCGCGGCCCATCCCCGCCGCCGTGGACCCGGACCTGGGCCGCGAGCACCGCGCGCAGGTCGCGGTCCTCCAGCGTCGGGTTGCCGCGCACCGCCGCCTCGTACGCCACCAGCGCCCCGGCCTGGTCGCCGTTCGCGTGCAGCGCGCGGGCCCGCGCCAGCTGGACCTCGGGCTCGGGCCCCTCGGCGAACGCCAGCGCCCGGGCGACCGCGCCGGCGCGCAGCAGCACACCCGACACGAACGCGCGGTCCGCCGCCGACACCGCTCCCGGCGCGAGCGGCCCGACGTGCTCGGCGGCGCGCGCGTCGCCCGCGCCGGACAGGCCGCGGATCACCGCGATCCGCAGCGCCGCGTTATCGGGCGTCGCCCTCAGCGCCTCCAGCAACGACCGCAGGGTGGCCTCGTCCATCCGCCGCCGACTGTACACCGGGAACTGGCGGCCATCGCTTTCCGCGCGTGGATGTGATCAGGGCGTGGCGTCCCCGATCCGCATCTCGATCGGTGCGCCCGCGTACCAGCGGACGACGACCGGTGCTCCGCCCACGTACCAGCGCGTCGTGGGCTGTGATCCGCTCGGAGTCTGCAGCGTGCTCGCGCGTCCCACTGCCTGGGACAGCAGGCGCGCCGGCGGCCATGTGCCCGACTTGATCTCGCGGTCCGCCGCCTTCTCCCCCACGACGTAGACGCCCGTGCACCGCCCCTTGGGGTCGACCGACAAGAATACCGTGACACCACCGAGATCGATGGAGGGCGCGCCACCTCGGCCGAGGGTGGACGGGCCCAGCAACTCCTCGGCGACGGACTGGTCGTTGCCAAGCAATGGAACCGCGGCGCGGGCCGCCTCGGCCAGATCGAAGGCCTTGCGTGCGTGTGCCTGGAGCTCCGGGTCGCCGTCGCTGACCTGGGCGATCGCCATGGCGCTGTCGCGCAGCTGACGGAGCTGCTGGAGCCGCGGCAGCACCTGCTTGGCGGTGACTTGCTCCGGGGCGACCGCTGCCACGGCATGCGCGCGCGCCGTCGCGAACGCGGCGACCCGTCCCGGCGTGGTCCGCGCATCGCGAGCCCGACCAGCTTCGACGAGCTCGCACGCTGCAGCGGTGCACGCTGCGAGCGCGGCGTCGTGTGCGCTTGCCCGCACCTCGGCGATGACGTCGCTGCGATCATCGCCGAACTCCTGATCAAGCAGCCTGAGCGCGTCTGCCGGATGCCGCGCGGCGATCAGCTGACGGACCTGCTCGAGGCGCTGCGCGCGAGCATCCGCGGCCGCCCCGCTGGCCGCAGCGCCCTTGTGCGCGGCCACCGTGTCGAGCAGCTTGAGGCGGTCCTGGTCGGCGAGCCGGCTCGCTTCGGCCAGCATCACGCGATCTTCGATGTCCCGCAGCTCGGGCGTCGCGCCGGTCTGCTCGATGAGCGCGCGGACGACCTCGCGTGCGCGCGCGACGTCATTCACCGCGAGTGCGCGCTGGGCCTCCGCAGGATCGGGGCGCACGACAAGTCCAAGCGCGAGGATCGCCACGAACGCGAAGCCCACGCCAGCGGACCAGATCTTGGTTGCCCGCCGGATCGGATGAAGCCTCAGTCCGCCGCGCCACGACCGGAGCAGGGCGCCGAGCGCCGGGATCGCACAGCCCACCGCGGCAATCACCAGAAGCACAGCGGCGTTGTTCGCCGACTGAAAGTAGCTCGACCTGCCCAGCACCGACCCGCGCAGCGCCAGCCCGGCGAGACCGACGAGACCGCACAGTGTGATCCAGGCATACAGCCGCCGCCGGATCGGCCGGAGCACCTCGGGGGTGGTGGCGCCGATCAGCTGCGTGCCGGTCAGCGACAGTGTCGCTCTCGCCCCGCACATCTCGAACGTCACGTCGCGTCGGATCGCTGCGAGCTTGAGATATTGCTGGGACCGTACGCGTTCCCGCCGGGGATCGAGATCCGCGAGTCGACGGCGGACGGTCTCGCGGTCCGGCTCGTCGAGCTCATGGAGCGCGAGCGGTCCCTCGCGGTGTCGTTCCACGAGCACGCTCATCGTGACCAGGTCCTGGGGCGCCATCGGACGGCACTGGCGCAGCGCGGGATGCGCCACGACGATCGGACTGCGGTCCGGCACGGCGATCTCCCAGCGCTCGTCTTCCTGGAGGGTCAGCCACGCGAGTTGATGGCCGCTGCCCAGGCAAGCATCACAGTGCACCTTCCCCTGTCCGGCGCAGTCACGGCAGGCTGCCACACCAGTTGCCTTGCAGGTCTTGCACTTGATCGGCCTGCCCGTCTTGGCGCTGCGCTCCTTGCCCGTGCCGTGGCAGCCAGGGCAGGGGGCACGACCGGTCCCGTGGCACGGTGAACAGGCTACGAGTCCCGAGGCCCCACACGCATCGCATTGTGCGATGTATTCGGAGTCGGCCTTCAGCGTCTCGTGGGTATGCGCGAACGGGTCGACGGACGCGGGGGTGACGCGGGGACGGGTGCTGCGGCGCTCGCTCGTGGCCGTCCTGACCTCGCGAACGTCGCGGCGGATCACGTGGGTGGCGACGCGCTCGATCACCTCATCGCGAGCCTCGACGGCGGTAACCAGCTCGTGGAACCGCCACGGTGTCGAGAACACCGTGCTCGCCCACGTCGTGACCGCGGTTTCGATGCGTCGCTGCTCGGAGTCTTGTCCTGTCATCATCTACCAGCGGATGGGAATCGTCCCGGTCTGCCCGTCGCCGACCTCGATCGTGGTCGTGAACTCGCCGACGAACCGGTTGACGATGCGGACATCGTAGCTCCCTGGAGCCAGGGTCAATGTCGCTGTGTTGTCCTGGCCGACCAGCTTGTCGCCGATGAAGATCTTGCCGCCGGGATACGCAATCAGGACGACGCGAGCAGGCTTTGGTGGCGGGGGCGGCGGCGGGGGCGCCGGCTCGCTGGAGTCCGAGTCGGGCGGTGACCACGACCCGCCCGAGCTCGAGTAGTGCGAGCGATGTGAGCTGTGCGAGCGATGCGAGCTGTGACCGGCGAGCAGGACCGGTGGCGCTGCATTCGAGGGCACGACGAGCAGCGGCGGCGGCGCGTCGTCCTCATCGCGTCGTGCTGCGACCTGGGCGGCAGCATCGGACGCGAGCAGCCCCGATCCCGCCGCACTTCCCAGCGCGGCCAGGACCGCCGAGCTCAATGGCAACAGTGCCCGACGCACCGACCTCATCATCGCGCCGCTGGCATGCGCTCGCAACTCGATCACGTCGACAGATACCCGGACGCTACCCGGGCGATGCCACGGCTCCGGCGAACCGCGGACGACGCAAAAAAACCACCGCACTGTACGCGCAGCGCGCAGCCGTCGCACTCCTCGAAGTACATGTTCTTCCAGTCCGAGATCGCTGCGCGTGCAAAACGATGCAGGGTGGGCGTGAGGACGCAGAGAGGCGTGTTGTAGATCGACACGCGCAGTCCCGCGCGGTCGAGCGTCTCCACCGCGTCCTGCAGCTCGCACTGGTAGTCGAGCGGGTCGATCCACAACGCGTCGAGGTTGGTGCGCGCGAACCCCATCAGCTCGAGCCCCATGAGCGCGACATGGTCGACGAACAGCAGGTTCCTGACGACGAACCGCGCAAACGCTGGAAGCCCGGCATACGTCTCGGCGTGGATCACGAATCGCAGCTCGACGCGCACCCCGTGTCGCTTGAGGTTCAGGATGCCGCGAATGGTCTCGTCGAACGCGCCGCGCGCCTGCACGACATAGTCGTGGTGCGCGGGGACATCGGCATAGAGCGGAATGCCGATCATCAGGTCGGGGTGGCGAAGCCCGGCCAGCATGCGCGCGAGATCACCGTGTGCGAAGCCGCGTCCGTTGGACAAGACGTGGACCGCGGTTCCAGGCAGGTGGTCTCGCAGTTGCTGCACCAGCTCGACGAGCCTGGGTCCAAGCAAGGTCGGCTCGCCTCCGGTGATCCCGATCTCGGGGGTACCCGGCGACATGAGGGGGATCGCCTGCATCAGATCGTCGACGATCCACGAGTCGTCGCGGGCCTTGGGCGGCTGGGAGCACATGACACAGTCGTTGTTGCAGCGCTCGGTCACCAGCAGCGAGTTCGAGCGAGAGCTGCGTCGATACAGGGTGTGGAGAGCCCCGCGCGCGGGCTCGATCCGGATAATGTCACCGTCGGACAGGTAGGCGAACTCCGGCGCGAGCACGTAGCTGTCACGGGGCACCGCTGGTGTGAGTGGAGCGGCCGTGAGGAGATATGCCCGGAATCCGGCCGGGAGGTCGCCGCCCTGGGCCAGCCAGATCTCCGTGGGCCCGCATCGCGCGGCATCGGTGGAGATTCGACCGAGGAACGGACGCGGCGATACCTCACCGACCGCACGCGCACCGCGACCGCCGAGCCGGATCGGCATCGCTACACCCAGCTCATGAGGACGCGCCGCGCCTCGGGGTCGTCTTCGAGCAGCGTCACGAGGTGACGTAGCACCGCCATCTGCTTGGCGCAGAACGCCGAGAACGCCTTGTGACCCACCGCGTCGCGCTGTGTCGCCCGATGGAACGCCGGATCGGCGCCGCACCATGGCAGGAAGCCGCAGTCGGAGCACATCGGTGCACTCTCCGGCAGCGATGCTTCGAGCATGTCGTGCAGCCTGTCATCGGTCATCACGGACGCAAACGTTCCGGTATCGAGGCTGCCCAGGCAGAAGCTGTCATCGCCCATCTCCGCGAGCATCCGACCCTCGTCGGAGCCGTAGATCTTGCCATCATAGTTGTACACGAGTGCGCCGATCGCCACGCCGGCAGGCGACTGCAGATCCACGTAGCTCGCACCAGCCGGCGCGAACATCTTCTGCAAGATGATCGCCGCCAGCTCCTCACGCATCGCAACGCCTCGTCGATTGAGCGCGAGGATGTGCCGGAGCCCGCGCTGGTAGAACGCGATCCAGTCGGCGATGTCGTAGCTGTGGACCAGACGGGTCCGGATCGCGAAGCCATATGGGCTGAGGCTGCGCAGGAAGATCGAGGTGAAGCCGAGCCGGACGTACTCGTCGATGATGTCCTCGATCCGGGCCAGGCTCGCCGGCGTCGTCGTCATCAGCGCGGCGACTGCGTCATGGCCGAGCGCCTCACGGATCCGCTGGATCCCGTCGACCGCCGCGCGATGGCTGTTGCCGCCGCGCAGCGGCCGGTTGGCGTTGTGGAGATCCTCGGGCCCGTCGAGCGACGTCGAGAAAAACACCCGATGCGCGCGGGCGAACGCAAGGACGTGATCATCGAGGTGGGTCAGGTTCGACGCGATCACGAACTGCAGGTCACGGCCATGGCAGGCGTTGCGGCGCTCGGCTTCCTGCACGATGTGCTGGATGAGCGCGAAGTTCAGCAGCGGCTCGCCGCCCTGGAACTCGATCTTGATCGCGGGATTCGGACTCTGGAATACGAGCGCGAGCGCCTTGTCGGCGTGTTCGCGCGTCATGTCGAACGCGGTCTTGTCTTCGGTCTGGCGCGACACCTGGCAGTAGTGGCAGCTATGGTCGCAGCGCAGCGTGACCACGAAGATGTGCAGGCCGGTGAGGTCCGCAATCGCCGCCGCGCGCGTCCGGTACTTCACCGCCAGCAGGTCGAGCGCAGCGCGCGACTCGTCATCGAATACGAGGTGCTTGGCCGTGAGCTCGCGATACAGCTGCGTGGTCACAGGGAGCTCACGCTTGACGAGCGCAACCAGCTGCTCCCGGCTCACGACGACGTGCTCGCCCACGTCGTTCGTCATGACGTACCGCCGATCGTCCAGCCGGATGAACCGGAATGGAAGCAGGCGATAGTCCGGGCGCGGAGCGAACGCCGCACGATCGTGAAACCGTGGATGCAGTCCGGTCATCTGTCGCGCTCGATGAGATCGACGTTCGAGAACGCGTGGGCCAGGATGAGTGTCCTGACCGCGTTGGTTTCGCCGGCGATGTGTTCGCGGAGCTCCTGGTCGAGCAGCTCCTGGAAGAACTGCCGCACGTGCGCTTGCGCAGCGGTCTCCGTGATCCCTGGCGCAAAGCGCAGCACCACGGGGATCCGATCGTGCTCCGGCGACCCGAGGACGGCCGTGAACCGATCCGCGAACCGGTACGCGGCCTTCTTGACCGCCGTCAACCGGTAGCTACGCAAGTCGATCACGAGCGCGATCTCGCCGTTCGAGAGCGTGCCGTCGTGCTCACGCGAACCGTCCATGCACGACCCCATTGCACGACGCTATCACGCGAGCCGGCCCACCGGCGACGTTCATCACCGCCCACACGCGTGGTGGGCTCGTGGCGTGCAATCTCCGCCGGATGGCGGCGGTCACACAGCTGCTAGAATGGATGGCGCTTGCCGCGGTCCCTGCTAGCGATCGGCCTGTCCGCCGTGGCGATCGCCGCGGCGCTCGGGCTCGGCGCCCGGGCGGTGCGGTGGAACGACGAGCTCGCGGTGGCATCGCCGCTCGCCGCGATCGCGCCGCGGATCGACGATCCGCACACGCCGCGGCTCGCCCGGCGGGTCGTGCTGGTGATCATCGACGGGCTCGGCGCCGACGAGTCGCAGCTGGCGTTCCTCGGCGAGCTGCGCCGCCGCGGGGTCGATGCGGTCGCGCGCGCGCCGTACCCGACGATCTCGCGGCCGAACTACGTCACGATCCTGACCGGCGTGCCGCCGCGCGACAGCGGGGTGCGCGCCAACCGGGTCACCGCGCCGGTCGCGCTCGACACGGTGATGGACCGCGTGCGCGCCGCCGGCTTGCGGGTGGCGACCGCGAGCGACTTCGGGATGCTCGCGACGCTGTTCCTGCGCGGCACGCCGTCGCTCGGGGTCCGGCTGATCGAGGACGGCGAGCGCGTCGCGCCGCCCGCGCCGATCGGCTGGCCGTTCGACGACGCCCGCCGCGCGGCCTCGCTCGATGCGCTCGGCCCGGTGATCGGCGAGCTCGCGGCGAGCGACGCCGCGCTGGTCGCGGTGCTCGTGCTCGACGTCGATCGCGCCGGCCACGCCGCCGGGGTCGGTGCCGGGTACCGCGCGGCGGCCGCCGCGGTCGATCGCACGCTGCGCGCCGCGCTGTCCGGGGTCGACCTGGCGCGCGACGCGGTGATCGTCACCGCCGACCACGGCCACGTCGCGCGCGGCGGTCACGGCGGCCCCGAGCGCGAGGTCTCGCGCGTGCCGCTGGTGCTCGCCGGCGCGGGGGTCGCGCCGGGGGCGATCGCGCGCGATCCGCAGCTGATCGACGTCGCGCCGACCGTGGCCGCGCTGCTCGGCGTCCCGGCCCCGGGTCACGCCGAGGGCAGAGCGCTGGTCGAGCTGCTCCGGCTCGACGCCGCTGCGGCGGCCCGGCGCGCCGCCGCCGACGCTGCGCGCGGCCGCGCCACCGCCGCTGCGATCGCCGCCGCCCGCGCCGAGCTCGCGCGGCCCGAGCCGGTGCGCCTGGCGATCGTGCTCGCCGGCCTCGCGGTCGCAGCGGCCGCGGCGGTGCTGCTGGCCCGCCGCGGTGCGCTGGCCGTGCCGGTGCCGGGAGTTGCCGCCTGCGCCGTGGCGCCGGCGGTGATCGCGGTCGCGACCGTCGCGGCGACCGGGGGGCGGATGTCGCCGTCGTACGTGCCGAGCGCGACCACCGTCGAGCAGCTCGGGGCTGCCGCTGTCGTGATCGCGATCGCGCTCCAGGTGGTCGCGAGCGGGCGCGTCGTGCGCCGCGCGCGCGACCGGCTCGCCGCTGCCAGCGGGCTTGCGGCGGTCGGCCTGGGTCTCGCGCTCGCCGTCACCGGGGCGATCCGTGCGTGGTTCTCGCAGCCGCACCTCGACGTGCCGCCGCCGTTCTGGTTCGTGGCGGTCCCCGTGATCGATCTCGCGGCGGCGAGCGGCGCGGCGGCCGCGGGGATCACGCTGGCGCTCGCGCTGGCGCGCCGCCGCTGAGGGCTGCGACAGCCGCGCGACACCCGCGACGGTGGGACGGCGGCGAAGATCGACAGTCGGTCGAGCCGGCGGCTCGCAATGATGGTACTCAAGTGCACGGCGCCATGCGACTCCGTCCGCTGTTCGTGGTCCTGCTCGGATGCAACAGCTCGCCCGCTGCTCAGCAGCCGCCGAGCCGTCCGCCGCCCGAGGTCGGCATCGTCACGCTCCGGCCCGAGGCGGTCACCCTGCAGACCGAGCTCGCAGGGCGGACCGTGGCGTCGCTGACGTCGGACGTCCGGCCGCAGATCTCCGGCATCATCAAGGCGCGCCGGTTCGAGGAGGGCGCGCTGGTCAAGGCGGGGCAGGTGCTCTACGAGATCGATCCGGCGATGTATCGCGCCACGTACCAGGAGGCCAGCGCCGACCTCGCGAGCGCGAAGGCGACGCTCGAGGCGGCGCGGCTCAAGGACGAGCGGTTCGCCGCGCTCGCCAAGATCGAGGGCATCTCCAAGCAGGAGGCCGACGACGCGCGCGCGGCCCACGAGCTGGCCAAGACCGGCATCGCGCAGAAGCAGGCGGCGCTCGAGGTCGCGCGGATCAGCCTCGACTACACCGCGATCAAGGCGCCGATCACCGGCCGGATCGGCAAGTCGTCGGTCACCGCCGGCGCGCTGGTCACCGCCAACCAGCCCCAGGCGCTCGCGACGATCCGGGCGCTCGATCCGATCTACGTCGACCTCACCCAGTCGAGCGAGGCCCGGATCAAGCTGCGCGCCCAGCTCGGCACCGCCGGGATGCAGGCCGGCAGCGCGAAGGTCAAGCTCAAGCTCGGCGACGGGACGGTGTACGACCACGACGGCACGCTGGAGTTCGCCGAGGTCGCGGTCGACGAGGCCACCGGCAGCGTGACGCTGCGGGCCACGTTCCCCAACCCCGACGGCGTGCTGCTGCCCGGCATGTACGTCCGCGCGGCGCTCGATCAGGCGGTGGCCACCACGGCGATCCTCGCGCCGCAGCAGGGCATCTCGCACGACCCCAAGGGCAACGCGACCGCGCTGGTGGTCGGTGCGGGCGACAAGGTCGAGCCCCGCACGCTGGTCGCCGACCGCGCGATCGGCGATCGCTGGCTGGTGACCAGCGGCCTGTCCGCCGGCGACCGGCTGATCGTCGAGGGGCTCAACAAGGTCGGCCCCGGGATGCCGGTGCACCCGGTCGAGGTCGCGGCGGCCCGGCCCGACGGCGCGGCGGCCCGGCCCGACGCAAAGGCCAAGGAGCGCTGACGTGCTCGCGCGGTTCTTCGCCAACCGGCCGGTGTTCGCGTGGGTGATCACGATCGCGGTGATCCTCGCCGGCATCGCCTCGATCCGCGCGCTGCCCATCGCGGCATACCCCGACGTCGCGCTGCCGAGCGTGAACATCTCGGCCGGCTACCCCGGCGCGTCGGCCGAGACCGTCGAGAACAGCGTGACCCAGGTGCTCGAGCAGGCGCTGACCGGGATCGACGGCCTGGTCTACTTCTCCAGCGTGTCGAGCTCGGTGGGCTCCGCCAACATCGGTGTCACGTTCAAGCAGGGCACCAACCCCGACACCGCGCAGGTCCAGGTCCAGAACAAGGTCCAGCAGGCGATCCCGCGCCTGCCGCCCGCCGTGCAGCAGCAGGGCATCGTGGTGGCCAAGGCGCAGAGCAACTTCCTGATGGTCGTGATCGTCTACGACGACAGCGACAAGGCGACCGAGGGCGACCTCTCGGACTACATCTCGAGCACGATCCAGGATCCGATCGCGCGGGTCGACGGCGTCGGCAACATCCAGATCTTCGGCGGCAGCTACGCGATGCGGATCTGGCTCGACCCGACCAAGCTCCAGGCGTTCAGCCTGATGCCGTCGGACGTCGAGGCCGCGATCGCGACCCAGAACGTCCAGGTCTCGGCCGGCAAGATCGGCCAGCAACCGACGCCTCCCGGCCAGCAGCTCAACGCCACGGTGACCGCGCAGTCCAAGCTGCGCACGCCGCAGGAGTTCCGCGACATCCTCCTCAAGTACGACCCGAGCGGCGCGACCGTGCGGCTCGGCGACGTCGCGCGCGTCGAGCTCGGCAGCGAGGCCTACGACTTCGCGGTCCGGCTCAACCGCCACCCCGCGGGCGGCTTCGCGGTCAACCTCGCCCCCAACGCCAACGCGATGGCGGTGGCGGGCGCGGTCAAGGACACGGTGGAACGGCTCGCGCGCACGATGCCGGCGGGCTGGAAGGTTGCGTACCCGTTCGACACCACCAAGTTCATCCGGCTGTCGATCCTCGAGGTGGTCAAGACCTTGATCGAGGCGATCGTCCTGGTCGTGATCGTGATGTTCGTGTTCCTGCAGAACTGGCGGGCGACCCTGATCCCGGTGATCGCGGTGCCGGTCGTGCTGCTCGGCACGTTCTGCATCCTCAAGCTGCTCAACTACACGATCAACACGCTGACGATGTTCGCGATGGTGCTGTCGATCGGCCTGCTGGTCGACGACGCGATCGTCGTGGTCGAGAACACCGAGCGGCTGATGCGCGAGGAGCACCTGTCGCCGCTCGACGCCACGGTGCGATCGATGAAGGAGATCACCGGCGCGCTGATCGGCATCGCGACCGTGCTGTCGGCGGTGTTCCTGCCGATGGCGTTCTTCAGCGGCTCGACCGGCGTGATCTACCGCCAGTTCTCGGTCACGGTCGTCGCGTCGATGCTGCTGTCGGTGCTGGTCGCGCTCACGATCTCGCCGGCGATGTGCGCGTCGTTGCTGCGCAGCAAGGGCGACCACGCCACCAGCCACCGCGGGCCGTTCGGCTGGTTCAACCGCGGCCTCGCGGGCACGGTGCGCGGCTACCAGGGCGGGGTCGCGCGGATGCTGCGCGGCCCGTTCCGCTGGCTGGTGCCCTACCTCGCGATCGTCGGCGTGATGGTGTGGCTGGTGTTCCGGCTGCCGACCGGGTTCCTGCCGACCGAGGACCAGGGCATTGGGTTCGCGATCTGGACCCTGCCGTCGGGCGCGGTGCTGCCGCGTACCGTCGAGGTCGGCAAGGCGGTCGAGCACCACTTCCTCGACGTCGAGAAGGCCAACGTCGAGTCGATCGCGACGGTCTCGGGGTTCAGCTTCGCCGGCGCCGGCCAGAACACCGGCATCGCGTTCATCGAGTTCAAGGACTGGGACAAGCGCCCGGGCAAGGCCAACTCCACCGACGCGGTCACCGGCCGCGCGATCGGCATGCTGTCGGCGGTGCGCGACGCCCAGATCTTCGCGCTGACCCCGCCGGCGATCCAGGGCCTGGGCAACTCCCAGGGCTTCGACTTCCAGCTCCAGGCCGCCGGCATCGACCGCGCCGCGCTCGCGCAGGCCCGGGACCAGCTGCTCGCGGCCGCCGGCAAGGACCCCAAGCTGATCGCGGTCCGGCGCGGCGATCTGCCCGAGACCCCGCAGCTCCACATCGACATCGACCAGGCCAAGGCGGTCGCGCACGGCGTGGCGCCGGCCGACATCGCCAGCACGCTGGCGGCGGCGTGGGGCGGCGTGTACGTCAACGACTTCGTCGATCGCGGCCGGGTCAAGCGCGTGTTCGTCCAGGGCGACGCGCCGTTCCGCAGCAAGCCCGAGGACCTCGACGCCTGGTACGTGCGCGGCACGTCGGGGGCGATGACGCCGTTCAGCGCGTTCGCGACCACGCAGTGGACGTTCGGCGCCGAGTCGCTGTCGCGCTACAACGGCCTGGCGTCGTACGAGATCCAGGGCATGGGCGCTCCCGGCGTCAGCTCCGGCGAGGCGATGGACGAGATGGCGAGCCTCGCGCGCACGGTCCCCGGCACGACGTCGTCGTGGACCGGGCTGTCCTACCAGGAGCAGCTCGCCAGCGGCCAGACCCTCGCGCTGTACGCGATCTCGATCCTCGTGATCTTCCTGTGCCTCGCCGCGCTCTACGAGAGCTGGTCGGTGCCGTTCTCGGTGCTGCTCGTGATCCCGCTCGGCATCGTCGGCGCGGTGCTCGCCGCGACGCTGCGCGGCCTGGAGAACGACGTGTACTTCCGGGTCGCGCTGCTCACCACGATCGGCCTGTCGTCGAAGAACGCGATCCTGATCGTCGAGTTCGCCGAGGCGGCGTACCACCGCGGCGCGAGCCTGGTCGACGCCGCGGTGACCGGCGCGCGGCTCCGGCTGCGCCCGATCCTGATGACGTCGCTGGCGTTCGTCGCCGGCGTGATGCCGCTCGCGCTGTCGACCGGCGCCGGCGCCAACAGCCGGGTGTCGATCGGCACCGGCATCGTCGGCGGCACGCTCACCGGCACGGTGATCGCGGTGTTCTTCGTCCCGGTGTTCTTCGTCATCGTGCGCAGGCTGGTGCGCAGCAAGCAGGTGCCGGGATGACGCGCACCGGCCTCGCGATCGTCGTCGCGGCCGTGCTGTCCGGGCTCGCGCTCGAGGCCGGCAGCTGCACCTCGATGGCCCCCGCGTACCAGCGCCCCGCGGCGCCGGTGCCCGCGAACCTGCCCGGCGGAAGCGGCGGCGCCACCGCGGCGGCGCTGCCGTGGCGCGCGTTCGTCCACGAGCCGCGCCTGCAGCGGATCGTCGATCAGGCGCTCGCGCAGAGCCGCGACCTGCGCAGGACCGTGCTGCAGATCGAGACCGCGCGCGCCCAGTACCGGATCCAGCGCGCCCAGGCGCTGCCGTCGGTCGACGCGATCGCCTCCGTCGCCGGCTCGCGCTCGATCGTCGGCCCCGGCAACACCACGGCCACCGGCGCGGTGTACTCCGCCCAGGCCGGCCTCGCGGCCTGGGAGATCGACGTGTTCGGCCGGCTGCGCAGCCTGTCGGACGCCAAGCTCCAGGCCTACCTGTCGACCGTCGAGGCCGCGCGCGCCGCGCGGATCAGCCTGATCGCGGAGACCGGGAGCGCCTACCTCACGCTCGCCGCCGATCGCAGCCGGCTCGCGATCGCCCAGCGCACGATGGAGGTCACCCAGCAGACCATGAACCTCACCGACCAGCTGGTCACCGGCGGCGCGGCGGGTCGCGGCGACTACTGGCAGGCCGCCACCGTGTACCAGCAGGCGCGCGCGGACGTCGCGCTGCTGAACGCGGCGATCGGCCAGGACCGCAACGCGCTCGAGCTGCTCGCCGGCGGCCCGCTCGACGACGCGCTGCTCCCCGACGCGCTGCCCGTGCAGCTCGACTGGTTCGCCGACGTCCCGGTCGGCCTGTCGTCCGCCGTGCTGCTCGACCGCCCCGACGTGCTCGCCGCCGAGCACGACCTGATCGCGGCCAACGCCAACATCGGCGCGGCCCGCGCCCAGTTCTTCCCGTCGCTCACCCTGACCGCGAGCGGCGGGCTCGCCAGCGCCGCGCTCACCGCGCTGTTCAGCGGCCCGGCCGCGGTGTGGACGCTCGCCCCGACCCTCGCCGTCCCGCTGTTCCGCGGCGGCGCCAACCGCGCCAACCTCGAGCTCGCCGAGGCCCAGAAGCGGCAGCTGATCGCGTCCTACGAGCTCGCGATCCAGACCGCGTTCCGCGAGGTCGCCGACGCGCTGGCCACGCGCGGCACGATCGACGAGCAGCTCGCCGCCCAGGTCGCGCTGGTCGACGCGGCGACCAAGGGCTACGAGGTCGCCCAGGCCCGCTACAAGGCCGGCGTCGACACCTTCCTGACCACGCTGGTCTCGGCCCGCGCGCTGTACGCCGCCCAGAACTCGCTGGTCGCGACCCAGCTCGCGGCGCTCGGCAACCGCGTCACCCTGTACCGGGTGCTCGGCGGCGGCCTGCGGTAGCGCCCCGGCGGCGGCCACGCGGCCCGCGCTGGTCGGGCCACCCGGTCCGGCGCCGGCGTGGCGGCGTGAGCCGCTGCAAAATGCGACATGCGCGGCGCGCTCGATGCGTCGCCTCCCGAGGCAAGCTATCCTGGAAGCGGGGAGGGGAGGCGTATGTCGACACGACGGGTTCTGGTGCTGATCGGTCTGTGCGGTGCAGGCACCGCGCGGGCCGATGACGCCGCGACGCTGGTCATCGACGGCGGGCAGGGCAGCTTCGACCGCGTGCTCCCGGCGGGCGTGCCGGTGAAGATCCTGGTCCCCGTCCCCCAGGCCGATCCGAGCCGGGGCAAGCTGACGCTCTACCCCATGCTGCCGGGCAGCAAGGCATGTGCCGATCCGGGGCCGGATCGGACGCGCCAGTGGCACGAATACGGAATGGCCGTCACGGCCTTGGGGGATACCAGGCAGCTCGAAGCGACGATCTCGCCGCTGCAGATCGCCACCACGTACTGCATCACCGTCCGCTACGAGCACGGCCTGTCCGGCGATCAGCTCGCCACGCTCGCCGACCTGATGGGCGCGACGCCGATCGACTGGGAGGCCAGCTGCACGTCGCTGGTGATCGATCCGGACCACGCCGCGCCGCGGCGGCGGGTCGATCGCGAGCCCGCCCAGCAGATCGCCGTGGTCCGCGAGGCGGTCCTCAAGCAGCTGACCGGCTCGCTCCACAAGCTGCGCGAGCTTCGCGCGGCGAGCGACGGCGCTCCTCCGGATCCGGCGCGGGTCGCCGAGGCCGCCGCCACCCTCACCGAGCTGCTCGACGTCCCGGCGCGGTGCTCCGCGCTCGCGGCGCGGCTCGGGGACGAGGACCGCGCGCTCGACGAGCAGCAGCGCGCCACCGCGCGCCAGGCCCAGGCCGCGGCGGCCGTGAAGACCCTGCCGACCGAGCTGCGCGCGTGGCCGATCGCGGTGGTGCTGACCGACAACGCGCCGGCGGTCAAGACCTTGCTCGAGCTCGTGTCGCAGTCGGCCTCGCTGCCCGCGATCGCCGCGCAGGTCGAGCTCGCCGATCCCGAGCTCGCGAGCGACCTTCGCGATCTGGCCGCGGCGTCCGGTGACCCGGCCCGGCTCGCCGCGGTGATGGCCAAGCTCCGCGCGCCGCCGCCGCGGCCGATCCCGCTCGTCCTGTTCGTCCCGTCGTTGAGTCGGAGCGTTCGCGTTGCCGACCTGGGCCGCGCCGGCGAGCTCGGCGGCCTGCTCGTCGATCTCGCGAAGACGCGCGGTCCCCTCCTGCGCCAGCTCGCGGTGGTCCGGCAGGGCGCGATCGCGGTCGACCGGCCGATCGCGGAGCGCTGGAGCGCCGCGCTCACCGGGCTCGCCGACCAGGCCGAGTTCGCGGTCGCCGCCAGGGCGCACTACACCGAGACCAAGCAGGCCCGCGCCGACGCCGAGGAGGCCAACCGCAAGGCCCTCAAGGACCTGGTCCGGACCGAGACCATGAAGGGCCAGCTCCGCCGCAGCGAGGCCGTCTCCGAGGCCCCCGTGACAGCGTCGCGCGAGACCGACGACAAGGCGAGCTGGATCGCACCCGCCGTCGGCGTGATGGTGGCGGCGCCGTACCTCGCCGCCGAGCGCCGGTTCGCCGATCCCTGGCTCACGCCGTACCTCGGCGCCAGCGTGTACTTCACCCGCGTCGACCGGGTCATCGACGTCGACGATCTGGTCGGGCCGTCCTGGCGGTTGTTCCGCCAGCGCAACTCGGTGTCGGTCGGCTTGCTGCTCTCGACGCCCTCGGTCCGCGGCAAGGCCGTGTCCGGCCCGTGGCAGGCCGACGTGGTCCCGTTCCTGGGCATCGGCCATCGCTTCACGCAGTACCTGCGCGGCGACCTCGGCGCGATCCTGTTCCAGTACAACGACCGTATCCCGGTGATCACCCAGCCGCACTGGGGCGTCGCCGGCTGGGCCGGCGTCTCGCTCGACGCAGATGTCTGGGCGGTGGTCGGTGGAAAGCTCGGAAGGTGAGGACCCATGTCAGGCCAGCTCAAGATCGCCACCCAGTCGATTCATCGCGCCGAACAGCCGTTCCGCGTCCGCGTCGAGATCACCGGCGCGCGGCCCGGTGAGCAACCGCGCGTCCGGCTGTCCCAGAGCGACGGCGTGCAGCCGTTCTACCGCGCCGCCGCGACCGCCGACATCGACGCCAACGGCGAGGGCATCGCCGTGTTCGACGACGTCGTGCTCCACGGCCCCGGCCATGCCGCCATCCTGGTCGCCGAGCCGGACGAGCCCGGGGTCCTGCTGCGCTCCGACCAGCTTCGCGTCGAGGTCGTGCCATGACGCGGTGGAGCGTGTTCCCGCTGCTGCTGGTCGCGTGCGTCGCCAGCACGCCGGTGACCGAGGACGACGTCATCACCGAGCTCGCGATCCAGCCCGGCCCGGGCGGCGAGCGCGTCGCCGACGGCACCACCGCGCTGCCCGTCGAGGTGTGCGTCGTCGACCGCACCGGCCGCGATCCCGCCCTCGGCGCCGTGCTCCGCGCCTCCGCCGGCCGGTGGCTCGCGACCGACGCCGCCGACGGCCTGTCGATCACCGTCCCGCTCACCCGGTCGTGCGAGCAGCGCATGCTCGTCCCGCCGACCGACACCGGCCCGCTCGCCGTCATCGCCACCGTCGGCGGGTTCTCGCGATCCGCCACCGAGACCCTGGTCGCCGCCCGCATCGACCGCGTGCGCCTCGGCGCCACCGGCGTGCTGTCCGCCACCGACGCCTCGATGCTCACCGTGACCGCCAGCCTCGACGTCGTCCCGGCCGGTGTCGTCGCGGCCCCGAGCAAGGGCACCGGCGTCGCGCTGCACGCCGACGTCGAGCCGATCGGCGCGGTCGGCTACCTCGCCGACTCCGAGCTCACCATCACCACCGGCAACGTCGTCACCACGACGTTCTTCGCCTCGCCGGCGGTCACCCGCGTGACCTTCACGGCCACCGCCGAGGCGGCGGGCCGCGCACCGCTGGCGTCCGGTCCGCTCCAGATCGCTCGCTGATCGATTGCCGTTTCAGCGCGTTCAGTCGACGATCGCCGCGTGGACGATCGCCCGCAGCTGCCCGCGGAAGTCGAACGTCGTCGACGGCACCAGCTGCGTCAAGAACACCACCACCAGGTCCTCCGCCGGGTCGATCCAGAACGCCGTCGATGCCATCCCGCCCCAGCCATACTCCCCCGGCGACGTCGGCGTCTGCGCCCGCACCGGGTCGACCACCACGTAGAACCCGAGCCCGAACCCGAACCCCTCGTAGCGCGTCTCGCTGAAGCCCCCCGCCGTCGCCAGGCTCGCCAGGTCGCGCCCGTCCGGCAGGTGGTTGCGCGTCATGTACGCCACCGTCCGCGGCCCGAGCAGCCGCTTGCCGTCGAGCTCGCCCCCGCGCCGCAGCATCTCGCAGAACCGGAAGTAATCCGCCGCCGTCGACACCAGCCCGCCGCCGCCCGACAGCATCGCCCTCGGCCGCGCGTACATGCTGTCCATCGGGTCGTCCATCAGCGTCGCCTCGGTGCTCCCCGGCAGCCGCGTGTAGTTCGCCGCGAACCGCCCCAGCTTGTCCGCCGGCACCAGGAACATCGTATCCACCATCCCGAGCGGCTCGAAGATCTGCGTCCGCAGGTAGTCGTCGAACCGCTGCCCCGACAGCACCTCGACCAGGTGCCCGATCACATCGGTCGCCGCCGAGTACCCCCAGCGCGTCCCCGGCGAGAACTCCAGCGGCAGCGTCGCCAGCTGCGCCACCATCTCGCGCAGCGGCTTGCCCGGCGCCCCGACCTCGAGCTGCCGGTATGCCTCGTCGATCGGCGAGCGCTCCATGATGTGATAGCTCAGCCCCGACTGGTGGGTCAGCAGGTCGCGCACCGTCATCGGCCGCCCCACCGGGTCCGTCACCCAGTTCGGATGCTTGCCGTAGCGATACACCCGCAGCCCCTCCCACTCGGGGATGAAGCGGTGCACCGGATCGCCGAGCGCAAACATCCCGCGCTCGTGCAGCATCATCAGCGCCACCGACGTGATCGGCTTGGTCATCGAGTAGATCCGGAACACCGTGTCCGCCCGCATCGGCTTCTTGCGCTCGCGGTCCATCAGCCCCAGCGGCGACAGCCACGCCACCTCGCCACGCCGGGCCACCAGCGTCAGCGCCCCGGCGATCTTGCCCGGCTCGACGTAGCGCGACATCAGGTGCTGATCCACCCGCCGCAGCCGCTCGCTCGACAGGCCCACGCTCTCGGGAGAAACGATGCGCATGCCGCAGTGTCACCACCGCCGCCTGCATGTCAACTCACCGCCCACCGCTCGGCCGGCCGGCTCGCCCACACCGCCCCGCACCGGCTCGCTCGGCGATTCGCTGGCGAGATCCACGGGTTGGCCAGCCACCGAGCCGCCGCGCTCGCCCCGGCAAGCGACCCCCGGCGCCCCCGGCCGGGTTGTCACCGGGAGCGCCGCCTCGCTCCGACGATCCGGGGCCGGGCGCTTGACACACCGCCGACGCCCCGCTAGAAAAGCACCCTGCCACGCGGGAGTAACTCAGTGGTAGAGTGCAACCTTGCCAAGGTTGACGTCGAGGGTTCGAATCCCTTCTCCCGCTCGATTTAAGCTATTGTAAGTCCTCGATTCTCACTCTGGATGCCCGAAGCCGCTGCCACGTGGCTGCCACGCGCACCGAGCATCTTGAGGATCCGGCGATCCGGATCGACCTCGTTGCAGCCGGCTGCCACGATCGACTCCGGGATGTTGCGGCGATGGTTCTCGGCAACGTGGACGTACAGCATCGTCTCGTCGATCCGCTTGTGGCCGAGCCACGCCTGCAGCCGCCACGGGTTCACGCCGAACATCGCAGCGTGGGTTCCGTACGAGTGCCTCAGGGTATGCCAGTAGCGGACCGGCAAGCCCGCCCGCCGGCAGATGCGCTCGATCGCGTGGCAGGTCTGCCCGTCGCGCTTCGCGCTGCCATCGAAGCTACGAACGACGAACCCTTCGCGCACGGTCTCCAGGCGTTTGAGCGCCTGTTCGAGCGTGCTCGTCATCGGGATCGTTCGCCGCGTGCGCCCCTTCGGCGTGGTCGTTTCACCGTGGCAGGTCTGCTGGTTCACGGTGATCGTCTTCGCGATCAGATCGACGTCCTCGCGCCAGCGCAGGGCCTTGACCTCGCCGCTGCGTAGCCCCGCTTCTCCTGCGAGGCACACCGCCGCGTACCAGTCTGGGCCCTCCGCCTTCGCCGCCGCGAGGAGACGAGCATACTGCTCGAAGTCCCACGACTCGATCTCGGGACGCTCGACCTTGAACAGGCCGATCCTCGGTGCCTTGGCGATCAACTCGCAGTCGACCGCGTACTTCATCGGCTTCGACAGCACCGCCAGGATGTTGTTGATGCGCTTCTCGCCCAGCTCCTTCTCGACCAGCGAAGCGCGAAACGCCGCGATTTCACCGGTGCCGATCTCGT
>DATAPF010000091.1:0-14160 GCA_036265355.1 Kofleriaceae bacterium | reverse complement strand
ACCGGCAAGTCGCTGACCGCCAAGGCGGTCGGCGCGCTGTGGCAGATGCCGCTGCTGCGGCTCGACGTCGGCAAGATCTTCGCCGGCCTGGTCGGCAGCTCGGAGGAGAACATCCGCTCGGTGATCAAGACCGCCGAGGCGATCGCGCCGGCGATCCTGTGGATCGACGAGCTCGAGAAGGGGTTCTCGGGCACCGCGTCGTCGGGCCAGACCGACGGCGGCACGACGTCGCGCGTGTTCGGCACGTTCATCACCTGGCTGCAGGAGAAGACCAGCCCGGTGTTCGTGATCGCGACCGCGAACAACGTCCACCAGCTGCCGCCCGAGCTGCTCCGCAAGGGCCGGTTCGACGAGATCTTCTTCTGCGACCTGCCGGATCGCGACGACCGCCAGCAGATCCTCGACATTCACATCCGCAAGAAGAACCGCGACCCCGGGCAGTTCGACATGGACAAGCTGCTCGAGGCCACGGTCGACTTCTCGGGCGCCGAGCTCGAGCAGGCGGTGGTCGCGGCGCTGTACGACGCGTTCGACACCGGCAACGACCTCACCACCGAGGGCCTGCTCCACACGCTCAAGGACCTGGTCCCGCTCGCGATCACGATGCGTGAGATGATCGAGTCGATGCGCGAGTGGGCGCGGACCCGGGCCCGGATGGCGTCCGCCCGTAATCGCACACCTGCCCGGAAGGAGGGCTGGATGGCGCGCTACGGGGCGCCGCGCGCCAACCTGGGTGACAAAGCGCCGGAGACCAGCGACGACGGGGAACGCAAGCTGGAGCTGTGACGTAGACTGGGGGAGAACCGATGTCCCACTTCACGAAGTGCGCCCTGAAGATGACCAACCTGGCGGCGATCAAGAAGGCGCTCGCCGACATGGAGTACAAGTTCACCGAGGCCGAGCAGGGCCAGACCGTGGCGATCCGCGGCTACCGCGGCGACAAGCTGCAGGCCGCGATCTCGGTCGACATGGGCCGGTACGACATCGGCGTGCTCGACAACCAGGACGGGACCTACGACCTGACGGCCGACTGGTGGGGGGTCGAGACCACCAAGGGGGTCTCCGAGGAAGAGTTCAAGCACCAGCTCAGCCAGCGCTACCAGTACCACAACGTCAAGCAGGCCTGCGAAGACAAGGGCTACTCGGTCGAGGAAGAGGTGAACGAGGAGGACGGATCGATCCGCCTGGTCGTTCGCAAGTGGGTCTCGGAGTAAGGACGTCAGCCACCATGCACAAGCAAGACATCGAGATCGTGATCAACGCCAAGGGCGAGGTGACGTTCCAGGTCAAGGGCGTCAAGGGCGGCAGCTGCCTCGCCGAGACCAAGTTCCTCGAGCAGGCGCTCGGCGGCGCGGCGGCGATCGTCGACCAGCAGAAGACGTCCGAATTCTATGAGAGTTCGGAGGGTTACGTGTCAGTCTGGGCCGGGGAAGGCAAGGACGAGTAACCGCGTAGAAAGATTCAAGCGTGAGCGATCCTACCAAGAACGACCCGAACGAACCGAGCGCCGACCAGCTCACGGACGAGCTCGCGCGCAAGTACGACCCCGAGCGCCTGCTCCGCATGCTGTCCAAGCGGGCCGGCAAGGGCGAGCGGCTCGACCACTCGATCCGCCAGAAGTACGAGAAGCGGTTCGGCGTCGACCTCGGCCACGTCCGGATCTACACCGGCGAGTTCGCCGAGGAGTTCAACCGCCAGCGCGGCGCGTACGCCGTCACGGTCGGCTCGACCGGCATGATCCTGATGGGCGGCTCGCCCGAGAAGTCGATGGGCAGCGCGTCCGGCCAGGCGCTGCTGGCCCACGAGCTCACCCACGTCGCCCAGGCGCAGCGGGGTCTGCACCGCAAGGCGACGTCGGGGGGCGGGATGCCGTTCGCCCAGGAGCACGAGGCCGAGGCCGAGGCGGTCGAGGCCTCGGTCGCCCAGTCCGGCGGCAGCCACGACAGCACGAACGCGGCGGCCCACGCGGCGAGCGCCGAGCAGGACGCCAAGGATGCGATGAAGCGCGCGCTCGAGCAGATCAAGGAGCGCGTGCAGGACATGGCGGCGGAGGCGGCGCGCAACCAGATGGCGCGCAACGGCGTCCAGCGCCGCGCCTGACCATCCCGGCGGTCCGGCCCCCGCCGGATCCGCGGGTTTGCGATGCGCGGGGCGACGCACCGGCAGATCTCGGGGTATCCTCGACGGAGATGACCGAGACAAGCGCTGACGCGGGCGTCGTGCAATCGCGCGTCCAGCTGGAGCGGCTGATCGCCGAGGACGAGCTCGCGGGCCGCACGATCACCGGCTTCGCGGCCCCGTCGGTCGGGTTGTGCGGCGTCGACCTCGATGGCGTGACCCTGGAGCGACTCGACCTGCGCGGCGCGGACGGCGAGGACGTCCGGCTCGAGCGCGCCGAGCTCAAGCAGTGCGACCTGCGGACCTCGCAGTGGAAGGGGGCGCTGTGGCACCGCGTCCGCGCCAAGGACTGCGACCTGACCGAGCTCGACCTCAGCTCGGCGCAGCTGCTGCGCTGCGAGCTCGGCCCGGTCCGGATGGCGCGGATCCGGTTCCACCAGGCCAGGATCCAGAACACGACGTTCAAGGAGTCCGAGCTGTACTCGGCCGACTTCGCCGCCGCGGTGCTGATCAAGGTCGTGTTCGAGGGCTACGAGCACGCCACGGTGTCGCTGTCGCGCACCGACTGGACCGGCGCGGTGCTGTTCGACGTCGATTTCCGGCGGGCCAACCTGTACGGCGCCACGTTGCGCAACGCCGCGCTCGTGCGCTGCAACCTCAAGGGCGTGAACCTGTGCAACGCCGACCTGACCGGCGTACGGCTGGTCGGCTGCGAGACCACCGGCGCCGACCTCGACGGAGCGACTTTCTAGGAGAACACCATGCCGTCCCGACCTGACCTCCGCGAGCTCGCCAGCAACGTCAAGGACGCGTTCGCCGACGCCGATCGCGAGACCCTGCTCGACGTCCTGACCTTCGTGATCAAGGAGTATGTCGTCGAGGGGCCGCCGCCGATGCTGATCCACCAGGCCGAGACCCTGAGCGATCTGCGCGCGCCAACGTTCGCCCAGCTGATCGCCGCGCTGCAGACCCGGTTCGACCACCCCGAGCTGTCGATGTTCGTGGTCGACGGCGAGCAGGTCAGCGTGCGGGTCGGCAACGCCGTGCACCCGCTGTTGCCGGCGCGCCAGCCGATCGGCGGGACCGCCGCGGAGCTGCCGCGGCCGCAGGCCGGGGTCCACATCGTCGAGACGACGCTGTCCCAGCGCCCACCGGCAGCGGCGCCGGCCGCGTCTCCCGTGCAGGGCGCGCAGGGCAGCGCACCGCCGCCGCGCGCCGGGATCTCGCTGCGCTCCCAGCCGTCGAGCAGCGGGGGAGGCGCGCCCGCCGAGCGTCCACCGGCCGCCGCTCCCCCCGCGGCACCGGCCGCGCCCGCGGCACCGGCTGCGGGCGGGGACAAGGTCGAGCCGGCCGGGGGCGACGACGCATCGGCGCGGTTCAGCCTGCTGGAGCTCGACTGATGTCGGCGGTCGCGCGGCGCTACTACGAGCGCGGGCGCTCGGCGCTGGAGTCGGGCGATCTGGAGTCGGCGCAGGAAGCGCTGCGCGCCGCGCTCGATCTCGCGCCGGCGTTCGGCAACGCGCGGGTCGCGTACGCCGTGGCGCTGGCGCGGGCGGGAGACTGCCCGCGGGCGGCGACCGTGCTGCGCGCGGGGATCGGGCGGGCGTCGTCACCGATCTCGGCGGCGGCGATGTACGCCACGCTCGGCGATGTCCTGACGCTGGGCGGTGACTTCTTCGGCGCCGAGGAAGCCTTCCAGGCCGCCGCCCGGACGCCTGGCTTCGAGGTCCGCGTCGCGTCGGGGCTGGCGCGGGTCTATGCCCGGCTCGGCCGCTATCGCGACATGGCTGCCCAGCTCCGGCGCGCTGCGCAGCCCGGCTGAGCCGGTCTCGTCGACGACGCCCACTCAGATTTCCTCGTTCGACAGGTGGTGATTCGAGGGGGACTCTGCCCGACATGTCGCGGTTCGAGAGACTGTACGCACTTCACAGCGGATGTCGTCGGCGGGATGTGCGGTGAATCGCGACCAGGCCGACACAGATCTCCGACGTATCATTTCGATACGGAAGGAGTCGTGCAGTGTAGTTGACTTGAAAACACGTCATCCGTCAGGAATTCGAGGTAGCCATCGCTTCGTAGCATTAGGAAACTGAGTGTGTAAATACTGATGTTCATTGCAGAATATTAACCCTCAATTGTTAGTGGACTTGATTTTTGCCGTGCAGCTTACCCGCGCATCGTCGCGGGTATGACCAGTTCACACCCGCTTCTCGTGTTGCGAGTTGCAGTATTTCTCGGGGCGACGCTCGTCTCGGCGTGTGGGATGCGTGGGGACGAGCTCAATACCTCGATGACCCAGGACGAGATCGCCAGCGCGAGCTCGGCGGCGATCTGCCCCGATACCCCGGATGGATCGCCCTACTGCCATGCCTACGGCCTGGTCGACGCGAGCGGTCACCTCATCACGAACCCCGCGCCCGCCGGGTTCAGCCCGAGCCAGCTGCGCAGCGCGTACAAGATCACCGGCTCGGGGAGCTCCTCGACGCTGATCGCCGTGATCACGGCCTTCGACTACGCGACCGCGGAGGCCGATCTGGCGACCTACCGGGCGCAGTTCGGATTGCCGGCGTGCACGTCCGCCAGCGGCTGCTTCCGCAAGATCGATCAGAGCGGCGGGGCGAGCTTTCCGGGGCCCAACCAGAGCTGGAACCAGGAGGCCGCGCTCGACCTCGAGATGGTCAGCGCGATGTGCCAGAAGTGCAAGCTCGTCCTGGTCGAGGCCACCGCGGCGACGTTCGCCGACCTCGCGGCCGCGGTGAACGAGGCCGCCAAGCTCGGGGCGCACGTGATCACCAACAGCTACGGCGGCGACGAGTTCGGGACCGACAGCTACGAGCCGGCCTACAACCACCCGGGAGTCGCGATCGTCGCGAGCTCGGGCGACGCGGGCTACTTCGGCGGCATCGAGTTCCCGGCCGCCTCGCCGCACGTGATCGCGGTCGGCGGCACCTCGCTCGCCACCGCGAGCAACCGGCGCGGCTGGACCGAGACGGCGTGGGACGGCGGCGGCAGTGGCTGCAGCTCCGTGTACCCCAAGCCGAGCTGGCAGCGCGACACCGGCTGCTCGGGGCGCAGCCTGAACGACGTGTCCGCGGTCGCGGACCCCAACACCGGCGTCGCGGTGTTCGGCCCGGATTCGACCGGCACCTCGTCGTGGATCGTGCTGGGCGGCACCAGCGTGGCGGCGCCGCTGATCGGCGGGATCTACGGCGTCAACGGCGGATCGGTGAACTACGGCGCCAATCCCTACGCGTGCACCGCGTCGCTGAACGACGTCACCGCCGGCGCCACCAGCGCGTTCTGCGATCCGACCTACGCATGCACCGCGGGCAAGGGTTACGATGGCCCGACCGGGCTCGGCACGCCCAACGGCGCGACCGCGTTCTGATCAGTAGCGCTGGATCTGCGGCGGGTAGGCGTGGACCGGGACCCACAGCGGGTCGACGAAGGTCTGGGCCAGCACCACGGTGATGTTGTCGGTGCCGCCGTTGTTGTTGGCGGCGCGGATCAGGTTCTCGGCGACGACCTCCAGCGAGTCGCCCGAGGTCATGATCTCGCGGATCATCCAGTCGTCGACCAGGTCCGACAGGCCGTCGCAGCACAGCAGGAAGATGTCGTTGTGCTCGGGCACCATCGCGTTGTGCTCGATCTCGACCGAGGCGTCGAGCCCGACCGCGCGGATGATCACGTTCGACGTCGCGGGACCGAGCGTGCCGATCAGGTCGGGCCGGTCCTGGTAGAGGTTGCGCAGCGAGTGATCGCGCGTGATCTGCTGGAGCTGACCCTGGCGCAACAGGTACGCCCGCGAGTCGCCGCAGTGGCAGACGTGGACGATGTTCTCCTCGAACCGGAGCCCGACCGCGGTGGTGCCCATGCCGTGGCACGTCGGATCGGTGAGCGAGCGCTGGAACACCGCCGCGTTGGCAGCCTTCATCGCAGCGACCAGCTGGTCCTGTCCAGGCGCCGGCGGCGGATCCCCGGTCTTGAGCGAGTGCACGATCGTGCGGATCGCGATGTCGGAGGCAACCTGTCCCGACGCATGTCCACCCATCCCGTCGCACACCACGTACACGCCGAGGAAGTCGTCGTAGTACATCGCATCCTCGTTCTGGGTGCGCTGCGCTCCGACATCGGTGCGGCCGACCGCGCGCAACAGGAAGCGCTCGACGGGAACCGGGCGCGACTCGATGTTCACGCGAGCTCCTCCGGGCGCACGACCATCATGCAGTCTACGCCCTCATCCCAGCACATCTTCCTCACTCCGTCACCCGCCTGCGCGGCGTCTGGATGGTGACCCATGGCTGCTCGCGCTCGGCGCGCGCGGCCCGCAGCAGCGCGGAGCCCTCGTCGAACAGCGAGGTCACTGCCGGCAGCCGGGTCGACGCCGCCATGGCCTCGTCGATGTTCGCCGCGATGTCGATCCGGTACCCCTCCAGCGGGTCGACGCGCTCGAACTGCCTGTTGAAGTCGACCTCGGGGCGGTGCAGGTCGCGCAGCAGCGCCTGCGGCGTGCAAGCGCTCAGCTCATCGTCGAGATCGGCTGGCCGCACCAGGTCGCGGGGGTCCGCGATCGCACCGCGCTTCGCGATCATCGCCGTGTCGAGCTGCATGATGCCGGGATCGAAGTGCAGCGCGACGTCCAGCGGCGGCTTGAGGGCGTCGGCCATTCGCTCGGTCCGGCGGCGGTGGACCTCGACCAGCGCCGGATCGACGGCGGCGAGCGCGACGGCTTGCCGCTTGCGGCGCTCGGCGTACCTGGGCTCCTCGGCCGGCTCGGGATGGACGCCCCGCTCGGCCAGCGCCTCGTACGATGGCAGGCCGAACCAGCGCTCGAGGTCGGCGCGCGTGCCGCTGTCGATCAGCTGCTTGACCTTCGGGTCGACTTGCTTGTCGTTGTCGTTGGGGTCGGACATCGCCGGGCACCGCGCGCCTAGAGCTGGAGGACGATGACGTACGCGAGCGCGCCGACGGCAACTCCAATGACCAGGCTCACGATCCAGAATAGCGTGGAAGCACCCTGCTGGATCGCCCCGCCGCCGACCGGCGGGACAGCATGCCCCGTGCGCGCGACCGACACCACACCCTCGCTGGGCGCCAGCATCACGGTCTTGTTCGGCCCCGAGGCGGGCGCGCCGTGCGGCATCTGTGGCCCTGGCGGATAGCCCTGCTGCATCTGGCCGGGCTGCATCAGCTGACCGCCCATGATCGCGGGCGCCAGGCCGGCGACGATGGTCTTCTGCCCCGGTGACGCCGCGTTGTAGCCGCCGGGGCCGGCCGGGGGGCCGGGCGCCATCGACGGGGCAGACGGGCCGCCCGGGGACATCCCGCCCATGGGCATGCCACCCGGAACCATGCCGCCCTGTGCGAACGGACTGGGCTGGGCGATCATTGTCTTGGCATCGTTGGCCGCGAGGCGTGCCCCGGGGCCGCCCATCGGCATCGCCGGCGGACCGCCCATGGGCATCGCCGGGGGCCCGCCCATCGGCATGCCCGGCGGCCCCTGCATGCCCGGCGGACCGGCGGGCGGTGCCATCCCCGGGGGAAGCCCGGCCGGCCCGGCGTACATGGTGCGCGGGACGCCGGCCGCGCCGATCGAGGCGCCGCCGCCGGAGACCTCGGCGAACACCTGCTGGCAGTGCTGCATCATCTCGCCCGAGCTCTGGTAGCGCCGGTTCGGCTCCTTCTCCAGCGCGCGGCGCACGATCTGCTGCACCGAGTACGGGATCGATTGCGGCAGCGGCGGGACCTGTGCCTGCAGGTGCATCTGGATCACCGTCATCGGGTTCTCGTCGTGGAACGGCACGTTGCCGGTCAGCATCTCGAACGCGAGGATGCCGAGCGCGTAGAGGTCCGAGCGCGCGTCGAGCGGCATGCCCCGGCCCTGCTCGGGCGACATGTACTGCGGGGTTCCGAACACGACGCCGGCCTGGGTCTTCAGCCGATCGCCCTCGAGCAGCTTGGCGACCGAGAAGTCGAGCAGCTTCACGAAGTCCGGTGACCCCGCCATGTTGAGCAGGAACACGTTGTCGGGCTTGATGTCGCGGTGGATGATGCCGATCGAGTGCGCCTCGGCGAGCGAGGCGCAGCACTGGATCAGGATCTTGACCACGCGGTGCGGGGCCAGCGGCCCCCTGGACAGCGCCTCGCGCAGCGACACGCCGTCGAGGAACTCCATCGTCATGAACAGCCGGCCCTCCGGGCTCTGGCCGAAGTCGAACATGCGGATGGTGTTGGGGTGCTGCAGGCGCGAGCACGCCTTGGCCTCGTTGTAGAACCGCTGGACCCAGGTCGGGTCGGTGGCCATCTGCGAGTTCAGCATCTTGAGTGCGATCACGCGGTCGAGCGGCGTCTGCCGCGCCTTGTAGACCACGCCCATGCCGCCCTCGCCGATCCGCGCCAAGATCTCGTAGCGGCCGTCGATGACCTTGCCGACGAAGGGATCCTGGTTCACGGGGCGCTCAGCTTGACGCGAGGATTGGCGAGCAGCTGGTCCGCGGTCAGCCGGGTCTTGCCCACGGTCACCGCCTTGTCGACGCGAACGACCTTGATCTCGCCGCCCGCGAGCGGATTGTTGGTGCTGCCGCTCAGCACGTGCGCCGTCCAGTCCGGGGCGACGCCGGAGTTGCTGCCGGCGCCGATCGTGACGATGACCTCGGTGCCCTGGATCGAGCTACCGATGATGCGACCGACGACCGGCGGGATCTTGATGCCGATGCAGTTGGGGTTGGTCAGGTCGGGGTTCCTCGGGTCGGGGCACTTGGGCCACTTGTGCTCCTTGTCGGCGAGGCACTTGGCGACCCGGGCGTCCGGCGGGTTGGGACAGTCCATCGTCTTCTGGCACACCGGGTTGGTGACGTCGGGTGGGTTGGGGCACTTGCCGGTGCAGCCCGGCCAGTTGGGGGGCGCGCCGCTCGGCGGGCACACCGCCTTGCACGCCGGGTTCTTCTGATCGAACTGGAACTCGTCGCACGGGATCTCGGGCTCGGGAACCGCGGCGAGCTTGGGCGGGTCCGGGATCTCGAGCTTGAGCGGATCGAACCCCGGGCCGGCGGTCGCCTCCTTGAAGTTGACGGTGAGCCGGTACTTGCCGGCGTCGCCGCGGCCGACCGCGTAGACCCGGATGAGGTACTTGCCCCGGGCATCCTCGACGATCGCCGACCGCGCGCGGCCCTTGGCCTTCTTGCTGCTCTTCTGCGACTGGACGATCGGCCGGTTCCACTCGTCGAACACGTCGAACGCGAGCTGCAGCCCGGCGCGCGGCGGCGTCCACGCGAGCTGGACGTCGAGCGTGCCGCGCTGCTTGTCCGGCAGCTCGACCAGCTTCCAGTCGACGCGGTCCCCGCCGGGATACGTCACGACGCCGGTCGCCCGGCCCTCGCCGTTCTCCAGCGTGATCGGCTTGGCTCCCTTCTCCTTGCCGTCTTCGCCGGTGTGGGAGTCCTGCGGGACGTTGTGAGCACACGACGACGCGAGCACGAGGAGCGCTGCGAGCAAGCCCCTCGAACCCACCAAGTTCCCGAGCATAGCCCTCGTGTTACGCTAATGGGCGCGTGATCGCAAGGGGTTGTGCGTCTCGCGGCGCACCGGCGCCACGGCTCGCGACTACGGGGTGAGCGTCACCGTGTTGTCCGATGCCTTGATCTGGTCCGGCGTGGCCTTGATCGTCGCCGTGCACGTCCGCTCGTTGCACCCGCCGATCTGGAACCCGCCGGGAACGCCGCGAATCGAGCCATGCATGCCGTCGCTCGCGCCGGTGGTCGTGCCACGCCCCAGCGTGATCTGGGTACCGCCCGCGACGATCTGGACGTTGATGATCCGCGCGCTGACCGTCGCGGTCGGCGGCGGGGGCGGCGCCGTCCGCACGTGCCTGGCTCCGTGCTTCTCGACGACCACCGGCTTGTAGCTGCGCGGCGTGTCGTCCTGGAGCGGGACCTGCGCCAGCACCGGCACGAACGGCACCTCGGCGGGGAAGTTGCTCTTGACCTCGGCCGCGGCCGTCGGCTTGAAGGCGGCGCGCAGCACGAAGTCCGCGGTGTCCATCCGGCCCTGGAGGAACAGGTGGACCAGGTACTTGCCCGGAGCGAGCTCGACCAGCGTCTTCTTCTTGGTGAGCTGTTGCGCGTCCTCGTCCTCGAGATCCGACTTGCTGATCACGCGGTAGCCCGGGTCGAGCACCTCCATCCCGAGGTCGAACTCCTCGTTGACCGCGTCGCCCGGCGGCGTGACCTCCACCGCGACCGTCAGCTGACCGCTCGACGGCAGGTTGAGCTCGAACCAGCGGGCGCGCCGCATGTCGGGGTACGACAGGTCACCCTCGGCCTTGGCCTCGCCCTTGTCGTCGAACTTGAGCGGCTTGGGCTTCTTCCACGGCGTGGCCTCCTTGGGCTTGTAGCCGTTGTGGACCGGGATCTGCGGACCACCACAGGCCGTCACGGCACACCCCAGGACGATCGACAGCGAGACAATCCACCGCATGGCACGAACACTACCATGGGGTTGCCGGGCCCAGCGCGCGGTGGCACATCGCCGGCATGAAGTCCTGGCTGCTCGCCGCGGCCGTGGCCGCTGCGGTGGCGGGCGGCAGCGCGTGCAACCGCGACCCGGCCGGTGGGGCCGTGGATGGAGCCACCGTCTACAGCATGCTGTGCGCGACCTGCCACGGCCCCGACGGCCGGCCCTCGGCGGCCATGGTTGCCCGGCTCGCCGTCCGCGATCTCACCGCGCCCGAGCTCCGCGCCCGGATCGCGGCCTCCGGGCCCGGCCTGGTCGAGCAGCAGGTCCGCCACGGGAGCAAGCTGATGCCGGCGTTCGAGGGCGCGATCAGCGATGCGCAGATCCGGGCGGTGGCGGCGTACGTCGCGTCCCCTGGATTTCCTGGGGGGAGTCCGGGCGGGTCCGCTGGCTCCGCTGCCGCGCCCAGGTGAGCTCGTCGGCCACCACCGGGTCGCGGTCGTCATACGCCGCCAGCACCTCCGTCGCCCCGAGCTCGCCGAGCGCCCACGCCGCGTGGCCGCGGACCACCGCCGCGGGGTGGCCGAGCAGCCCGACCAGCGCCGGGATCGCCCGCGGATCGCCGGTGTTGCCGAGCGCCACGGCGACGTTGCGCAGCAGCGCGTCGCGCGGCACCCGGCGCAGCGCGGTGCGCTTGACCAGCCGGCGCAGCTGGTTGGCGCCCTTGGCGGCGAGCGCGACCAGATCCGGCAGCGCGTGGTCGAGCGAGCGCGGCCGCAGCCCGGGGTCGGCCGCGCCTGCTCCGGAGCCCGCTCCGGACCCGGCATTGAACGGACAGACCTCCTGGCACACGTCGCAGCCGAACACCCACGTCCCGATCGCCGGCCTCAGCTCCCTGGGGATCTCGCCGCGGTGCTCGATCGTCAGGTACGAGATGCAGCGCCGCGCGTCCAGCACGTACGCATCGACGAACGCCCCGGTCGGACAGGCATCGAGGCACGACCGGCACGCTCCGCAGCGCGGCCGGGGCGGCTCGTGCGGCGCGGTCGGCGCGAGCTCGGCGTCGACCAGCAGCTCGCCGAGCACCACGTAGCTGCCCAGCCCGGGGGCGATCAGCATCGTGTTCTTCGCGACGAACCCGATCCCGGCCCGCTCGGCCCACTCGCGCTCGAGCACCGGCGCCGAGTCGACGCACGGCCGGCTCGCCACCGGGCGCCCGAGCGCGGCCGCGATCCGGTCGGCGAGCGCGACCAGCCGATCGCGCATCACCAGGTGGTAGTCCTCGCCGCGGGCGTAGCGGGCGATCTTGCCGCGCAGCAGCCGATCCGGCGCGATCGGATCCGCGCGATCGTAGGCCAGCGCGACCACGACCAGCGAGCGCGCCGTCGCCAGCAGCGCCCGCAGATCGCCGCGCTGGGCGATGTGCTCGGGCGCCGCGAGGTACGCCATCGTCCCCGCGTGACCGCTCGCCAGCCAGCTCCGGTACAGCGCGTGCCGGCGCGGCGGCTCGATCGGCACCACCGCGGCGCGCGCGAAGCCGAGCTCGCGGCTCAGCTCGCCGATTATCGAGGCGCCGGTCGCGGCGGTCATGGCCGCCTCATACCCGATCCGGGCGCGGTTCGCTCGTGGGCGCTGCCACCGCGGGACGGCCGCTGCTCATTTCAGGCACGCGACCAGCTCGGCGTCGAAGTGATCGAGCTGGCTCTGCGTGATGATGCCTGCGACTTGCTCGGCGCGCAGCGCGGCGATCTTGGCCTGGTACTCCTTGCGGCTGAGGTCGCCGATCGAACACACCCTGGGCTTGCCGACCTTGCCGATCACCGCCGCGCGCGCGATGCGCGGGGTCCTGCGATCGTGCGCGGTCACCGCGATCTCGATGCTCGAATCGATCGGGAGATTGCGGGGGACGCCGATCGGGATATCGAACGACGCGCGCCCGCCTGGCGCGACCTCCTGCGCTGCGCTGAGCACCGGCGGGCCGCCGGCGACCGAGGTCTCCAGCTCGACCTGGGCTCCGATCGTGCCCGTGTTACCGACGGTGCAGTGCAGGGTGACGCGGTCGCCCGCGTCGATCGCGGGGTGCACGCCGGTGTTGCCGGAGATCGAGCAGTGAGCCGCGAGGAGGGGTGAGGCCTTCGATGCCGTGATCGATATCCGGCGGCTGAGGTTCCGCGGCGTGAAGCGATTGCCTTCGGACAGGACGAGCACCAGCATGGTACTGGGCGCGGTCTCGGCGGCGGGGACCGCCACGCGGAGGCGCCGCAGCTTCTCGCCGCCGGGCTGGATCATGCCGAACGACAGCTGCTTGTCATGCAAGCTCCGGATGCTCGATCGCGTGGTGGCGGTGACGCGATACGCGGTGCCGAGGCCGCGGTTGGCGATCTTCACGACGATCTCGTCCTCGCCGCCGGCGTGAAACACGCCGTTCGTGCCCTCGATCGACTTGATCTCGAACGAGGTGATCTCGAGCGATGGTGCCTCTCCACCGCGGATCAGATCGGTCTCGGTTTCGGTCACCGTCTCGACCAGCTTGAGGATCCGTTCGGACTGCGCGAAGGTCGGTGTCCACTGCGTGCCGGAGATGGTCCAGGGGTGCGTGATGAGGGCGGCGGCATCGTCGGCGAGCGGATCCAGACCGCAGGTTTTCCAGTCGACGCGGAACGCGATGTGGTTGGCGTCGATCCAGATCCCCGTGATCTCGTGCTGCCACGGCATCTCTGCGACCACCTGGACCGCCTCGAGGTGCGCACGGTCGCAGTACGTTCGAACGACCGGGCCCTGGGGCGATGCCTGTGACAGGGTGCACGGCGTCTCGAGCGCGAGCACCAGCTCACCGATCAAGGAGAACGTGAACGTTCCGCTGAGATCGACCGACGTATCTTCCGGCAGTGCGCCTGTGAACGGGTGCGGGATGTGCGTGGGCGTCGAGGCACATGCGAGCAGACAGACCATGGAGATGGAAGCGCAGGCGATGGCGCGCATGCTCAGATTTTCTCGACGAGAGCCGACTGATATCGCTGGTACTCGTCGTTCGTGATGGCACCGGCTTTGCGGCAGAAGTTGAGATCGCGAAACAGGATGTCGATGGTGGCCTGGGGAAGCGCCTGGTGGCGAATCGAGTCGAACCTGTGCTTGTCGCACCGCTTCTGCATCGGCCCGGTCATCGGCGGGGGTCGCGCGGTCGGTGGTGCCGTCCCGCCGGGCCGCGGCGGTGGCGCGGACTTCGGCGGCGTGCTGGGACGAGTGGCGGGTGCCGGTGGCTTCGCCGGCTCGGGCGTGCCGACCTCCGCGGGTGCGGGCGGCGGCGGGCTCGCAGCACCTGGCGGCACGGGCTCGTCGATCTCGATGTCCGGAGGATCCGGCTTCGACGTCGGCGCGTCCGGGTCGGCGGTCGCGACCGTGGCTGCATCGAGCGCGGTGGTCGAGCTGCGGACCTCGGCCGGTGCAGGGGGCGCGATGGTGCGGTTCGTCACCGCCGCGCGGCCAGTGCCGCGGCTCGGCGTGCAGACGATCGCCAGCCCGGCGCCCACGGCGGAGAGCACCAGGGCCGCGGCGATCCATCGACCGATCGACCTGGATCGCACCGCTGAT
>DATAPF010000090.1:0-8595 GCA_036265355.1 Kofleriaceae bacterium | reverse complement strand
GTGGGGACCCTGACGGCTCCGCCGGCGGGGCGGGGGGCGGAGCCCCCCGGGGGATCGAGCGCAGCGAGACGGGGGGTGGGGACCCTGACGGCTCCGCCGGCGGGGCGGGGGGCGGAGCCCCCCGGGGGATCGACGTCGCCGAGCTCGCGCGGGTCGTCGCCGACCAGGAGGATCACGTGTCTGCGATCGAGCTGGCGCGCTGGATCCGCGCGCGGCGGTCCGGGCTGCGCGTGGTCGACGTGCGGACCGCCTCCGAGTTCCGGATCTTCCACATCCCGGGCGCCGAGCACATCGCGCTCGAGGCGCTGGCCGACACCCGGTTCGGCCCCGACGAGACCATCGTCCTGTACTCCGAGGTCGGCATCCACGGCGCCCAGGCCTGGGTGTTCCTGCGCGCGCTCGGCCATCGCCGCGTGTTCTTCCTGCGCGGCGGGCTGCACGAGTGGCTCGACGACGTCATGAGCCCCACGATCGCCTCCGACGCGCCGTCCGAGGCGCTGGCCGCGTTCGCCGAGATCGCCGAGCTCAGCCGGTGGTTCGGCGGCACGCCGCGCTGGATCGACCGCGGCGTGCCGGCGAGCGATGGCGACGCGCGGCTGGCCCGGGGGCGCGGATGCTGAGCGCATCGATCGAGCCGGACGGCGAGCGCGACGCCGAGCTCGATGTTGCGCGCGATGGCGCGCGCGATGTTGCGCGCGACGCCGAGCTCGACTTCGCTGCGCTGCGCGCGCGCGAGTTCGCCCGGCTCGACGCGCGCGGCCTGGCCTACCTCGACTACGCCGCGACCGCGCTGTACGGCGCATCGCAGCTGCGCGCCCACCATGCGCTGCTCGCCGCCGGTGTGCTCGGCAACCCGCACTCCGAGTCGGCGCCGTCGCGCGCGGCCGGCGCCGCGATCGAGCGCGCCCGGCACCAGGTGCTCGCCTGGTTCGACGCCGACGACGCGACCCACGACGCCTGCTTCACGGCCAATGCCTCGGCCGCGATCAAGCTGGTCGCCGAGAGCTACCGGTTCGGCCCGCGCGCCCAGCTCGTGCTGTCCGCCGACAACCACAACTCGGTCAACGGCATCCGCGAGTACGCGCGGCGGGCGGGCGCCGCAGTCACCGTCCTGCCGCTCGACGCCGAGCTCCGGCTCGCCGACCCCGAGCCGCGGCTGGCCGAGCGCGCCGCGCGCGGCGGCGGGCTGTTCGCGCTGCCCGCCCAGTCCAACTTCTCGGGCGTGCGCCACCCGCTGGCCCTGGTCGCTCGGGCCCGCGCGCTCGGGTTCGACGTCCTGCTCGACGCCGCGGCGTTCGCGCCCAGCCACCCGCTCAGCCTGCGCGCGTGCCCGGCCGACTTCGCGGTGGTGTCGTTCCACAAGCTGTTCGGCTATCCGACCGGGGTCGGCGCGCTGATCGCGCGGCGCGATGCGCTCGCCCGGCTGGCCCGGCCGTGGTTCGCCGGCGGCACCGTCGCGTACGCCTCGGTGGGCGCCGGCGTCCACCGCCTGCACCCCGGCCACGACGGCTTCGAGGACGGCACCCCGGACTTCCTCGGCATCGCCGCGCTGCCCGCCGGCTTCGCGCTGCTCGCCGAGGTCGGCCCGGCGCGGCTCGCGGCGCACGTCGCGCGGCTCACCCGCGAGCTGCTCGACGAGCTCGGTGCGCTGCGCCACCGCGGCGGCGCGCCCGTCGTCCGGCTGTACGGCCCACCCGGCGCGGACGGCCGCGGCGGCACCGTCGCGCTCAACGTCTGCGACCCGCGCGGCGACGCGGTGCCGTACCCGGTGGTCGAGGCCCGCGCCCGCGACGCCGGCGTCGCGCTGCGCGGCGGCTGCTTCTGCAACCCGGGCGCGGCCGAGGCGGCGTTCGGGCTCGATCCGGCGGCGCTCGCCGCCTGCCTCGCCGCGAGCGGCGACGACGTCTCGCCGGCCCGGATCGCCGCGTGCCTGGGCCGCGCGGTCGGCGCCGTCCGGCTGTCGCTCGGCCTGGCCAGCAACCGGCGCGACGTGGCGCGCGCAGTCGCGGTGATCGCTTCGCTCGCGGCAGCTTCCTAGCGCCCGTACCGCCGTTGAGTGCTGGCCGGTGATCCAGCCAAAGCTCGTCGGACGCCAGCGCTGGTTCGGCACGAGCATCACGACTTCGAACGACGCCGACCTTGTATGCGCGGTGCATGTCGGCGCGCCGCGAACTGCTGGATCGTCCGCTCGATCTCGGCGACGAGCGTGTGCTCCTTGGGGAGAGCGGTCCGATACTCGGCGGCGAGCACCTTGTTCGGAAGTCCCTCGAGCGCGTAGCGCGCCACGGCGGTGTCTTTCTCGGCGCACAGGACAAGACCAACAGGAGGATTCTCGCCCTCGATCATCCAGTGCTCACGGGCGTAGTTCAGGTAGAGGTGCATCTGGCCAGCGTCCGCGTGGGTGAATCGGTCGAGCTTCAGGTCGATGATGACCAGGCATCGCAGCCGCCGATGGAAGAACATCAGATCGATCCGATACCAAGTATCTCCGAGCCGGAGCCGACGCTGCCGGCCGACGAACGTGAAGTCACCCCCGAGCTCCAGCAGGAACGACTCGATCTTGGCGATCAGCGCTGCTTCGAGGTCGGTCTCGGAGTACTCGTCTTTCAGGTCCAGGAACTCGAGCACGTAAGGATCTTTGATCTCTTCCTCGGGTGTGATTGCGTCACTTGGCTGTTGCGCCTCTCCACGTCGCAACATCGCGGCCTTGTTCCTGGACAGCGCCGTGCGCTCATAGAACTGGGTTCCGATCTGGCGATCGAGCTGCCGGAGGGTCCACCCGCCGCGGAGCGCCTCGGTCTCGTAAAATCTCCTCGCTTCCGGGTTCCGTACGCTCAGGAGGCGCACATAGTGCGACCAGGGCAGGCGGAAGGTGGGCGCGGACTTCTCGTCGAGGCGGGTGATCGCCGTGGAAAGTGCAGACGATGTCTGCACTTTCTCGGTGGCTGCCGATTGTGCAGACGATGTCTGCACTTTCTCGGTGGCTGCCGATTGTGCAGACACCGTCTGCGGAATCTCGCGGTACGTGAGGTACAGTGCCCGCATCTGGAACAGGTTACGGCGGCCGAAACCGCGACCAAAACGTGCGGTGAGATCGGCGGCGAGGCGATCTACCAGTGCTGCGCCGTAGTCGGCGCGTACTTCGCCGTGCTGCTCCTGTTCCACGATCCGCCGGCCGATGGCCCAGTAGGTCGCCGTGATGAGCGAGTTCACCGCCCGCGCCGAGGACCGCCGCGCGGACTCCACAAGCTCGATGACGTCGTCGAGCACGGCTTCATAGCCGAGATCGGCGGAGGTTGGAGCGGTCTTGCGCGCCACGGCAATCAGACTGCACGGGGGAAGCTACCGGGTGCGACGCATACGATGGCGCGCCGGGCATCCTCACCCTGAATGTACGGCTCGACCCTGTCGCTGCCGGTGACCTTCACCGCGATCGTACATCCTTGCATGTCGCCTCCTTCTCGGGCTACGTCCAGGCGGATGCTACCCACAGTTACTTTCTCAGGCAAGATACTATCTGACAGTTGTAGGATCCCGGCATGGGTCAAGAGCATCGCGCCATGAGGATAAAGGACATGCGGCGACGACTCGGAGCGCGCATTCGAAGGCTTCGCGACGAACGAAGGCTCACGCAGGAGGCGCTTGCGCACCGGGCTTTTATCTCCGCAGCCTACACGTCGTTTCTCGAACGAGGAGAGAAGACCGCTAGCCTGGAAACCCTCATCCGCCTCACCGAGGTCCTCGACGTGAGCCTGAGCGAGCTGTTTCTGGATGTCGATCGCGAGACTCCCAAGGATCTCGCTCGCCTCTCCGCCGGCATGGCGGGCCAGTCGCCCGGGATCCAGCGCAGGATCTTCCGTGTCGTCGAAGAGATGCTAGGGGTCGTGCGCGAGCTCAAGCGTTGACTGCGGCCCTCATGCTGCGGCGTCCTCCTGGAGCCCGTACCCGCCGTTGACCTCGATGCGCTGGCCGGTGACCCAACCGAGCTCGTCGGACGCCAGCGCCGCGACGACGCCACCGATGTCATCGGCCTGGCCCATCCGGCCGAGCGGGTCTGTGCTGCGACGTGGGCCTGGAGCCCCGGGTCGCGCATCATGCCGCCGGCGAAGTCGGTGGCGGTGGCGCCGGGCGCGACGCTGTTCGCGGTGATGCCGCGCGCACCGAGTGCGCGGCGGCCGCATTTTCGCGGCACGTGACGATGACGTCGACGCCGCGCTCGGCGAGCCGGCGCGCCGCGCTGCGACCGAGTCCGCGGCCGGTGACCACCGCGATGCGAGAGGGAGGGGCCGGAGAGGTCTATGCCATGACCGCGTTCTACGCGTGAAGCCGGTGCGTCGCCAGCGCGCGCTCTCTGCTCGCCACGCGGGTGCCATCGTCACCGCTAGGTCATCGTCCGGCCGGCGTCATGGCCGGGAGCCGTCCGGCCACGGCACGGCGCCGACGTCGTCGAGCGCGAGCAGCGCGGCGCCGAGCCAGGGGCCCTGGTGGTCGAGCGCCTCGGGCGTGAGCACGGCGGTCAGCGTGCGCTCGGCATGCGCGCGCAGCGCCGGCTCGCCGGTGGCGCGGCCCAGCGCGGCGAGGAAGCGCGCGGCGGCGAGGTTGTCCTCGAGCGGCTGGCGGCGGTGCGCGAACACGCCGACCGCGTTGGGGTCGACGGTCTGCGCCCAGTACGCGCCGGTGGCCGGGCCGGTGGCGGGATCGCCCAGCCGGCGGTCCATGGCGCCGGCGATCGCGCGGGCGCGCATCAGCCAGCCGGCGTCGCCGGTCGCCTCGCCGAGCCGGACCAGCGCCAGGCCGAGCTCGGCGCAGTCGGCGAGGAACAGCGGCCCGTCGCGGCGATCGGCGTCGTGCCAGACCTCGCCCTCGGCGCCGAGGTGGGTCCGCGCGATCCGCTCGGCGGCGCGGCGGGCGCGGGCGAGCGGCGCGGCGTCGCCGGTCGCCTCGGCGAGCGCGACCAGCGCGGTGATCGCCATGCCGTTCTCGCGGGCGTAGACGTGGGTGTCGATCCAGGGCAGGCCGCGCGCGCGGCGGCCGGCGTCGTCGAGCCGGTAGTAGGTGTGGCCGTCGACGAACGGCCCGCCGTGCGCGCCGACGTCGGCGTCCTGGTTGGTGTAGAACCCGCCGTCGGGAGCGGACAGGAACCGATCGAGGTAGCCGGCGATGCCGCGCGCCACGGCGAGCACCGCCGGATCGTGGCTCCGCGCGTAGCCGCGCGCGTAGGCCTCAAGGTTGCGCGCCTGGTAGGTGATCAGCTTCTCGAAGTGCGGCTCGGTCCAGTCGCCGCCGACCGAGTACTGGTAGATGCCGCCCCACACCGGATCGACGATCGCGCGCTGGCGATCGAGGGTCTGGGCCACGCGCGCGGCGGCCCGGGCATCGCCGTGCGCGGCGCGCCGCAGCTCGAACACCGCGTTGTCGCCGATCGGCGCCTTGACCCGGAACCCCCAGCCGCCGTGCTCGTCGTCGTAGAACCCGTCGAGATCGCGGATCGCCCGCGCGGCGATCCACGGTAGCGCCTCGGCGCGCGGCGGCGGCGCGATCGCCGGAGCGCTCGCCTCGGCGGCGGCGCCGCCGGCCACGGTCTCGGCGAGGATCTCGCGCAGCCGCTCGGCCGGCAGGTAGCCGCGGAACTTGCCGAGCTCCTCGGCGCCGGGCGACAGCACGATGGTCGCCGGCCAGCCCCAGTCGCCGTAGCGCTCGGCGAGGTCGGGCCGCTCGTCGATGTCGATCCGGATCGCGACGAAGTGCGCGCGCAGCGCCTCGCCGACCTCGGCGTCGCGGTAGGTGGTCTCGTCCATCACGTGGCACCAGTGGCACCACGCCGCCGCGCCGTCGACGAGGATGAAGCGGTGCTCGCGGGCGGCGCGGGCGAACGCCGCGGGCGACCACGCCTCCCAGGTGAAGCGCTGCGCGGCGCCCCGGGCGCGGGCCGCGGCGATGTCGACGCTCGGGGCGGGAGCCGGAGCAGCGGCGGGGGCCGGCGCGGGCACCGGGTGGGCACATGCGCACATCACGGCGAGCAGGGCAGCGAGGGGAGGGCGGTGCACGGCCCTGGTACGAGCGACCCGGCGCTCCGGATCCACGCGGTCCTTCGCGATCCTCTGCGCCGCGATGTCGAGATCCGCGCGCCCGGACAGAACGCGTTGCGGCGCGGCCCGCGGCGACCGGGTAGAACGCACGCGATTCCGCGGAATCGTTGGACGAGCCGGCGCAGCGCAGGCCGGGTGGCGGCGATCCTGCACGGCCCCGGTGCGTCGGGAGTCCGAGTTCTCTGCGATCCGCGCACCGCTGGTGAATCCGGGATCTACGCCGTCATCCGCAGCTGACCCCCCATGCGTCCTGGATCGAGCGACGATGCCCCGCGCCCGGCGCATTCTCTTCACCTTGCGGAGTCCCATGACGAAGCCCTCGATCCTGCTCCTCGTCCTGGCAGCGTGCGGCTCGCCCGGTGGGTCGCCGACCGCTGCCCCGGGCCCCAGCGCGGCGCGGTCGACCGCCCGCGAGCGGCTCGCCCCGTGCAACCTCGACGGGGTCACCGGGCCGGTGCTGTGCGGCAGCTACGCGGTGTGGGAGAACCGCGCGACCCGGCAGGGCCGCAAGATCGACCTCCGCATCGTGGTCCTGCCCGCCCTGGGCCCGGACGTCGCCCCCGATCCGGTGGTCGAGTTCGCCGGTGGCCCGGGCGACGCCGCCGGCAACGCCGTGCGCGACTGGGCCCAGCAGCGCGAGGTGCGCGCCCATCGCGACATCGTCCTGGTCGATCAGCGCGGCACCGGCGCGTCGCACCGCCTGGACTGCAAGATCCCGCGCGATCCGGGCGACGTCCAGGCGTACTTCGAGCCCTCGCTGCCGCCTGCCGAGGTCCACCGCTGCCGCGGCGAGCTCGAGCAGAGCGCCGACCTCGCGCAGTACACCACGTCGATCGCCGCGGATGATCTCGACGAGGTCCGCGGCTGGCTCGGCTACGACAAGATCAACCTGCACGGCGGGTCGTACGGCACCCGGGCGGCCCAGGTCTACCTGCGGCGCCACGGCGACCACGTGCGCAGCGCGCTGCTGATCGGCGTCGCCGCGATGGACCAGTACCTGCCGCTGTTCCATGCCCGGGACGGCAAGCACTCGCTCGACCGGCTGTTCGAGGCCTGCGCAGGGGCACCGGCGTGCGCCGCGGCGTTCCCCGACCTGCGCGCCGAGCACGAGCGGGTGCTCGCCGGCCTGGACCGCGAGCGCGGCCGCGCGACCGTCGACAGCCCGGTCGATCACCATCCGGTGGCGGTGACGATCCCGCGCGACATCTTCGCCGAGCAGATCCGGTTCTCGCTGTACAGCGCCGGCGTCTCCTCGGTGACGCCGTTCGTCATCCACCGCGCGGCGCAGGGCGACTTCGAGCCGTTCGCGCGGATGGCGATGTCGTGGGAGCCCGCGTTCCGCGGCATCCTCGCGTACGGCATGCACCTGTCGGTGACCTGCGCCGAGGACGTCCCGTTCATCACGCCCGCGATGGTCGAGTCCGCGACCGCCGGGACCTACCTGCGCGGCTACCGCGTGCTGCAGCAGGTCGCGGCATGTCGCGACTGGCCGCGCGGCGAGATCCCGGCCGGGTATCACCAGCCGGTGCGCTCGGACGTCCCGGTGCTGCTGGTGTCCGGCCCGTACGATCCTGTGACGCCGCCGCGGTTCGCCGCCGGGGTCGCCCGGCAGCTGCCCCACGCGGTCCAGCTGACCATCCCCGACGGCCACCACGGCCAGGGCGGCCTGGCGCACCCCGAGTGCATCGCCGGCATCACCGCGCGGTTCTTCGACCGCGGCACCGCCGACGGCCTCGACACCTCGTGCGTCGCGACCATGGTGCGCCCGCCGTTCGTCACCGACGCCGCGACCTTCGCCGCGCTGCTGCAGGCCGCCGGCGACTGACACCGCGGACGGCGGACCCGCGGCGATGCGGGCCGTCCGCCGGCGCACTCCCGGTCGGATCGGGTACCGTGCGCCATGCTCACTGCACGCCGGCTGACCGTCCTCGCCGCGCTCTCGGTTCCGTGGCTCGCCCGGGCCCAGCCCGGCGGCGGCGATCCGGGGATCAACCTCGGCGTCGCGCCGGGCGACATCGATCCGGTGATCGCCCGCGTGCTCGCCACGACGCCTGCGATCGACAACCACGCGCACCCCGTGCTGCCGCCGCCCAACCTCGCGACCGATCGCGGGTTCGACGCGCTCCCCGTCGACAACATGGAGCCGCAGACCGATCCGGTGGCGTGGCGGCCGGACAGCCCGGCGCTGGCCGACGCGTGGAAGACGCTGTGGCACTTCACCGAGGCGCCGCCGCTGAACGCCGATGCGCTCAAGCGGCTGGCCGCGGCCCGCGACAAGGTCCGCGCCCAGCAGGGCGAGCGCTACGATCTGTGGGTGCTCGATCAGGCGCGGATCGGCACCATGTTCGCCAACCGGGTCGCGCTCGGGCCGGGCGCCCAGCCGCCGCGGTTCCGCTGGGTTCCGTACGTCGACGCGCTGGTGTTCCCGCTCGACAACTCCGGCGTCGCCGCCGGCTCGCCCGACCGCGCGCTGTTCTTCCCGCTCGAGGACAAGCTGCGCGCGCAG
>DATAPF010000089.1:0-15993 GCA_036265355.1 Kofleriaceae bacterium | reverse complement strand
AAAGAAGTAGGCTGCAACGTTGTCGGGCGGTGGCTCGCGCGTGCACGTGGCGAGCAGTGCATTCATGATGGCGTCCTCGAGATCGTGGTCGTTCAACCGGGAGTTGCGGAGCTGCTGCTTGGCCCGGGGAACCTGCTCCCTCATGAGCCCGGAGAAGCAGCGGTCCATCCACCGGGTGCCCTTGTCCAGGAAGGCGCAGGCAGGGGCAGTCGAGCTCTGTGCGAGGGCCGGCTCGAGCTCGCCCGCAGCAAGGCAGAGCTCATCGAGCTCGCTCGCCAGGACGCCGGTGTCGAGATCGGGATCGTCGATCTCCAGTCGAGCCTGGATCGCGTGGAGCGGTGCTGCGTACCACTGCGTGGTGAGCAGCCAGTACCCGCCTCCGCCGCCGAGCAAGAGGCTCGCGGTGAGAAAGCCGGCGCGCCATTCGGTGGTGCTCGCCCACGTCTTGAGCGGCCTCCAGACCGCAGCGGCGAGCCGCACGATGACGAACGCGCCCACGAGCCCGAACCAGTAGCCGCTTGCGAGCACGATGATCGTGGCCAGCGGATAGGGAAAGTACGGCGAGGGGCGCCAGCCACAGAGCACGACGAAGGCGAGCGCCAGCACCAGGCCACCGCTCACCGCGGCAAACGGATGGCGGACGGTGAAGGGAGCCGGGTGCGGCGATGGCTGCCGCAGCGCCCGGCGAGCCGAACCCATGGCGATGGCGAGCAGGAGTGCTGCATCGAGCACGATGGCCGCGATCGAGCATGTCGCGAAGGTGCGCGGTTCGAGACCGCTGGTATGGACCAGCACCTCGGCGGATCCACCGAACAGGGCCATCACGAGCCCGAACCAGGCGACCGCCAGGATCTGGATCAGCGCCCCGATGGTGAAGACGACGCCGCCGACGGAGAGCCCGAGCCGCGCGCGTGCGGTCGAGAGCTGGCCAGCGCGCCGCCTGCTCAGCGCCGCTGGATCGTCGTCGGGAGGTCCGAGGTCTTCCAGCTCGGTTGCCGGCTTGGCCACCCGCGGAACGTACCGCCGGGTACCTTTTCTGGGGCGCCGCCAATTGCTCCAGCGGGCGCTGCCCCGCGTCTGTCTGGTGGACGACGGCGATCGTGGGTTGTCGAGCGCTCGGCTGTGTGCACATGCTACCTGGCGAAGCGAAAGGCAGCCGCGATGGACAGCGACCTGAGCAACGGGATGGATCGCCTGACGATCCGCGAGCTGATCGAGAACTGGGTGGTGTGGCGCGATGCCGGTGACTGGGAGCGGTTCGCGACGGTCTGGCACGACGACGGCGTGATGATGGCGACCTGGTTCCAGGGCCCGGCCGCCGAGTTCATCCGGGTCACGAAGGAGGGCTGGGCGAGGGGGGTGAGCATCCTGCACTTCCTCGGCGGCAGCTCGATCGAGGTCGCCGGCGACCGCGCGATCGCGCAGACCAAGATGACGATCTCGCAGCGCGGCGAGGTCCACGGCGTGGGGTGCGACGTCGTGTGCACCGGCCGGTTCTACGACTTCCTCGAGCGCCGCCAGCGGCGCTGGGGCCTGGTCCTGCGCCAGCCGATCTACGAGAAGGATCGGATCGATCCGGTCGACCCGGCCGCGCGGCTGGAGCTCGATGCGGCGCAGCTCGCTGCGCTGCCGCGGGGCTACCGCCACCTCGCGTACATCCAGCTGCAGATCGGCTACACCGTCAAGCGCGACATGCCGCAGCTGACCGGCCCCGAGGTCGACCGGCTGTACGAGCGCGGCCGGACCTGGCTCGCCGGCGGCGGCCTGGGATAACAGGCCGCGAGCTACGGGTCATCACAGCTGGCGAGCGCGGGGGTGCGCAGCTGCTTGATCGCGTGGTGGTAGGTCTCGCGGACGTCGGACTCGGGGAGGCGGAGGTGGTCGCCGATCTCGCGGAAGGTCTCGTCCTGCTCGAGCCGGCGGCGGAGGATCTGGGCCGCGTCGTCGCCGATCCGGCATAGCGCGTCGTCCCACAGCTGGGCGAGCTTGCGCGCGCGCGACTCGGCCGGCTCGCCGGCGGCGCAGGTCGCGGCGAGCGGGTGGGCCGCGTCGCACCGCGCGGCGCGCGGGGCGCTGGCGATCTGGGTGGCCTGGTGACCCGCGGCCGCGAACAGGTAGGCGTGCGGCACGCGGGACGGGAGCGGGCGGGTGCAGGTGGCGAGCAATGCCTTCATGACGACGTCGTCGATGTCGTAGGGGTCGAGGCCGCGCTGGCGCAGCTGCTGCCGGAGGTCGGGGACCCAGTCGTGGATCAGCGCGGCGACGCAGTCGTCGAGCGGCCGGCTCTCGGTGGTGAGGAACTCGCACGCCGGGGCGGCCGAGCTGTGGGCGAGGCTCGGCTCGAGCACGTCGGCGACCAGGCACAGCCCGTCGAGCTCGCTGGCGAGCACGTCGCCGGTGTGGCCCGGTGCCAGCGCCAGGCCGGCTTCGACCGCGCCCAGCGGCCCGGCGTACCACCGGGTGGCGAGCAGCCCGGCGCAGGCCGCGGCGGCGAGCGCGAGGCTCGCCGTGAGCAGGCCGGTGCGCCACCGGGCGGCGATGCCCCACGCCCGGAGCGCGCGCCAGACCAGGTCGGCGACCCGGGCGATGGCGAGCACGCCGAGCAGGCCGAACCAGTACCCGGTGGCGAGCACGACGACGGTGGCGAGCGGGTACGGGAAGTACGGCGACGGCCGCCAGCCGCCGGCGATGACGAACGCGAGCGCGAGCAAGAGGCCGGCGCTCGACGCCGCGAGCGGATGGCGCCCGGCGAACTGCGGGTCGGCCGGTGGGGTTCGCCGCAGGCTGCGGCGCACCGATCGGGTCGCGATCGCGATCAGCAGCACGGCGTCGAGGACGAGCGCCGCGATCGAGCACGCGGCGAACGTGCGGCGGTCGAGGCCGCCGGTGTGGACCAGGACCTCGGCCGAGCTGCGAAACAGGAACTTCAGGAGCTCGAACCAGGCGATCGCGAGGAGCTGGACCAGCGCGCCGATCGCGACGAGGACGACGCCGGCGAACAGCAGGCGGCGGGCGCGCCGCGGCAACCCGCCTCCACCGCGCCGCCCGCCCGCCCCGTTGTCGCTGCGAGGCCACAGCGTCTCCAGCTCACCTCCCGGCTCTGCCACCTGACCAGGGTACTGCTCGCCGGCGTGCTCCGAGTGCCGCCAATTGCGCCATCCGCGCATGAGGCACGGCTGACGGCCTCGGTGCCGCGGCCACCGTGCGCGGTGGTGCGATGCAGGCGGAAACCATGGACCGGGGCTGGAACGGCGGTCCTCGGTGAGCGCGCGGCAGGCGCGTGATGGCGTCGCATGCGCGCATTCGCGATCGCGGTGGTGGGCGTCTGTGCGAGCGCGAGCTAGAGCCGGCGCATGATATTGTCGGCCCAGCGCACCGCCTCGTACCAGGCCATGAACACGGACGGGGCGGTGAACCCGTGCCGGCGAGCGAGCACAGGTCACCGCGGTTCTGGTGGCGGACGGTGTGGACGATGCGGGCCGGCCGCGACGCGCCGCCGGTGAGCGCGTCCCGGACCAGCGCGGACAGCGGCAGCTGGGCGAGGATGTCGGGCAGCGGACGGTCGAGGATCGCGTCGAGCAGCGACAGCAGGCCCGCGGTGAACATCTCGTCGGGCGGGATCGTCGCGTCGCGGGCGAGCAGCTCGCACATCCGGGCGCGGATCAGGACCTGGCGGGCGAGCTCGAGCGGCTTGTCGTCGAACCCGGACGCGAGGATCAGCACGAGGAGCGCGGCGACCTGCTGGACGCCGAGCCGCGCCATCGCCTGCTGCGGCCGCGGCGCGGGTCGGGTAAGAAAATCCCATGACCGACCTCGTCGTGGTGGGCCGCAGCAGCTCGCACTTCACCCGGACTGTACGGATCTTCGCGCTCGAGCTCGGCGTTCCGCACCGGTTCGAGCCGGTGTTCGACCTCACGGTGCTCGACGCCGGAGCCTATGCGGGGAACCCGGCGCTCAAGGTGCCGGTGCTGGTGACCGGGGACGGCCCGCTGTTCGGCACCGAGAACATCTGCCGCGAGCTGGTCCGCCGCTCGGGGCGCGGCGCCGAGGTCGTGCTGCGCGGCGCGGTCGCCGATCGCCGGGTCGCCAACGCGGAGGAGCTGGTGCTGCACGCGATGTCGACCGAGGTGTCGCTGATCGTGGCGCAGCTCGCCGGCGACGCGCGGCTCGCGCCGGCCAAGCTCGAGCGCAGCCTGGACGGCAGCCTGCGCCACCTCGACGACCACCTGGACGATGCGCTCGCCGCGCTGCCCGCGCCGCGCCGGCTCAGCTTCCTCGAGGTCGCGGTGTTCTGCCTGGTGACCCACCTGCCGTTCCGCAAGATCCGCAGCATCGACCGCCATCCCCGGCTGGTCGAGTTCTGCCGGCAGTTCGGGGCGCGGGCCGGCGCGCGCGCCACCGAGTACGCGTTCGACCAGCCGTGACGCGCGGCCCGCGAGTCAGGCGACCGGCTCGGCCGGTGCGTCATCGTCGCCGGCGGCGCCCGGATCGGCGCCCTGCGCGGACGCATCGGTGAGGTCGTCGATCGCGTCGTCGAGCGCGCTGCCGGCGCCGGTGTCGTCACGCTCGGCCTCGGCCTCGGTCTCGTCCGCGGCGCGGCGCGCAAAGTAGTCGGCGATCTGCTCGGCGGCCTTGCGGTTCATGCCGGGCGCGCGGGCGAGCTCGTCGACGCTGGCCTGCCGGACCGCGCGCACGCTGCCGAACTGCTTGAGCAGGCGCTGGCGGCGGGTCGCGCCGATGCCGGGGATCGTGTCGAGCTCGCTGCGCAGCGTGGCCTTGCTGCGGCGATCGCGGTGGAACGTGTTGGCGAACCGGTGGGCCTCGTCGCGGATCCGCGCGAGCACGTAGAGCTCGGGGGAGTTCGGGCGCAGCGGGATCGAGTCCTTGACGGTGCGGCGGTAGATCCGGTCGGGGGCGCTGCCGGCGTCGAGCTCGCGCTCCTTGGCCAGGCCGATGACCTCGAGGCCGCCCTCGCCGCCGAGCTGGACGCCGAGGTCGGTGAGCGCGGCGACCGCCATGCCGAGCTGGCCCTTGCCGCCGTCGATCACCAGCAGGTCGGGTGTCGCCCAGGCGTCACTGGTGTCGCTGGCCGCGCCGGGCTCCGTGGCGCGCTTGAACCGCCGGGTCAGGACCTCGTACATCGCGGCGAAGTCGTTGTTGTCGACCGTGCGGACCTTGAACTTGCGGTACAGGTTGCGGGCCGGGACGCCGTCGAGGAACGTGACCATCGCGGCGACCGTCTCGCTGCCCTGGATGTGCGCGATGTCGAAGCACTCGATCCGGCGCGGCGGGCGGGGCAGCGCGAGCCGGCGCGCGACCTTGTCGAGCAGCGCGTCGGTGTCCGCGTCCTTGCCGCGGCGCGACGCCGCCGAGGCCTGGGCGTTGCGGTCGGCGAGCTCGACCAGCCGGGCCCGGATGCCGCGCCGCGGCTCGACGATCTTGACCCGCTTGCCGCGCACCGACGACAGCCAGTCGCAGAGCAGCTCGGCGTCCTCGAGCTCGACCCCGACGACGATCTCGTCGGGGATCAGCGTGCCGGTCGCGTAGTACTGCTGGAGGTGCTCGGCGATCACCGTGGTGTCGGGCAGCTCCTGGTCCTTCTGCTGGAACGCGCGCCGGCCGACCAGCTTGCCGCCGCGGATGAACAGCACGACGACCTCGGCGACGTCGGCCTCGCGCGCCAGGCCCCAGACGTCCTGGTCGACGAACTCGTCCTGCACGATGTGCTGCCGGGCGAGCGTGCGCTCGACCGCGGCGATCGAGTCGCGCAGCACGGCGGCGACCTCGAAGTCCTCGCGCTCGGCGCGCGCGGCCATCCGGTCGCGCAGCCGGGTCAACAGCTCGGCGTCCTTGCCCGCCAGGAACATCTTGACGTCCTCGACCTGCTCGGCGTAGGCGGCCGCGAGCCCGGCGAACGCGCACGGGCCGGAGCAGCGCTTGATCTGGTACTGCAGGCACGGCCGGCCGCGGGTCTCGAGCACGTGGTCGGTGCAGGTCCGGAGCTGGAAGTGGCGGTTGAGCGTGCGCAGGGTCTCGCGCGCCGAGGTCGCCGAGTGGTACGGACCGAAGTAGTTCGCGCTGTCGTCGCGGATGTTGCGCACGACCTCGACCCGCGGGAACACCGCGCGCCGGGGCACGCCGTCGCCCTCCGGCGCCGGATCGACCAGCCGGAGCACCAGGTACTGCTTGTCGTCGCGCAGCTTGACGTTGAACCGCGGCTGGTGCTTCTTGATCAGGTGGTTCTCGAGGAGCAGCGCCTCCTTGGACGAGCTGACCACGATGGTCTCGACGTCGGCGACCGCCCGGGCGAGGAAGCCCGCGGCGACGAAGAACCGCTCGTCACCGCCGTCGCGGAAGTACTGGCGGACCCGCGCGCGCAGGTTCTTGGCCTTGCCGACGTAGATCACCGCCCCGCGGGCGTCCTTGAACAGGTACACGCCCGGCTCGGTGGGGATCCGATCGAGGACGTCGCCGGCCAGCACGAGGCGACCTTACCGCGGCACGTGACAGCTGTCGGTCGTCGATCCACAGGGGACGTTCCCGTCCCCTCTGCACCGGCAAAGCCGGTGCATTCACCCCTCCGCGCGTCGCGTCGCGCGGCCCTGCACCTGCGGATCCCGCGCTTGGCAGATGGATCGGGCGTTTCCCATCTTCAGCTGACCAGGTGGCGGAGGTCGATGTAGAGCACGACCAGCATCACGACTCCGAGCGCCATGATCCCCGCCATGTGGACCATGGTCTCGATCTTGGGGTTGGCGCGCCGGCGGGTCACCATCTCGTAGAGCAGGAACACCAGGCGACCGCCGTCGAGCGCCGGGATCGGCAGCAGGTTGAACAGGCCGAGGTAGACGCTGAGCGTCATCACCAGGCCGATGCCATCGACGATGCTGGTCGAGAACGCCTGGTAGAACTCCTTGACGATCCGGATCGGTCCACCCGGATCGGCCTTCTCCTCGCCGAACACCACGCCGTACAGCACGTGGCCGATCAACCGGGTCTGCTTGACCGGATAGATCAGCGCCTCGCGGGCGGCCTTGAGGGGGCTGACCTCGACGACGACCTCCGGGTATGCGAGCTTGACGCCGATCATCCAGCTCGGTTTGCCGGCGGCGTCCTTGCCCTGCCGCGGCTTGACCACGATGTCGAGGCTCTGGCCGCCGCGCTCGACGGTCAAGGCAAGCGGCGCACCCCCCGCCTGGTTGATCTGCTCGGTCAGGCTCGGGTGGCTGTCATAGAACAGCGGCGCGCCGTTGACCTTGGTGATCCGGTCGCCGGGCTCGAGCTTGCCGTAGGCGTCGTAGTCCTTCATCACCTCGCCGACCCCGACCCAGTGGCGGGCGTCGATGCCGTGGATCGCGTAGAGCGCGAACGCGAGCACGATCGCCGACAGGTAGTTGGTCGCCGGGCCGGCGAAGATGGTGAGGAAGCGCTGCCACACCGGGCGGTTGGGGTAGGCGTACTTGTCGTCGGGGTCGACGTCCTCGGCGATGTTCATGCCGCGGATCTCGACGAAGCCGCCGAACGGGATCGGCGCGAGCTGGAAGGTCGTGCCGGTCTTCTTCGACGTCCGCTTGAGCAGGCCGGGCCCGAACCCGATGCTGAACCGCTCGATCCGCATCCGGCACCACCGCGCGACGAAGTAATGGCCGCCCTCGTGGACGACGATCAGGAAGCCGAGCGCGACGATCGCGACGATGATGAACAGGGGCGTGAGCACGCAGGTCCAACTATAGCAACGAAACGCGCGGCGGCGCCCGGCCCTCCACCGGCCCGCCGTGAGAAAATCACGCGAACCGGGCGAACGCCCGCAGCCGGCCCACGGCCGTGTTTGCCGCCGCGCCGGCCGGACCCGAGATCCGGACCGCGAGCCGCTGCATCGTCAACCGCTTGCTCAGCCGGCGGTGCATCGCCGCGCCGACCAGTCGGGTGCCGCGAACCGCGGCGAGCGCGCGCATGCGGTGGACCACGGTGTAGCTGCCGAGCGCGACCTCGCCGTCGCCGTCGCCGGCGAGCAGGCGGCGGCACGCGTCACCCGCGCCGTCGAGCGACGCGCTCGCGACGTCCGGAGTTGCGATCAGGAGCACCGCACCCTGGGCGCGTCCGGCGCCGATGTCGACCCCGCGGCCGCGGCCCGGGGCATGGGTGACGCGGAGCTCGGGCACCTCGGCGCGCAGCAGCGCGAGGACGGCGTGCGAGTTGTCTCCGGAGTCCTCGTCGATCGCCAGGATCTCGAAGCTCAGCCCGAGGGTGCGCAGGTGCTCGGCGGTGCGCTTGACCGCGATGCCCACCGCCTCTTCATCGTCCCCGAACGGGAGGATGACGGAGATGTCAAACCGCGGGCGTTCGGACATTGCCATCCGCCTTTAGCAGCAAGCGTGCCGTGAGCGTGCGCCGGCGCCCGCTCGCGAATGTTCCGCGATCGTCACGTGATTGCAATGGCTTGGGCACGGACGCTGGTTTGAGGGTCCGACCATGGTGCGAACGCTCTTACGCAGCGCGCTGCGTCGGGTGTGCATCACGTTCGCCGGATGTGGCGTTCAGGCACGCAGGAGACGAGGTGCGACCTGGCGCCAGTCGAGGTCGGCCACCGCGGCGCGCAAGGCGGCGGGCGGCAGCGGATCGGCGAGCGCGCGGTCGATCGCACCGGCCAGCGCGCGCGGATCGTCGGGCGGCACCAGCTGCACGCCGGCCCGGCCGGCGAGGCCGCGCAGCCCGCCGACGGCGGACGCGACCACCGGGACGCCGGCGGCGAGCGCCTCGAGCGCGATCGCCGGGGTGCCCTCGGTGCGGCCGCCCGGGGTGACCCGCGACGGTACGACGACCACGCTGGCGGCGGACAGCAGGTCGTCGCGGCGGTCGGTCGGGACCTCGCCGAGCAGTGTGGCGTCCAGGGCGGTGGCCGGCGCGGCGGCGCGGGCGAGCCGGGCGCGCTCGGGGCCGTCGCCGGCGATCACCAGCCGCGCCGCGGTCCGGACGTGGCGCATCGCCGCGAGCGCGACGTCGACGCCCTTGATCGGCACCAGCCGCGCCACGCACAGCACGGTCGGCGGATCGCTCGGCGCGCGGGGCAGGGCGGCGAACCGGGCGGCGTCGACCCCCATCGGCTGGACCAGCGCGGCGTCGAGCCAGCCGGCGAGCGCGGGGGCGGCGGCGCGCGCGACCTCGCGGAGCTGCTCGCTGACCAGCACCAGCCGCGCGCCGCGGCGGTGCAGCGCGCCGAGCACCGGGCCGAGCAGGTGCAGCCGGCGCAGCGTGAACACGTCGCCGCCGTGGCCGATCGCGGTCAGCGGGCGGCCGGCGGGCAGCGCGGCGATCGCCGACGGCGCGAGCCAGTGCGCGACGATCGCGTCCCACCGCCGGGCGGCGGCGGCGACCTGGGCGGTCAGCCGTGCGGTGAACGCCGCGGCGGCCAGCCCGGCGCGCAGCGGGGAGCGCTCCAGCGCGTCGGGCGCGCCGCCCGTGTAGAACAGCCCGAGGCCGCCGACCCGCCGCGCATCGATCCACAGGGGACGTTCCCGTCCCCTCTCGCCCGGCAAAGCCGGACGATTCACCCCTCCGCGCGTCGCGTCGCGCGGCTCGCCACCGGCCGCGCCGCCCGCCGCGATCACCTCGACGCGGTGGCCGAGCGCGCGCAGCGCGGCGACGTGGGCCGCGACGAAGTTGCCGGCCGGATCACCGGGGAACCGCGGGTACGACGTGGTGACGACGCCAAGCTGCATGCCGCCGCTCCGTCAGGAACTGTAGAACAAAGCGATCGGGTGCGTCCGACCGATCGTCGACCTTGACGTCGACCTTGACCTTGACGCGAGCGTTGACCTTGACGGCAGCGAAGCGACACGTAGACGTCTGACCTCCATCGTTGACCTCGACCTTGCCGCGGTTGTCGCGCTCCGTCGAGGCTGCAGCACCGGATCGGTCGACGTCCAACGTCCATGGTGGGGTCCAACGTCGTACGTCGCCGTCAACCTCAACGCTCTGGGTCAACGACCAGGTCAACGTCGAGGTCTCCCTCGACGGTCCGGATCAGGCCTCGAGCTCGTTCGGCGCCTTGATCGACACGGCGTCGTCCCTTCAGGCCTGCTCCGGGGCGAGCGGCACCGGCTCGCTGGGCAGCAGGCGGCGGCGGGCCTGGGCGGCGAGCCGGGTGGCCCACGACCGCAGCAGCACCCACGGCATCGGGTGCAGCGCGGTCCCCAGGTGGATGCCGCTGCGCCACGCCGGCCCGTAGACCGGCCGGACCGGCACGTCGACGACGCGCATGTCGGCGACGCGCAGCCGCGACAGCAGGTCGTTGGGGTAGCCGTAGCGCGGAAACAGCTGGTCGAGATCGATCGCGGCGAGCGCGCGGCGGTGGATCGCGGTGTAGCCGCACTGCGAGTCGAACACGTGGCGGTAGCCCGACGTCACCCGGGTCGCCATCGACAGCGCGGCATTGCCGAGGATGCGGGTCGCCGGCATCGCGGTCCAGATCGCCGGGTGCAGGAAGCGGTTGCCCTTGGCGTAGTCGGCGGTGCCATCGGCGATCGGGTCGAGCAGCGCCGGCAGGTCGTGCGGGTCCATCTGGCCGTCGCCCGCCATCACCGCGGCGACGTCGGCGTCGATCGCGAGCGCGCGGCGGTAGCCCGTGATCAGCGCGCCGCCGACCCCGCGGTTGGCCGCGTGGCGGATCACCTCGACGCGGGCCGGCTCGGCGCGGCGCAGCGCGGCGAGCTCGGCCTGGCGCGACGTGTCGTCGCGCGACGCGTCGTCCACCACGAGGATGTGGTCGACCAGCTCGGGGACGGTCGCGACGGTGGCGGCGATCTTGCCTCGCTCGTTGAAGGCCGGGATCACGACGGCGATGCGCAGCTCGCGGTACACCCGGGTGGTTGTAAATCGCCGCGGCCGGATCGTCCATCGTCGCAGCTGTCATAGCCGCGTGCTAGATGCTCTTCATCGACGGGATGGAGTCATCCCGGACCCAGACAAGACGGGATGGGAGTCATCCCGGAACGCGAAAGAAGGACCATCATGGCCGGCGGAGTCAACAAAGTCATCCTCGTAGGGTATCTCGGCGCCGATCCCGACATGCGCTACACACCGAGCGGTCAGGGCGTGTGCGAGCTGCGCCTGGCGACGAGCGAGAGCTGGAACGACAAGAACGGGCAGCGTCAGGAGCGCACCGAGTGGCACCGGATCGTGGTGTGGGGCAAGCGCGCCGAGGTGTGCTCGAAGTACCTGGCGAAGGGCCGCCAGGTGTTCGTCGAGGGCCGGATCCAGACCCGGACCTACGACGACAAGGACGGCAACAAGCGGTACATCACCGAGATCATCGCCAACGACGTCCAGTTCCTCGGCGGCGGTCGCGATGGCGCCGGCGGCGGTCGCGGCCGGTCGGACGAGGGTCCGCCTCCGCCGTCGGACAACGACTTCGGCGGCATGGGCGGCGGTGGCGGTGGCGGCGGCGGCGGCGGCAGTGGTGGCCCCGACGACGACATCCCGTTCTGACCGGCGACGATCGGAGCGGTGTGCCCGGCGCGGTGGTCGGCATGGTGGCCTGCGAGCCGCGGGTCGCCGGCATCACGTTCGGAGGTCCGTTGCCAGGGCCCGCGGAGTCGAGCATAACGTCGGTTCGATGCGGATGGCACTCATCAGCCTGGGGATCGCGGTGGCGATCGGGCCCGGGGTCGCCGGCGCTGCGCCGGGGGCGTCGGCCGAGCGGCCCAGGGGCCTGAGCCTCGAGCAGATCCGCGGCGTGATGCGGGCACACGCCTCCGAGTTCACCGCGTGCTACGTCGCGGCGCGCCGCCACTACCGGCAGCTCCAGGGGCCGTTCGTCTACCAGATCCAGGTCGACCGGAAGGGCAAGGTGACCTCGGCGCGCCCGTACCAGCCGTCCGGCGTCGCGGCGTTCGATCGCTGCATCACCGAGGTGCTGCTACACACCCACTTCCCGGGCGGGCCGGCGAGCGTCGAGACGCCGCTGGTGTTCGATGCGAGCTGACCGCCCACCGCGGGCCGAGCGCGGCCTGTGGGGCCACGCCGACTTTCTCCGGCTGTGGGCCGCCCAGGCGGTCAGCGCGTTCGGCTCGCGGATCACGCGCACCGCGCTGCCGATCATCGCGGTGGAGCTCGGCCAGCCCGCGTCGATCTTCGGCGTGCTCGCGGCGATGCAGCTGGTCCCCGGGATCGCCCTGGCGATGGTGGCGGGCGGCGTGGTCGATCGCGGCCACAAGCGGCGGATCCTGATCGCTGCCGACGCGCTCCGGGCGGCGCTGGTCGCGTCGCTGACCGCGGCGTGGGCGCTGGACGCGCTGGTCATGCCCCACGTGATCGTGGTCGGCGCCGGGGTCGGCGCGGCGACCGCGCTGTTCCAGATCACCGACGTCGCCTATCTCCCGCAGCTGGTCGGCCGGCGGCGGCTCGCCGAGGGCAACGCCAAGCTGGAGACCACCGAGGCGATCGCCGAGATCACCGGGCCGGCGAGCGCCGGCTTGCTGATCGCCGCGCTCGGCGCGCCGCTCGCGGTCGCGATCGACGCCGCGAGCTACGTGTGGTCGGCGGTGCTGCTCGGCCGGATCCGCGGCGACGCTCGGCCGGAGCCGGCGGTGCGGCTGGAGCCGCCGGTGCGACCCGGGCGCGACGATCCGCCCTCCGATGGCGAGATCGAGCCCGACGCCGCGCCGCTGCGCACCGGCGAGGACTTCCGGATCGGCGTGCGCGCCGTGTTCGGCCACCCCGTGGTTCGCCCGATCGTCCTGACCGTGATGATGTGGTCGGTGAGCGGCGGGTTCTTCACCGCGCTGTACACCCTGTTCTGCCTGCGCACGATCGGGCTGTCCATGCAGGCGTTCGGCGTGATCATCGCGATGGGCGGGGTCGGCTCGCTCGCCGGCGCGATGCTCGCGCGCGGCCTGATGCGCCGGCTCGGGGTCGGCCGCACGCTGCTGGTGACCTCGACGCTGAGCGTGGCGTTCACGCTGTGCATCCCGATCGCGGCGGCCTGCGCGTCGCGCGCCGCGGCGATCGGCTTTCTCGCCGCGCACCAGCTGTTCGGCGACGGGCTGGCGGTCGCGTTCGTCATCATCGCGGTCACCGTGCGGCAGACCGCGCTGCCGCGCGACGTGCTCGGCCGCGCCAACGCCGCGATCTACGTGGCGACCACCGGCATGCTGGTGATCTCGTCGCTGATCGCCGGCGGGCTCGCGTCGCTGATCGGGATCCGCGCCGCGATCTGGACCGGGATGCTGTTCGGGCTGACCGCGCCGGCGCTGCTGTGGCCGGTGCGACGCATCCGGGACATGCCGGCGGGCGAGCTCGGCGCCGGCCACCCGGGGTGACGCGTGAGCGGCGGGCCGTGCGACACCCCATCCGCACCGATCGCTGCGATTGCCGCTGTGACCGGCGCGCGAGGCGGGTTATCATCCATCAGCCATTGCGCGGGTGCGCGAGCTGGGAGCAGTCCTCATGACCAAGCGTTCTGTCGTCGGCGTCATCATTCTGAGCATCATCACGTTCGGCATCTATCACATCTACTGGTACGTCAAGACCAAGGACGAGATGGTGGAGCTCGGGGCAGACATCCCGACCGGCTGGCTCCTGATCATTCCGATCGTCCAGTTCTACTGGGTCTGGAAGTGGTGCGTCGGGGTCGAGCACGTCAGCCGCGGCAAGATGTCGGCGCCGGTGGCGATCCTGTTGATGCTGCTGCTGGGCATCATCGGCACCGCGATCATGCAGGTCACGTTCAACCAGGTGGCCGACGACCGCGAGCGCGGACACCTGCCCCGGGCGCGCATCGCCCAGTAGTGGCGGCGCCCGCTCGTCCAGATCCGCGCGTGTCGTTCGACACCTCGGAGGGCCAGGGCTGGGCTAGGGCCGGGCGTTTCGCCGGTGCAGCTGTAGGCATGCGCCGGGCTTGACCGCGCCGCGCATCCGTCGGAAACGTGAGGGCGATGGATCGACCACCGCCGAGCGCCGGGGGCCGCCGCGAGCGCGTCGTGCGCTCGCTGATCGTCGCGGCGGTCGCGGCGGTGCTGACCCTCGCGTTCACCGCGCCCTACGGCATCCTCAACCAGGCGACCTACCTGCTCGACCCGCTGCACCGCGCGTTCCCCGAGCTGTTCCACCGCGACTGGCTGATCACCGAGGCCCCGCCCTACCTGCCGAGCTTCGGCTGGCTCGCGCGCTGGCTGTACGCCCTCGATCCGGACGGCCCGGTCGCGATGCTGGCGGCGAACTTCGCGGTGACGTTCGCGACGTACCTCGCGCTGGACTGGCTGGTCACCGCGGTGTGCCCGGGCCGGCGGGGCTTCGTGCTGGTCGCGAGCTTCGTCACCGTGACGATGGGCCGCGCGCTGGGCGGCAGCTACCTGCTCGCGGGCTACCTGCAGCCGTCGTCGCCTGCGACGCTGGGCTGGATCGTCGCGATGGCGGCGCTGGTCCGCGGCCGGTACCGGGTCTGCGGGCTCGCGCTGGCGGTGGCCGGTGCGATGCACATCAACTTCCTGGTGCTGGGGGTCGGCCTGTTCACGCTGGGCGCGCTCGCGCGGCGCGATGTCCGGCGCGATCTCCGGCTCGTTGACCTCGCGTGGCTGCTCGGGCCGCAGCTCGTGGTGCTGGCGTGGCTGTTGCCGGGGCTGATCGCGTCGACCGGGCCGGGCGACGATGCGCTGCGCATCCTCGTCCACTTCCACGCCCCCGGCCATTACCTCGGCCGCCGGCTGATCTCGTGGGTGCCGGGCCTCGTCGGCTGGCAGCTCGCCGGGTTCGCCGCGCTGCCTCCCGCGGGTGTGCGGAGCCGCGAGCTCGTGGCGCTGTGGCGGTTCTCGCTGGTGTCGTGCGCGATCGTGGTCGCATCGGCGTTCGTCGTCTACGTGCCGGCGTTCGAGTGGCTGACCCAGGCGTTCTGGCCGCGGATCGCGCCGTTCGGCCAGCTCGCCTGCCAGGTGCTGATCGCGGCCGCGCTGGTCCGCCAGGCCTCGGCGCCGGCGCCGTCGGTCGCGCGCCGCGCGTGGCTGGCGATCGCGATCGCCGTCGCGCTGGCGCTCAACGGCAAGTTCCTGCACACCCCGCTGCCGGTGACCGCGCTCGCGATCGCAGCGACCGCGACGGTGCTCGCGGTGCCGGTGCGGTTCGCCGGCCGGGCGTGCGCGGCGCTCGCGGCGCTCGCGCTGGCCGCCGCGCTGTGGGCGAGCCCGCGCGGGGCCGGCCTCACCACGGTGCCGGCGGCCGACCCCCAGGAGCTCGCGCTGTATCGCTGGGTGCGCGAGGCGACGCCGATCGACGCGCTGTTCGTCGCGCCGCCGTCGCTGTCGCTGTTCCGGCTGCTCGGCCGCCGCGCGATCGTCGCCGACACCAAGTCGCCGCCGCTGCAGCCGGCGCTGATGGTGCGCTGGTACCACCGGCTGTGCGAGATGGTCGAGCGCACCGACGTCGAGTCCCACGAGGAGATCGAGCACCTGTGGGATCGGCTCACGCCCGATCAGCTGGAGCGCGTCGCGCGCGGGTTTCACGCCGACTTCCTCGTCGTGTGGGCGACCACGCGGCTGCCCGGCGCACCGGTCTACGCCAACGCGCGATTCGCGGTGTACGCCGTGGCCCCGCCGTAGCCGCACGGGCGCGGTCAGGGCGCGGCACCGTCGGCGACGAAGCGCCAGTGCGGCTGCAGCTGCTGGCCGCACACCGGCGCGGCCAGCGGCGCGCCCCGCGTCGCCCCCGGGCCGAGGCAGCGCATGTGGTCGTAGCTCAGACTCGTGTTTCGCCCTTTTCAGGGCTCGTCACAATGCCGGTCGGATAAGGCGGTAGCCGGATCATTTCGAGCCCTTCCGGCGCTTGCGGACGTAGTTGCTTATCTTGAGCTTGACGGCCCTGGGGTAGCTGCGTTCGGACCGTCGCGGCGGCAAGATGAGTGTCGTCAAGGCAGCCCTGAGATTCCTGAGGTGCTTGGGAAGGGCACCTGGTGTTGCGATAGCGCACCAGAGCCACTCGTCGCAGATGAGCCGAAGCGCCGCC
>DATAPF010000088.1:0-2024 GCA_036265355.1 Kofleriaceae bacterium | reverse complement strand
GGTCGATCGCGCGCTCGATCTGCGCGCTCGCCGTGTCGTTGATGATGCGCACGCCGCGCCGCGCCCACAGGATCGGCAGCACGATCGGCAGCCCGAAGATGCAGGTCGCGAAGATCAGACCGCCGACCTTTTCACCGGCGGTGCTGTGCGAGTCGGCGAGCGCCGCGGCGAACACAGCGGCGAACATCAGCGCCGGGAACCCGGACAGAGCGCCGGTGATCACCGGATGCCAGCCGAACCATCGGTACACGCGTTCCATCGCGACCCCCGCGCGACTATAGCGCAGGCTGCGATCGCCGCGTTGCGGCGTGGCGAGCTCGCTGCCACGCCGGCCATCCGACCGGCGCTCGACCGCCTGGCGCCGGGTGATGTAGTCTGCGACTGAACCAGCTTTTTGCGACCGCGAAGCAGCGCCGCGGCGCGCCGGGCCCGCGACGACCGTCAGCGGCGGCGCCCGCCGACCTCACGGCCGGCGTCCCGGACCCGCTCGCCGGCCGTGGTTCGGGGTGAATTCATACGCATCGTGGCTTATTCTCGGCCGGAGTGGAAGGCGCCGCGGGACCCCGCCAGCTGTCCGAGGGCACCATGCTCGACGACAAGTACCGCGTCGAGCGCCTGCTCGCGGCCGGTGGGATGGGTGAGGTCTACCTCGGCACCCACATCGGGCTGCGCAAGCGGGTGGCGATCAAGGTGCTCAACCCGGCGACCAGCACCGAGGCGATGATCGAGCGGTTCCACCGCGAGGCGATCACCGCCTCGCAGATCGGCCACGAGGGCATCGCCCAGGTCACCGATATCGGCACCAGCGCCGACGGCGAGCCGTTCCTGGTCATGGAGTACCTGGAGGGCGAGTCGCTGGCGAGCCGGCTCATGGTGAGCGGCCCGCTGGCGATCGAGGACGCCTGCGAGCTGGGCTGCGCGATCCTGTCGCCGCTCGCCGCCGCGCATCGCGCCGGCATCGTCCACCGCGATCTCAAGCCCGACAACGTGTTCCTGGTTCGCCAGAGCCGCGGCGAGATGGTCAAGCTGCTCGACTTCGGCATCTCGCGGTACACCGGCCTGGAGCGCGACTTCCGGCTGACCGCGACCGGCCACGTGCTCGGCACGCCGTACTACATGTCGCCCGAACAGGCGCGCGGCGACAACACGGTGACCACCGCAGCGGACCTCTATGCGTTCGGCGTGATCCTGTACGAGATGCTGGTCGGCGACGTCCCGATCCGCGCCGAGAACTACAACGCGCTGATGTACCGGGTGACGATGGGCGACTTCGAGCGGCCGCGCCAGCGCCGCCGCGACATCCCGCCGACGCTGGAGGATATCATCCTGCGCGCGATGGCGCAGGCAGCGGAGGAGCGGCCGCGCGTGCGCGCGCTGGAGACGGCGCTGCTGCCGTTCTGCCGCCAGGCGTTCCGCGACGGCACCGGCCGGATCACCGCGCTCGGCCCATCGCACCGGACCCCCGGACCGGAGGACGCGGGCGACTCGCGGCGGCTGACGCTGAATCCGTCGACGTTCTCCGGCGTCACCGAGCCGCTGCAGGCGGCCGAGCCACCCGCCGAGGAGACGGTCCCCGGAGGACCCGAACCGGGGCCGCCCTCGGACGGCGAGCTCGTCGCACCGACCGCGCCTGCCGACCTCCAGACCCCGGCGATCACAGTGCGGCGATCGCGCGCGCCGCGGGTGGTCGCCGCCGGCCTGATCGTCGCCGTCGGGGCGCTCGCCGCCGTGCTGATCGCGCGCCGGAGCACCGACGACGGCCCCCGGACCGCGATGGCGGCGCCCGAGCTCCCGCAACCCGCCCGCGCGACCGCACCGCCGGCTCCGGATCCCGCGCCGGCCGCGCCGGCCACGCCGGTCGCGCCGTCGGTCGCCCCCGGCAGCGACGAACCCCACCCGGCGGCGTCCCGGTCTCCGGTGGGCGAGCCGGCGCAGATCACGCTGCGCTTCGCCACCAGCCCGCCGGGTGCAGTGGTGCAGCTCGACGGCGATCGCGTCACCGGCAGCGAGCTGGTGGTCGCGCG
>DATAPF010000087.1:0-5955 GCA_036265355.1 Kofleriaceae bacterium | reverse complement strand
CCTCCCCACGGGCAAAGCCCGCGGGGTCCCCTCCCCGGTTCGCGCAAGTGGAACTTGCGCTATCGTGGGACATGGCTCGCCCCACGCTCGTCGCAGTCGCGTTCACCCTCGGGCTTGGCCTCGTCGCCTGTAAGCAGGAGGCCAAGGCGCCGGCGGGGCCGACGCCGGTCACGGCGGGGACGATCGGACCCGACGGCGTACGCCGGATCGCGGTCGATGCCGGCAAGGACGGCTACCGGCCGGAGCGGATCGGCGGCAAGCCGGGTGAGAAGCTGGTGCTGGTGTTCACCCGCACGTACGACGCCGCGTGCATCTCCCAGCTCAAGACGCCCGACGGCAAGCTCGTCGACCTGCCCAGGGGCGCGCCGGTCGACGTGCCGGTGACGGTGCCGGCGGCCGGCGAGGTCGGGTTCGCCTGCGGCATGGACATGTTCCACGGCGCGGTCGTCGCCGCGGCGCCGTAGCGAGCCGGCGCTTTCAGGTCCGGAACGCGATCTGGAAGCAGACGGGCTGCGCGACGCCGGCGGCCTGGTACGGCGCATAGAGCCAGGCGCGCAGCGCGCCGGTGATCTGGGCCGCGAGGTCGGCGTCGATCGGCGTGACGACCTCGGCGCTGGTGACGCGACCGGCCTCGTCGATGCAGAGCTTCGCCGTGATCATCGCGGGCAGCGAGGTGCCGGTGGACGGCGCAACGCGCAGCGCGGCGCCGGAGATCCGCTGGACGTCGGAGGAGGGGACGGTGATCGGCGTTGCGGTGACGGGCGTCGAGGCGGGCCGCGGCGATTCCAGGGCGGCCGGCGCGGTCGGGGGCGCCGCGGGTGCGGTCGGCGACGCCGCGGGCGCGGTCGGCGCCGCCGCCGGTGGGGTGGACCGTGTGCCGGGCTCGGCAGCCGGCCCCGGGTCAGCCGGGCCGGTGGCCGTGGTGGCGGGTTCCGCCGCGTTCGCGGCCGGCGCGGCCGGCGCGCCGGACGGAGCTGCGGTCGAGGCGGTGTTCGCGGGGTGGGTCGCGGAGGCCGGGATCGCCGGGTGGATCTCGTAGACCGCGCTGGCGCGCACGTCGATCTCCTTGCGCCAGACCTCGGCGCCGCCGGAGCGCAGCGCGACGACGTGGTGGCCGGCGGTGATCGACAGCTTGCCGGGGGTCTTGCCGAACGCCACGCCGTCGACCGTGATGTCGAGTCCGCCGGGCGCCGGTCCTACGACCAGCGTGGCCTCGGTGATCATCGCCGCACCGAGCGCCTCGAGCGAGACCTGCAGGTTCTGGCTCTGGCCGGCCACGACGTCGATCGACGTCAGCCAGCCCTGGTAGCCCTCGTGATCGATCTCGATCTGGTAGCCACCGGGCGGGAGCTCGGGGCTCCACGGCGATCCGACGTGCTTCATGCGGGTGACCGGCGTGCCGCTGATCGCGATCGTCGCGTTGGCCGGCGCGACCGCGAAGTGGACGGTGCCGAGCGTCTTGCCGGGCGGCGGCGGCGCGGGCTGGGTTTCGCGGGCGGTGTCCTGATCGCTCGTCAGGTAGAGGCCGGCTGCGGTGGTCGCGGCGCTGACCAGCGCGAGGCAGAGGATGACGAGCAGGACGCGGCCGAGCGTGACCCGGCGCCGGGACACCGGCGGCACGTCGGGCAGGCCGTGCAAGCTGGTCGTGACCGCGGTGGCGGGCGGCGCGTCGGGGTCGGGCTCGGCGAACAGCGCGGTCGCGGGCGTGATCAGCCGCTGCCGGCGGGTCGACGTCGTCATCACGACGTCCGGTGGCGTCGGACGCGGCGCGGGCGCGGGCGGCGCCGGAGAGGCCGGGGAGGCCGGAGAGCGGAGATCGCCGGCCGGCGGGCGGGTCGCGGTGAGCGGCGGCGCGGCGATCGCGGGAGCCAGCGCGGCGGTCGGCACGGTGGCGTTCGGCGGCGGCGGGACCACGGCCGCGGGCATCGTGGTGTTCGCGGGCGGCGTGGTCGGCGTGCGGAACCGCACCATCGCCACCGGGGTCTCCCTGGCGTCGAGCTCCGGCATCGCCGGCATCGCCGGCATCGTGTCGGCGGCCAGCCCGAGCTCCTCGAGGCGGAACGCCGGGGTGGGCTGGGTCGACGCGAAGTCGAGCAGCGTGTCGCGGCCCTGGAGCACCGGCTCGGACGGCGCGGTGATGTCCGCGGAGGTCGCGCCGGTGCCCGGCGAGGTCGGCCGGCGCTCGCGCGGCGCAGGCGCGGCAAGCGGCGGCGGTTCGACACCGGGGGCCGCGGCCGGTGGCGCCACGGCGATCGGACCGCTGCGCGGCGTGGCCGACACCGACTGGATGCGCGCGCTGCGCGAACGATCCGACGCGACCGCGCCCGAGCGCGACGGCGCGGCCGGCAGGGGAACGCCGCGCGACGGCTCGGACCCGGCCGGGACGATGCGCGGCGGCAACGTTGCGGCGGCGGTGCGCGGCGCAACCGACGACGCTGGCACCGCGCGCGGCGGCATCGTGATGGTGCGGACGCGCGACGGCACGAGCGCGCTGCGGACCGCCGGCACGATCGGCGAGATCTCGACGGAGGTGGCGCCGTCGTCGCCAGCGGGCGCCGGGCCGACCGGCGGCGCGGCCGCGATCGGGGGCGGGCTGTCCTCGGCGCGCTGGGCGGCGACCGTCCGGCTGATCCGCGCCGCGGCGGCCCTGCGCGCGGCGTGGCGCGGCAGCTGCGGCGCGGTCACCGTGCGCGCCGCGAGATCGGCGCTCGGGCTCGGCCGGCCGTGGCTGGGCAGCGGGGTGGGGATGTCGTCGACGAGGTCGTCGAGATCGAGCCGGACCTCGGCGCCGAGCGCGCTGGCGCTCTGCAGGTGCTTGTCCGAGACGTCGGGCACGTCGTCGAGCAAGACCGGCTCGCCGTTGTCTTGCTCCTCGTTGCCGCCCCACGCGAGCTCGACCGCCTCGTCGTCGTCCTGGCGGCGCGGCCGCGATGGGCGCGGCTTGCGCGCCCGCGGGTCGGGCTCGGCGCCGCCCACCGCGCTCGCCCCGCCGGTTCCGGCGTCGCTCGGGGCCTCGGGCTGGAACGCCCAGTCCAGCCAGCTCGCGACGTCGCGGTCCGCGGTCTGCAGGCCGTACTGCTTGCGCATCGCGTGCAGCTCTTCGCGCAGCTCGCCGGCGCCGGCGAACCGGTCGTCGGGGCTGCGCGCCAGCGCGCGCAGCACGATCGCGTCGAGCTCGGGCGGGCACGCCTGGTTGAACGTCGACGGCGGCATGACCTCGCCGCGCTGGACCTTCATCAGCGTCTGGTACTCGTTCTTGCTCGCGAACAGCGGCCGCGCGGTGAGCAGCTCGTGGGCGATCACGCCGGCGGCGAACAGATCGCTGCGCGCGTCGAGGTCCTTGCCGGCGAGCGCCTCGGGCGCCATGTAGGCGAGCTTGCCCTTGACCCGGCCGGTCTGGGTCCGCAGCTGGGCCGACTGCGCCTTGGCGATCCCGAAGTCGATGACCTTGACCTGCCCGGCGTGGGTCACCAGGACGTTGGACGGCGACACGTCGCGGTGGACCAGGCCCATCGGGTGTCCGAGGTCATCGACCTTGTGGTGGGCGTAGTCGAGCGCCTCGCACAGCTGGAGCAGCAGGCCGACGGTGACGTGGATCGGCGGCGGTCCGGACACCCGGCGCGCGTGGCGCAGGATCTGCCGGATGTCGCGGCCGTCGATGTACTCCATCGAGATGAAGTACTGGGTGCCGACCCGGCCGAGCTCGAAGAGCTGGACGATGTTGACGTGGTTGAGCAGCGAGGCGAGCTTGGCCTCGCGCACGAACGACTTGATGAACGTCGCGTCGAGCGCGAGGTGAGGCAGCAGGCGCTTCAGCGCGACAATGCGCTCGAACCCCTCGATCCCGCGCTCCAGCGCCCGATGCACCGTCGCCATGCCGCCCACCCCGAGGCGCTCGTACACGAGATAAGGTCCAAACGGCTCTTCGGCGGCGGCGTCGGCGCCCATGTCCTCCGGTCCCGAGAGTCGCATGACGCCGCACAGTTCGCACCCCGAAAACCCGCCGCATTACGCTTCATGCTTCGTCGGGGGTCTTCACGTGCAGGGTCAGGGCATGGATCGGGCCTTTCATCTCGGCGGCCAGGGCGGCCATGACCATCCGGTGGCGCTCGATCAGCGACTTGCCGGCGAATGCCGACGAGATCACGGTCGCCTGCCAGTGGTCCTCGGTGCCGGTCAGGTCGGTCAGCTCGACCCGTGCGTCGGGCAGCGCGACGCGGATCTTGTCGGCGATGGCCTCGGCCTTCACCGCACGACCCCGAGGTCCTTGCCGACCGCGGCGAACGCGGCGATCGCGCGGTCGACGTCGTCGGTCGAGTGCGCGGCCGACAGCTGGACCCGGATCCGGGCGGCGCCCTTGGGCACGACCGGGTAGGAGAACCCGACCACGTAGATCCCGTGGTCGAGCAGGCGGCGCGCCATCTCGACGGCGAGCCGGGCGTCGCCCAGCATGACCGGCGCGATCGGGTGGCTGCCGGGGCGGATCTGCAGGCCGGCCCGGGTCATGCCCTCGCGGAACCGCACGGTGTTGGCCTCGAGCTTGTCGCGCAGCGCGGTGGTCTCGCTGATCAGCGCGAGCGCCGCGAGCGAGCCGGCGACCACCGGCGGCGCGAGCGTGTTCGAGAACAGGTAGGGCCGCGAGCGGTTGCGCAGCAGGTCGATGACCTCGCGCCGGCCCGACGTGAAGCCGCCCGACGCGCCGCCCAGCGCCTTGCCCAGCGTCGAGGTGAAGATGTCGATCCGGTTCATGCAGCCGCGCAGCTCGGGCGAGCCGCGGCCGGTCCGGCCGACGAACCCGGTCGCGTGGCTGTCGTCGACCATGACCAGCGCGCCGTGGCGCTCGGCGAGGTCGCAGATCGCGTCGAGCCGCGCGATGTCACCGTCCATCGAGAACACGCCGTCGGTGGCGATCAGGCGCAGCCGCTTGCCGGCGCTCGCCACGAGCTTGGCCTCGAGGTCGGCGAGGTCGTCATGCTCGTAGCGCAGTCGCTCGGCCTTGCACAGCCGGATGCCGTCGATGATCGAGGCGTGGTTGAGCGCGTCCGAGATCACCGCGTCGTCGGGGCCGAGCAGGGTCTCGAACAGCCCGCCGTTGGCGTCGAAGCACGAGCCATACAGGATGGTGTCCTCGGTGCCGAGGAACGCCGAGATCGCGGCCTCGAGCTCCTTGTGGCGATCCTGGGTGCCGCAGATGAACCGCACGCTCGACAGGCCGTAGCCGCGATCGTCGAGCGCGGCGCGCGCCGCGGCGGTCACCTGGGGGTGGCTCGACAGCCCGAGGTAGTTGTTGGCGCAGAAGTTGACGACCTCGCGGCCCTCGCTACGGATGTGCGCCGCCTGCGGCGACGCGATGATGCGCTCGTGCTTCCACAGCCCCGCCTCCTCGATCTCGGCGAGCGCCTGGGCGAACACGGTCTTCGCGTGGGTGTACATGGCGGCTAGCCTACCCTCAACCGCGCACCCGGGACGGTGCCGGCCTCCCAGATCTCCCGGCGGTGTGGGCTGCGGGCTGCGGGCTGACGCACTGGCGGCAGCGCCGGCCGCCTGGTCCAGGGACTCTGCAGGGCAGAGCGCCCGGGAGAACGCGCACACGCGACTCGCCGTGGGCTGCTGCGCGGATGGGCGTCGGAGCCGCGCCCGCCGAATCACCACCGGCGCCCGCGCGGACCGCGTTAGGTATGTGCGGGGGCAACGAGTGCCAATCGTAATCACGGGCGCGGCGTCCGACCCCATCCTGCTCGCGGGCGCCCACGGCGAGCTCGCGTTGACGTCCCGCGATCGCGCCTCGAAAGCCCCTTTCGGACCGCTCGCCACCGCTCGCCATGGCAGCCGCCCAAGAGAGCCGACGATTCCGCGGAATCGATCGGTCACCGCGCCGCCGCCGCGGACGGCGACGCCCACGTGGGTGCCAGCCTGTGCCAGCCTCGGGCTGCAACCCCGCAGCCGACCGCGGAC
>DATAPF010000086.1:0-23381 GCA_036265355.1 Kofleriaceae bacterium | reverse complement strand
GAGAAAAAAGCGCGCGTCGAAGATGCGATGCACGCGACGCGAGCGGCCGTGGAGGAGGGCATCGTGGCAGGTGGCGGGGTCGCACTGATTCGCTGCACGTTGTCGCTCGCCGCGCTCGTGTTCGACGACGATCGGCGATACGGCGTGAACATCATCCGGCGCGCGCTCGAAGAGCCGCTCCGACAGATCGCGCAGAACAGCGGCGTCGAAGGCGCTGTCGTTGTTAACAAGGTCCGCGAGGGCACGGATGGCTACGGCTACAATGCCGCTACCGATCGCTACGAAGATCTGATCGCGGCCGGCGTCATCGATCCGACCAAGGTGGTTCGCGTCGCGCTCCAGAACGCCGCGTCGGTCGCCTCGCTCATGTTGACCACTGAGGCGGTGATCGCGGCGCACTCGACTGTCAACGCCGACCGAGCCCAGGCGTGAATCGACGCTCGTCGTCGATCGGAGACCATCGCAGTTGCATCACAAGGCGCGCCATGGACGGGTGTCGACGGGCGCGTGCACGACGTCGGGCGGCCTCGGCGCCGCTCGTGTCGCAACGAGATCGGCCACTTGGAGGCCGGCCTCATGGGACATGCAGGCGCCGGGAAAGACATGCAGACACCGGGAAGTTTGATCGCCGCGAAGAGGTGAAGGATCGCAGACGATCGGAGATGTCCTCCTCGTCGATGACGGCCAGAGCATGGCAGAGACGCTGACCAAGGCGATGACGCGCCGCGGGTTCGTGGTGACCTGGAAGACCTCGGCGGCCGATGCCCTGAAGCTGCTCGACGAGCAGGACTTCGACGTCGTGGTCACCGATCTACACATGGAAGGGATGAATGGGTTCGCGTTCTGCGAGCGCGTCACGGCCAACCGCCCCGACGTGCCGGTCGTGATGATCACCGCATTCGGCAACCTCGACTCTGCGGTCAGCGCCATCCGCGTGGGCGCGTATGACTTCATCACCAAGCCGTTCGATGTCGAGGCCCTGCGGCTCACCCTGTCGCGTGCGATCCAGCACCGCCGGCTCCGCGACGAGGTCAAGCGCCTCCGCCAGGTCGTGTCTGACGCCCGCGGCGTCGATCAGATGCTCGGCGCGAGTGCGCCGGTCCAGAAGCTCAAGGAGCTCGTCGATCGCGTCGCCGTCACCGACGCTGCTGATCACCGGTGAGAGCGGTGCCGGCAAGGAGCTGGTCGCCCGCGCCGTTCACCAGCGCGGTCGCAGCTCCACCGGGCCGTTTGTCGCGATCAATTGCGCGGCCCTCCCCGAGGCGCTGCTGGAGAGCGAGCTGTTCGGGCACGTCAAGGGCGCGTTCACCGATGCGCGCGCGCCGCGCCAGGGGCTGTTCCTGAAGGCTGCTGCGCGACGCTCGTGCTCCGTGGCGCTTGCTGGACAACTTTGACACCTGGGTCGTGACCTTTGCCGAGGCGGAACGAGCGCCGGCCGGTATCGACGCAACCACCACGCTGTTGACATACATGTTTCGAGTGATAGATCCGGTGCACCACGACCAACTCCGTGCCAAGATCCGCAAGCTTGGCCCCCACGCCGAGGACGTCGCCATGACCATCGCCGAACAGTGGCTCGAGGAAGGCCGCAAGCAAGGCCTCGCGAAGGGCCGCGAGGAAGGACGGATCGCCGCGTTGCGCTCCCTGCTCAGCTCAAAGTTCGGGGCCCAGATGCTGGAAGCGACGTACGAAGCCCGCCTGCAAGCAGCGACACCCGCGGTGGTCGACCACTATCTCCGGCGCGTGCTGGTCGCTGATTCGCTCGCCGCGGTGTTCGAGGACTGACCACCGCCAGCGCAGGCGCTGACTCCGCGGCGCTCACGGCAGGACCGGCGGCGTGCGCGGCAGCTCGCCGCTGGCGAGGGCGCGCTGGATCCGGCCGGCGAGGGCGCGGGCGGACGGCGCCGAGCCGCCGGTGACGCGCAGGACCAGGCGGCGATCGCCGATGTCGAGCACGAGGAAGTGGCGCGGGCTGATGCGGCGGAACACGAGCATCGCGAGGCCAACCGCGCCGGCGGCGAGCCCGGCGGCGAGGCTCTGGGTGACCGCCCACATCGCGCCGATGCCGAGCAGCGCGGCGCCGCCGCGGCTCCACGCGAGGTCGAGCCAGCGCGCGCCGCGCACGTCGTGGATGGTGGTCGCGATGTTCTCGGCGATCCGGCGCGCGCCGCGCTGGGCCCGCCACATCAGGCGATCGCCGGCGAGCTCGAGGGTCGCGCGCCGGCCGTAGGCGTGGCCCGTGATCACGATCGGCGCGTCCGGCACGGGCGCGAGCTTAGCGCAGCTTGGCCCGGGGCTGGCTCCGGCCGGCCGGCACCGCGGGGGGCGCCAGTCATCCCGATTGGCTCCAACAGGATAGGGAGAACGCGATAGCTAGTAAAGCGAAATCGGATCGCCGACAACGGCGTCATGGGCAGTCCTGGTTTCGTGGGCATCGACTTTGGAACGACCAACTCGGCGATCGCGGTCGCCGACGAGCGCGGCGTCGTGCAGCTGGTGCCGCTCGCCGGTGCACCGCACTGGCGCACCGTGCTGTACTTCGAGCCCGGCGGCGGGCTGACGGCGGGCGCGCCGGCGATCGCGCGCTACCTGGAGACCGAGGGGGAGGGCCGGCTGATCCAGTCGATCAAGTCGCACCTGGCGAGCGCGGCGTTCGCGCGGACGGCGATCTTCGGCAGACGCTGGCAGATCGACGACATGATCGCGGCGTACCTGAAGCAGGTCCGCGCGGCGGCGCCGGTCGACCTCGGCCGCCGCGCGGTGGTCGGCCGGCCGGTGCGCTACTGGGGCGCCGAGTCGCCGGACGACGACGCGCGCGCGGTGGCGCGGATGCAGGACGCGCTGGCCAAGGCGGGGTTCGATGAGGTGGTGTTCGAGTACGAGCCGGTCGGCGCGGCGGCGCGGTACGCGGCGCGGCTGGATCGCGAGGAGCAGATCGTGGTCGCCGACTTCGGCGGCGGCACCACCGACTTCACGGTGATCCGGGTGCCGAGCGGCACGGTGCTGGCGACCGGCGGGATCGGCGTGTCGGGCGATGCGTTCGACGCCCGCGTGATCGACGCGATCGTCGCGCCCGCGCTCGGCCGCGGCACGCGCTATCGCGACGAGATGGGCGGCGAGGCGCCGGTGCCGGCGTGGCTGTACGGCCACCTCCGGCGCTGGCACTACCTGTCGTTCCTGCGCGACGAGGCGACCCTGCGGCTGCTCGATCGCGTCGCGCGCGGCGCGCTGGAGCCGGCGCGGCTGGGCCGGCTGGTGCGGGTGGTCGAGGACGACCTCGGCCTGGTGCTGCACCGCGCGGTCGAGGGCGCCAAGGTCCGGCTGTCGGCGAGCGACGCCGACCGGGTCGCGCTCGAGGCGATCGACCTCGACCTGCCGATCCTGCGCACCGGGTTCGCGGACTGGATCGCCGCCGACCTCGCCGCGATCGAGCAGGTGCTCGACGACGTGCTCGCGCGCGCCGGCGTGGCCGAGCGCGACATCGACCGGGTGTTCGCGACCGGCGGGACGTCGCTGGTCCCGGCGGTGCGGGCTCAGCTCGCCGTCCGGTTCGGCGACGCCAAGCTGGTCGGCGGCGAGGAGCTGACCAGCGTGGCATGGGGACTGGCGGCGCGCGCCCGCCAGGTGTTCGGGTAGCGGCGCCGCTACTTCGCGGGGTGATCGTCGAGGAACTTGTCGACCGCCTTGAAGAACCCGTCGGGGTCGTCGTACCAGACGAAGTGATGGGTGTGCGGCACGACGATCATCTCGTGATCCGGGATGGTCTCGATCTGCGACCGGATCCGGCCCTGGAAGTAACCGTCGGCGGCGATCACCAGGACCGGCGCCGTGATGTCCTTGACCTTGTCGGTCAGATCGGTGGTCATCATCTCGTAGATCGCGTCGCCGATCGCGCGCCGGTCGGAGCGGATGACCGCGTCGGCGACCGGCGCCATCTTCTTGGCGGCGCTGCTCATCGACATGAACGCCGCGCGCATCCCGGCGTGGAACTCGTCGTCGTCGGCGTACTTCCATCGCGCGCGCAGCGCCTTGGCCTCGTCGAGGTCGCCCGACAGCGCCGGCCCGGCGTCGACGACGATCACCGGGCCGACCAGCTCGGGGTGGTACGACGCCATCCAGTACGCGATGAACCCGCCCATGCTGTGGCCGACGATGACCGGATCGCGGAGCCGGCGCGACCGGATGTAGCGCGTGAGGTCGCGGCGCACCGCCGCCGACAGCGGCTCGTCGATCGCGTCCTGGCCGGCGAACCCGGCGAGCGTCAGCACGTGGGACTCGTAGTCGTCGCCGAGGTGTGCGACCAGGTCGTCCCAGACCTCGCCGGGGCAGCCCAGGCCCGGGATCATGACCACCGGCCGCCCGTGGCCCTTGACCTCGACGTGGAACGCCACCGGCTTGAAGTCCGCCGCGGCTGCGAACGGATCGCCGCTGTGCGCGCGGTGCGGCACGTCCTCGTCGCCGCGCTCGCTCGACTTGCCGGCCGCGCAGGCGGCCAGGGCGGCGGCGAGCGCAAGCGGGGCAACGAGCCGGGGAACGGCCCGGGGTACCACCCGGGGCACGGCACCCACCTTGAGGCCAGGACGCATCGCGCACGTTATCCCACGCCGATCCGGTCGGGGCCACCTGCGTGGGCGGCCGGCCGGAGCGGGACGCGCCGGCTGACGCGCGTTCGACGCAGGCCGCGAAGCCGCGGCTCAGCCGTCCACGAACAGCGGGACGACCTGTCCCAGATCGGCGCGCGCCGTGAACGTCGGCTTGCCGTTCTCGATCGCGCAGCACTGCGCGGTGCGGAACTGCGGAAACGCCGTGACGCCCAGCAGGTACGCGCCGAGCGCCGAGATCGCCGGCTCGTGGCTGACCGCGATCACCGAGGCACCGGCGGACAGGATCGCGTTGCCGGCGACCCGGGGCTGCGCGGCGGGCTCCAGGCAGCGCAGCGAGGTCACGATGCCCAGGTAGTCGAGGCTGGCCGCGAGCAGCTCGGCGGTCTGCACCGCGCGCGGCAGCGGCGAGCACAGGATCACGTCGGGCGCGACGGCCTGCTCGCGGAGCAGCCGGCCGAGCACCCGGCCGGCCTCGCGGCCGCGCGGGGACAGCCAGCGATCGCGGTCGCTGCCGGCGTCCTCTTCCGGGACGGCGTCGCCGTGGCGGACCAGGTAGATGCGCACGCCGGCATCATAGCCAAAACACCCTCACTGCGGCGTGGTCACGGGGCCGGACGCGGACCCCGCCGACCCGGTGGCCGACCCTGCGCCGCCCGGCTCCTCGGGGGGTAGCGGCTCATCTCCGGATCCGGAGCCGGCCGTGTCGACGGTGGGCGGTGTCTGCTTGCACAGCGGCGCGCCGGCGAGCGACAGCGCGTCGAGCGCCAGGCCGGAGCGATCGTCCCCGCTGCGGCTCTCGAGCCGCGCGACCTGCCGGCCGGTCGCGGTGTCCCATAGCCGGATCGCGCCGTCGCCGTCCTCGTACGCGAGCACGCCTGCGTCGAGCCAGCGGGTCGCGAACCGGCTCTTCGCCGACAGCACGTGGTGGTAGGTCCCCCTCGCCGCGTCGGCGACATACAGCGACGGCGCGGTGTCCTTGGCGCACGGGTCGACCGCGGTGGCGAACGCGACGTGGCCGCCGTCCGGCGACACCGCGATCGACGCCTGCGCCGCCGCCCCCGACTCCGGGATCTGGATCGGCTTGCCGGCCGGCGTCTTGAGGCTGGCGGTCACCGGCGGGTCGCCGGTCCACGCCGCGACCACACCGTCCGGCACCCGGACGAGGTGGCCCTCGTCGAGCGACACCACCACGCGGGTCGCGGGCAGCGCGGTCGTCAGCTTGGTCAGCTTGCCGGTCGCGCGGTCGACCGACGACACCGCGGGCTCGCCGACCGTCCACCGCCCGGTGGCCTGCGCCGTCGCCACCAGCAGCTGGTCGCCGGCGGCGTAGCCGAGCGCGACCTCGCGGGCGGCGGGCAGGTGGATCCGCGGCGTCGCCGGCTTCCACTGCGCCGCGTCGTAGACCTGGATCCACGGCCGCGCGAACTGCGGCGCGGCGTCGGCCCCGGCGTCCCTGGGCCGGTCGATCTTGTCGAACCCGACCAGCGCGACCTCGTTGCCCGCCGCCGCGCGGACGAACCCGACGACCTGGTGGTCGGTGTGGGTGAGCCGGAAGTAGCGCCGGGAGTCGCGGTCGAACGCGTACAGCTCACCGCGGCTGGCCGACGGCTGGACCCCGAGCTCCCTGGGCCAGCGGAACGGGCTGCGCCGGCCGACCAGCCACAGCCCGCCCGCGATCCGCCGTCCGGACTCGTCGCGGATCCGCGCCGCGAGCGCCGCGACCGCCTGGCCGTGCGGCGACGCCATGAAGCTCTTCAGGTCGTCCTCGTCGAGCGTCGGGGCGTATTGCAGGGCATCCGCTGCGAGCACGGTCACCAGGTGATCGACCGCCGCCGCCGGCTCGCCGGTCTGCGCCAGCGCGGCCGCGAGCAGCCGGTGCGCGCCGAGGTGCATCGGATCCTTGCCGAGCGCTGCCTCGGCCGCGGCGCGCACCGCGGGCCAGTCCTTCTTGCGGTACGCCGCGACCGCCTTGTCGTACGCCGCCGATCCGGCCTCGACGATGTAGTTGAACCGGCGGATCTGGTCGACCCCGAGGGCGGGCATCGCGAGCGGCGCGGCCGCCGGCGCCGCGTCCTCCTTGGCCCGGGCCGGAGCGTCGGCCTTGCGCCCGCATCCGGTCACCACGAGCACGAGCACACACCACAGGGAGGCGAGGGCGGACCGATTCATGGGACCTCATCGATCTAGCGCACCCGGCCTGCCAGATCGCGTGACGGTGCAGCTTTCTGTGTCAGGATGCGGCGCATGAAGACCATGACCCTCCTCCTCGTCCTCGCCGCGGCCGCGGGCTGCGGCGGCGACAAGCCCAAGGTCGTCAAGCCCGCCGCGCCGGTCGCCGCCACGCCCGAGGCGCCGCCGGTCGAGACGCCGCCGCCGTCCGTCGACAAGGACACCAAGGTCAGCCCCAGCATCGCGCTGTCGGGCGATCTCGCGGCGATGTGCAACATCAAGGCGCCCGAGACGACCAACCCCAAGTTCGACTTCGACAAGGACGAGCTGACCCCCGAGGACCGCACCGTGCTCGACCAGCTCGCCACGTGCCTGACCAGCGGCGCCGCCAAGGGCAAGGCGGTCGCGCTGATCGGCCGCGCCGATCCGCGCGGCACGGAGGAGTACAACCTCGGCCTCGGCTCGCGCCGCGCCAACTCGGTCAGCCAGTACCTGGGCCGGCTCGGCGTCGGCGCGGGGCAGATGGCGGTGACCACGCGCGGCGCCCTGGAGGCGACCGGCACCGACGAGGCCGGCTGGCGCAACGATCGCCGGGTCGACGTCCAGCTCAAGACCAACTGATCAGCGCGGTCGCGGACGAGCCACGCGCGCCGAGGCGACCAGGCCCGCGAGGCCGGCGAGCGCCATGAGCAGGCCGATCGTCGCCTCGACGCCGAACCCGCCGCCGCGCAGCAGCGCGATCGCGACCGGGATCGCGCCGACCGCGCACAGCGCCGTGTAGAGGATCCGCTCCTCGCTCGGAGCCGAGCGCGCCTGGGGGTCGGTCGGGATCTCGCGATAGGGCCGCATGGCGCTGTCTCAGGCGTACCGCGCCCGGAGGTGCGCTCGGATCAAGACCGCCGGGGGCTTCCGTCAAGAACCGGTAAAGATCGCGGCCGGAAGCCATCGTCCCGCACGGGGCGTTCCAGTACGGTCGCCGCGATGACGGCAGAACCGGCAGGTGAGGCGAGCCGCCACACGCGGCTGCTGCCGCTCGCGGTGGGCGCGCTCGGCGTGGTGTTCGGCGACATCGGGACCAGCCCGCTGTACACGCTGCAGCTGGCGGGGACCGAGGCCAGCGGCGCGGACGACATCCTCGGCGTGCTGTCGCTGATCTTCTGGGGGCTGACGGTGGTGATCGGCGTGAAGTACCTCGCGTTCATCATGCGCGCCGACAACCGCGGCGAGGGCGGCATCCTGGCGCTGCTCGCGCTGATCCCCGAGGGCGCGAGGCGGCTCGACGGGATCACGATGATGATCGTCGCGGGCGCGGCGCTGCTGTTCGGCGACGGCATCATCACGCCGTCGATCTCGGTGCTGAGCGCGATCGAGGGCCTCAAGCTGGCCGCGCCCCAGGCGTTCTCGGTCGGGCTGATCGTCGCGATCACGCTGGCGATCCTGATCGGGTTGTTCGCGATCCAGCGCCGCGGCACCGGCGCGGTCGGCCGGCTGTTCGGCCCGGTGATGGTGCTGTGGTTCGTGACGATCGGCGTGCTCGGGCTGATCCAGATCATCGGCAACCCGGGCGTGCTGCGCGCGCTGTCGCCGAGCTACGGCGTGAGCTACTTCGTGCGCCACGGCCTGCCTGGGTTCCCGATCCTCGGCGTGGTGGTGCTGTGCCTGACCGGCGGTGAGGCGCTGTACGCCGACATGGGGCACTTCGGCGCCCGGCCGATCCGCATGGCGTGGATCGCGCTGGCGATGCCGGCGCTGGTGCTGTGCTACTTCGGCCAGGGTGCGCACGTGCTGGCCGATCCGGCAACGCTGGCCAACCCGTTCTTCGCGCTGGTGCCGGTCGGGATCTGGACCTACGCGCTGGTCGCGCTGTCGACGCTGGCGACGATCATCGCGTCGCAGGCGCTGATCACCGGCGTGTTCTCGCTGACCCACCAGGCGATCCAGCTCGGGCTGTTCCCGCGGGTCGAGATCCGCCACACGTCGGTTCACGCCGAGGGTCAGATCTACGTGCCGGCGATCAACTGGGGGCTCGCGATCGCCTGCTGCCTGCTGGTCATCGGGTTCCAGGAGTCGAGCCGGCTCGCCGCGGCCTACGGCATCGCGGTCAGCGGCACGATGGCGATCACCAGCGTCGCGTTCTACCTGGTGACCCGCCGGACCTGGGGCTGGCCGCGCTGGAAGGCGCTGCCGCTGCTGGTGCTGTTCCTGTCGTTCGACCTGCCGTTCTTCGCCGCGAATCTGCTCAAGTTCGTCGACGGCGGCTATGTCCCGGTGCTGGTCGGCGCGGCGTTCTTCATCGTGATGGTGGTATGGCGGCTCGGTCGCACCGCGCTCGCCGGGTACACCCGATCGCACTCGCGGCCCGAGGATCAGTTCCTCGCCACGCTCGACCAGCGGGTCGCGGCGCGCGTGCCGGGCACCGCGATCTTCCTCGCCTCGACGTCCAGCGGCATCCCGATGATCCTCGAGCACCACATCGAGCGCATCCACGCGCTGCACGAGCGCGTCGTGCTGCTCACGATCGTGTTCGCCCACGTGCCGTACATCGCCGCCGGCGAGCGGGTCGAGGTCCACGAGCTCGAGCAGGGCTTCGTCCGCGTGATCGCCCACTACGGCTACATGGACGAGACCGACATCCCCGCCGCGCTGATCACCGCCGGCCCCCGGTGCAAGCTCGGGATCGATCTGGCCGACGCCACCTACTACCTGGGCCGCGAGACGTTCCTGGCGACCGCCAAGGGCAGGCTCGGTCCGCTCAGCGAGCAGGTGTTCGCGTTCCTGGCCCGCAATGCCGTCAGCGCGACGTCGTACTTCGCGATCCCATCGGAGCAGGTGATCGAGATCGGCACGCAGATCGACCTGTGAATCAGTAGAACAGGTACGGCCACCAGTTGTGCAGCGGCGCCCGGTCGCGGCCGACCGCGGTCGTCGCGAAGCCGGGGAAGCTCTGGCGCCAGTACACCTGCCAGCCGCCCTCGCAGTCCGGCGCGACGCCGTCGTAGCGCTGTGACTTCGCGTCGGTGTAGAGCACGAGCCGGTCCTTGCCGTTGCCGAGCCCGAACGTCTCGCACGTCGACAGCACGCCCTGCGGGTTCCCGTCGTCGTAGTTGCCGCGCGCGTTGGGCGGGAAGTGCACGTTGCCGCAGCCCTGGTCCAGCGGGCTCGCGGTGAGCGTGCCGGTGCCGTACGGGAACGCCATCGCGTTGTCGGTCGGGTACGAGATGCACAGCGGGGACGCCGCGGGGCACGAGATGTCGTAGGCCTTCGGCGGAAAGCTCGCGCCGAACCGGTTCAGATCGAAGTTGGCGAACGGCACGAAGCCCGCCGAGAACGCCGGGACCGCGTCCGACGTCGCCGTCCACTCGATGCCGTGACCCAGGCTGTGCACTGCGCAGCCGACGCCGCGGGTCTCGTTGATGTAGAGCAGGCGGATCGATCGACCGCACGCCGCGAGCGCGGCCGCGTCGTCGTTGGCCAGGCAGCCGTTGCCGGCACACGGCTCGAACTGACCGCGCAGCGGGTTGCCCTGCGCGTCGTACGTCTGCTTGAGCTCGACGACCTCCCGCAGCTGGAAGTCCGGGACGCCGACGCCGTTCGCACAGCTGAACGGATCGGGGTCGCCGTTGACGCCGAGCCACACCTCGTTGATCTGGCCGCGCTGGATCAGCTCGCACAGCGTGAGGTTGTGACCGGGACTGCCCGGATCGGCGATCCCGTACAGGTCGGCATACGCCTGGGTGAACAGCGCCGCGTAGTCGAACTGGTACGGCGCGCTCGCGTCGCACTTGAACGGATAGCGCGCGCTGTTCAGGTGCGACCACCCGGTGGGCGGGTTGCCGCGATCGCCGAGATCGACCTCCTTGACCAGCTCGTACTCCAGATCCGGCACCGCCTCGGGATGCTGGTAGCCGTGGTACGTCGAGCCGGCCGCCAGCGCGGCGATCAGATCGGCGTCGAGCTTGTGCATCAGGCGGTTGTCGGTCACCACGCCGTCGCCGGCGGTCCGGTCGACGAAGTTGATCGCCAGCACGCGCGGCCGCAGCCGCGTGATCCGATCGTGGTTCTGGACCAGCCACGGGTCCGAGTTCGCGCTGCTCTGCGCGTTGGGCCACACCAGCGCGTCCGACGGCGGGGTGTACGGATCGCTGCCGGGATCCCCGCCCGGATCGCTGCCGGGGCCGCCGCCGGCGTCACCGCCGTTGCCGGGGTTGCTCTGGACGGAGCCGCACGCGATGGCCGCCAGGCTCCCGATCAGCGCAAGACCCAGGCCCTTCATGGCCGGGGCATAGTATGCGATCGCGCGAGCCGGCGGACAGAGCTTCGTCGGTCAGTGGAACATCCGGACCGGCATGACGATCATCGGCAGGCCGGCGAACTGCAGCCGGCGCTCGACCGCGGCGGCGGTCTCGTTGTGGAGCAGGCGCTGGTACCAGCTGTCGCGCTGGAAGATCAGCTTGCCGGCGAAGAACACCGAGCGCGGGAACCGCAGGGCGACCTCGCGGCACAGCCGGTCGAGCTCGGTGACCGCCTCGGTGCCGATCGCCGAGTCGCTCTCGGCGGACCAGCCGAGGTGGTCGCGGGCGAACGCGACGTAGCGGGCGAGGTCGCGCTCGATGTTGTCGCGCATCCGGTCGATCTCGTCCTTGCCCTTGAACGCGCCGGCGTCGATCACGCCGGCGGCGACGAACACGACCTGGTGGAACTGGCCGGGGAACACGCGCGGGATCTGGAGCAGGGTGTGGAGGCCCAGGCCGCCGTAGCCGCCGGCGAGCACGACCGCGGTCGGTCGATCGGGATCGAGCTCGTCGGGCGGCGGCGGGGCGACCGGCGGCGCGGCCTCGATCGCGAGCTCGGCCGACAGCTGGACGACCTTGGCGCCGACGGCGCGGTAGTGGGTGCGGATCAGGAAGCACACGGTGACCAGCGCCGCGGTGATCACGGTGGTGACCCAGCCGCCCTCGGTGAACTTCTCGATCACGGTGATGATCAGGATCATGCCGCACACCGAGGCGGCGAGGCCGTGGATCAGGGCGGCGCGGCGCCAGCCCGGCTGCCGGACGTGGAACGCGTGGTGGATCATCGCGACGTTCGACAGCGTGAACGTGATGAACACGTTGATGCTGTACATCACGACCAGGGCGTCGACCGAGCCGTGGGTGTAGAGCAACAGGACCGCGGCGGCGCCGGCCATCAGGTAGACGCCGTTCTTCATGGTCAGCTGCTCGGACAGCGCGGCCATCCGGTGCGGCATCCACTGATCGAGCGCCATGTTGGCCATCACGCGCGGGCCATCGACGAAGCCGGCCTGGGCGGCGACGAACAGCAGGGCGCCCTCGGACACCAGGGTGATCGCGATGAACGCGCTGGCGAGCGCGCCGTCGCCGACGAAGTTCTCGGCGAGCACCGCGTTCATGGTCTTGCCGTTGCGCGGCAGGACGTGGAGCAGGAGATAGGCGAGCAGGATGCCGCTGGCGGTGATCGCGAGCGAGGTCGCCATCAGCAGCATCGTGCGCTTGGCGGTCCGGATCCGCGGCTCGCGCATGATCGCCATGCCGTTGGACACCGCCTCGATGCCGGTGAACGTGCCGCCGCCGAGCGAGAACGCGCGCAGGAAGATCAGCAGCACGCCGATCGCGCCGCCGGCCGAGATGTGGCGGCTGCCCTCGCTGGAGATCATCGCCGCGACCTCGCCGGCCCGGCCGAGGTGGCTGCCGACCGCGCCGAAGATCAGGAACGCGTGGGTCAGCAGGAAGATCAGGAAGATCGGGGTCAGGATCTTGACCGACTCCTTGACCCCGCGCAGGTTCATCACGGTCAGGATCGCGAGCACGGCGAGCACGGTGGTGTGCTTGTAGGGCAGCCACGATCCGGGCAGGAAGCTGAACACGGCGTCGCCGCCGGCGGCGAGCGAGATCGCGATGGTCAGGACGTAGTCGACCAGCAGCGCCGAGCCCGACACCGCGCCGACGTACGGCCCGAGGTGCTTGCTGGCGACGATGTAGCCGCCGCCGCCGTGCGGGAACTCCTCGATGATGCGGCGATAGCCCCACGAGATGATGAACACCGTGGCGGCGATCGCGACCGCGAGGAACACCGCGAGGTAGCCGAAGTCGGGGATGAACTGGCACGGCGCGTTGCCGGCCGCGCCGTAGCAGCCGTCGGGCTCGAAGTGGCCGAGCGCCTTGAACGCCTCCTCGGGGCCGTACGACGACGACGACAGACCGTCCGCGCCGAGCCCGACCCAGGCCAGGAACGCCACCAGCGACATCTGGTGGAAGACCTTCGGATCGCGGAGGTCTCGCGCCCGGCCGAACAGACGCGACGCGAGATTCTGCATGACACCTAGGCCTATCGGCCTCGGCGTATCGATGGCGTCAACGCGGGCGGCCCGGGCGTAAAGATGGCGTCAAGACGCGAGGCCGCGTCACGGCCAAGTGGCTGATCGTGTTCAGGCGATCGCGCTGGACGGTCTTGCGCCGCTAGCCACCCAGCAGGCCCGCCTGCGTGCCCCGGGCGGGGACGCCGGGGTTGCTGCTGGCGAGGGTCTGCTCCCGGCTGGTGTCCGGCGTGGCCGGAGGATCGCCGTCGGCGCCGCCGGTGACCGTCACGAGCTCATCGAGGTCGATCGCTTCGAGTGTGTGCATGCGGGTGAGCCTTTCTTGGTTGCTCGGTCGCTCGTGCAGGCCGCGTACCGAGGGACGGATTGCGCACGATCCGGGGCTTGACCCTGACGGCGGCGGCCGTCATCAGCGGCGGGCGTCGACCGGGCGGCGCAGGTCGTCTATCGCGGATGACAGCGCGGGGCGGCCGGCGTCGTGCCGCAGGGGCGCCATGCTAGGCTGGCCGGCGATGGCGCTCGAGCACGTCGCGCAGGGGCAGACCCGGTTCTTCACGCCGGGGGTCGCGCCCGATCCGCGCGGGATCCTGCTCGGCCGGTTCTGCGTCATGACGTTCCCCACGCTGGAGGGCGCCGTGTCGTGGTTCCGGCTGTACTCGTCGGAGGCGGCGCTCGACGAGCTGTTGCCCAACCTCACGATCACCAAGTGCCGCACCGCGCTGGGCAGCCGCGAGATCGTCGTGCAGATCCCGGCGGTGTCGTCGTACGCGGCCGACCGCGCGGCGCGGCTGTGCCGGCTGGTCGGCGGCGCGACGTACACCGGCACCGCCAAGCACTTCGTGAAGTACCGCGACGATCGCTCGCCGTACGGCTACGACGCGGTCGACATCGGCACGATGCCGGCGACCACCGACTTCATGGTCCACGGCGACGAGTTCGCCCAGGGCTACGTCCGCGAGGGCGACCTGCCGTTCGCGCGCCTCTTGTTCCGGCTGTCGATCCGCAAGCTGCCGGGCGGCGAGAACCTCGAGATCGACGACCGCGGCGAGCTCTACCTCGCGGTCGCCCGCGGGCTGTCCGAGGGCATCATCCGCTACCTGTGGCGCAACCGGGTCGAGGCCCAGGCCGGGCTGTTCACGCCGGGGGCGACCAGCGCGTTCGACGACCACGCGCGCGATCGCGGCTACATGCTGATCCGGGTCCACGCGCTGCCCGAGCGGATCCTCGCGCTGTTCCTCGGCACGCCCGGGATCGACGTGTTCCGTCCGGCGGGGGCGACCGCCGCGGTCGCAGTCGGCTACGAGCATCCGATCGATCTCGCGTCGTGCACGTCGGTGTTTCCCGCTGACACGTTCCACGTGTTCTGGCCCCACGACCGGGTCGACGTGCTGCCCGGGCCGCTCGCGCTGAGCGACATCGGCGACCTGACCCGGGTCGACCTCCAGATGGAGCGCCCCAAGGAGCCGCGGCGCCACGGCGGCGGGCCGCTCGAGCCGATCGGGGTGCCGCTCAAGCTCGCCGCCGCGATGGGGCCGCCGCGCCGGGTGGTCGCGACGCTGATCCCGCTGGAGCACGCCTCGCGGCTCAAGCGGATCCTGTTCGCGCTGCCGCCGGTGTCGCTGCGCGGCCACCGGGTCGCGGCCACCGATCGCGGGATCCTGGTGCTCGGCTCGGAGAACCTCGACGTCATCCCGCTCGGCCAGCTGCTGTGCGAGCTGACCCCGGGGCTGCTCGTGCCGCTCGGCATGGACGTCGTGCCGCGGGTGTCGGCCGAGGTGCTGGCCCGCGCGCTCGGCCACCAGGCCGGCGTGGTCACCGTGTTCACCACCGACGGCAAGCCGTTCCAGGTCAGCGAGGCCACGCTGACCTCGCTGGAGCGCCGCTCGCTGGCCAAGCTCGAGGTCGAGCAGGTCGGCGGGCTCGACTACGCCGCCGAGCCGTCCGCCGAGGCCCACGTGGTCAACGACGCGGTCGGCCGGTTCGCGCTGTGGGGGTTCCCCGACGCGCCCGATCGCAAGCTGCTGCCGGGGAAGTGATGGCGCGCCCGCAGGTCTCGGACTTCCTGGCCCGGTTCGTCCACCCGCTGGTCGCCGGCGGCGAGCTGCACATCGCCGCGCCGATCCCGCTGGCCGACTCCGAGCGCTGGGAGGTCGAGCTCGACGGCGCCAGCGTCGAGCTGACCGCGGTCGACGAGGCGCGGACCGCGGTGCTGTCGACCCTGGTGTGCCGGCCGCCGGCGCTGGTGCTCGAGGGCGATGACCTGGCGCTCGCAGTCGGGCTGCACAATGCGCTGTTCCTGGTCCACCCGCGCGCCGAGGAGTGGTCGGTCAGCGATCGCGTCCGGCGCAAGGTGATCGACACCGCGCTGGCCCAGGTCAGCCGGCCGCTGACCCGCGATCGCACGCGGGTGATGGCCCGCCACGCGCTGCTCCACAACGTGTTCCACCTGACGCGCAGCGACATCACCGTGTCGTGGTGGACCGGGCGGGCCCGGTTCCAGGGCCAGAAGCCGCCGCGCCGGCTGACCACGTGGAAGGGCGTGCGCCGGGTCCGCGAGGACGTCACCGTGGTCGACTTCGAGGAGCTGCTCGCGGTGCCCGACACCGCGCCGGTGGTCGCGACGCTGCTCCGCCGCACGCCGCTGACCCAGCTGCTCGACGCGCACCCCGGTGCGCCGCCGCTGCACTGGGAGGACGCGGTGTTCCTGTTGCGGGACGCGGAGCTCGCGCGCGCGATCGCCTATCGGCTGGTGCCCGACGCCGCGCCGCGCGACCAGATCGCCGGACCGGCCCGGCTCGCCGCGGCGTTCGAGCAGATGCTGGAGCGCGCGCCCGACGAGGCCGATGTCCGCGCGGTCGCCGCGTTCCTGGTTCACCTCGCGGCGCTGTTCTGCTTCGGCGAGCTCGGGCTGCGCGAGCCGGCCGCCAAGAGCCCGTTGCTGTCGACCGTGCTCGCCGCCGAGGCCGCGGGCCAGCGACCGCGCGGGCTGGCGAGCCTGTTCGCGCTGCCGGGCGCGCTGGCGGCGGTCGATCCGCGGCTCGCCACGCCGCCCGGCGTCGGGGGGAACCCGCTGCTCGCCGCGCGCTGGACCGTGCACCGCGCGCAGACCGCCGAGCTGCTCGGCGACGCCGTGATCGACGCGCTCGCAGCCCGGCTGCGCCGTCACCTGCGCCCCGGCCCGCGCGATCCGAGCGTGATCGTGGCGATGCCCGAGCTCGACGCCGCGGGCATCGCGAACAGCTAGCGGAGCGCTGATCGGCGGTTGCCGGCTCAGTGCCGGCGGTCCTCGACCGCCTCGCGGCTCCACCGGACCGCGTCGCGGATATGGCCGACCGCGCGCCCGCGCAGGCCGCGGGCGAACCCGTTGTCCTCGCGCTGCTCGATGTCGCGCGCGGCCTTGTCCAGCAGGTCGATCGCGGCGCGGATCCGATCGCGGTGGCGCATCCGGGCGTCGATCGGCGGGTGGTCCTCGGTCGGCTTGCCGTCGTCGATCGCGGCCTCCTTGATCTCGCGGATCGCGGCGTCGAGCTTGGCGATCGCGCGGTTCTCGTCCCACTTGACCTCGACGTCGCGCGCCGGCCGCATCAGCAGCGCCCGCGCCATCCGCAGGTCGGTCAGCGCGTGCAGGTACGCCGGGTGCGAGGTGGGCGGCGGCGGTGGGGGCGGCGGCGGTGGCTCCGCCATCGCGCGCGCGTCCTCCATGCCGTCCCGGACGGACTGCTCAGCGTTCGCGATGTGGCCGAGCGCGCGGCCGCGCAGCGCGTGGACCGTGCTCGCCGGGCTGTCCTCCTCCTGGGAGATGTCGGTGCGCGCCTGGGCGAGCATCTCCTGGGCGCGCGAAAGGCGCCCGCCCCAGGTCGGACGATCGACCGGCTCGTGCGCGGTGATGTCCTTGCCATCGTCGATCGCGGCCTGCTTGATCTCGTGGATCGCGGCGTCGATCTCCCGGATCGCGCGCCTCTCGTCCCACTTGACCACCGTGTTGGCCGGGCGCTCGAGGAACGCGCGCGCGTTGCGCAGGTCGGCCAGTGCGTGGAGGTAGGCGGGGTGGTGGCCCGGTGGAGGCGGGGCCGGCTGCACCACGACCGCGGTGGTCGGCGGCGGAGGCGGCGGGGGCGCCGGGCGAGCCGGACCCGCGGCGATGGTCGCGGTGCAACCACCGAGCAGCAGGGAGAGGGCCAGGAGTGAACGCTTCATGAAGTCTCCTTAGGGAACAGGCGCATCGGCGTTGCACGACGCGCGCCGGCTCACCGCGGCTATGTGCGTGAATCCGGGTGACCCGCGGTGAGTCATGATGCCGCGGCGAGGCGATCTGTCCTGTGCCGGAGCGAGCCGCACACGCGCGCCCTCCTGGCGCAGTACGCGCGCAAGCGGCCGATTTCTCAGGCCGGATCGCCCCTCCGCGCGGTCGCCATTCCAGCGGGTCGGCAGCTACGCGCTGGACCTTCCTGAGGTAATGTGGGGCCGCCGATGGTCGCGCCGCCCACCACTCCGCGAAGCTTTGCCGTCGACGTCGCCCGGGCATCGGCGGCGTTCCAGGAGCTCGCGCGCCAGATGGGAGCGCAGTTCCTCGACAAGCAGGAGATCATCCGCCTGATGACGGTGTCGGCGATCGCCGGCGAGCACATGGTCATCGTCGGCCCGCCGGGCACGGCCAAGTCCGCGATGATCGACATGTTCGCCAAGCTGATCGACGCGCGGTACTTCGAGTACCTGCTCACCCGGTTCACCGAGCCCAACGAGCTGTTCGGGCCGGTCGACATCTCGGCGTTCCGCGAGGGCCGCTACACGCGGCGGCTCGAGAACATGCTGCCGACCGCCGAGATCGTGTTCCTCGACGAGATCTTCAAGTCGAACTCGGCGATCTTGAACGCGCTGCTCCACGTCATCAACGAGCGCAAGTTCCAGAACGGCCCCGAGGTGGTCCAGGTCCCGCTGATCTCGCTGTACGCGGCGTCCAACGAGGTCCCCAACGACGACAACCTCGCGGCGATGTTCGACCGCTTCCTGGTCCGGGTGCTGTCGGACAACCTCGACAGCTACCACTTCCACGAGCTGATGAAGAAGGGCGTGTCGCTCGAGCTCCGCAAGATGACCGGGCGGGGCCTCGACTCCCAGGGCCGCCAGACCGGCGAGCTGCGCCCGGTGATCTCGGCGCGCGAGCTCCGCCATATCCAGCAGAACTTCGACAAGTTCATGGCGTTCCCCGAGGAGTTCCTGACCAAGTACAAGGGGCTCGTGTTCCAGATCCGGTCCGAAGGGATCTCGGTATCCGACCGCCGGGCGGTCAAGCTGCTCAAGCTGTTCGCGGCCTCGGCGGTGTTCGACGGCCGGACCCGCGTGCACGACGGCGACTTCTTCATCCTGCGCCATATCTGGAACAACCTGGACCAGGTCGAGCTGCTCGAGGAGATCGTCAATCCGATGGTCGACGGCTACTACCGCGAGCACCCCGACGAGCGCCGGTTCATCGGCCCGTCGGCCAGCCTCGACGATCTGCTGACCGAGCTCGCCCTGATCCGCGACCTGTTGACCTCGGGCAGCGAGCTGTCCGACATCCAGCTGTTCAGCCAGCTCAAGAACCTCAACGAGATCAAGGTCGCGCTCGCCGCGCTGCCGGGGGACGCCGCCGCGCGGATGATCCGCGAGGTCGATCAGCTGCTCGAGACCGTGTTCGCGTCGTCCAAGTTCGGGCTGTGACGCGCGGTCCCGGCGCCGCGGTCAGTCCTCGCGCAGCGCCTTTCTGAGCGCCTCGCCGACCTCGGGGCGCTGGGCGAACGGATCGCTCGGGTTCCGGCCGGCGACGATGTCCTCCATCCGGGTCTGCACGTTGCCCAGCGCGTGCGGGTGGCTGTAGATGTAGAACCGGCGCTCGGCGAGCGCGTCGAACACGAACTGCGCGACGGTCGCCGCGGTGACCTTGCCGCTCGACACCGCCTTGTCGCTCATCGCGCGCGCGACCAGCTGGCTCTTTGTCGGTTTGGCGTCCCGGAGGTCGTCGGGCCGGTTGCGCTCGCTGCGCGTGATCCCGGTCGGCACGAAGTACGGGCACAGCACCGACGCGGTGACCTGGTCGGTGACCAGGCCGAGGTCGTGGTACAGCGTCTCGCTGAACGACACCACGGCGTGCTTGCTGACGTTGTAGATCCCCATGTTGGGTGGGTTGAGCAGGCCGGCCATCGATGCGGTGTTGACGATGTGGCCCTCGTAGTCGGGATCGCGCCGGGCGGCGGCGAGCATCATCGGCGTGAACACGCGGACCCCGTGCACGACGCCCATCAGGTTGACGCCGAGCACCCACTCCCAGTCGCGCACGCCGAGCTCCCAGATCAGCCCGCCGCTGCCGACCCCGGCGTTGTTGAACACGAAGTGCGGCGCGCCGAACCGCTCGGCGGTCGCGGCGCCCATCGCCTCGACCGCGGCCGCGCTCGACACGTCGAGCCGGTACGGCAGGACCTGCGCGCCCGTGGCGGCGATCTCGGCCGCCGCGCCGTCGAGCGCGTCCTGCTGGATGTCGGCCATCACGATGGCCATGCCCCTGGCCGCGGCGATCCGCGCGACCTCCAGCCCGAAGCCGGAGGCGGCGCCGGTGATCACCGCGGTGCGACCCTGGAACGTCTTCATGGCGGACCTCAGCTCGCTTTCTTGATCTGGAACCCGATGCGCGGGAAGTGGACGCGGACGGTGCCGGCGCGCTCGTCGCGCCGCTCGACGACGACCTCGCCGGCCGACAGCCCGACCAGCGTGCCGGCGACCGGATCGGTGCCGTAATCGGTGGCCGCGACTGTGACCGGCGCCCCGGCCTCCAGGCCGAGCCCGGGCTCGACCGCGGCGGGCGCATGGCCGGCAGCGCGCGCCGCGATCGCGATCGCGTCGCCTGACCCCAGCGGCTCGTCGCGGCCATGGCCGAGCGCGACGACCCGGTCGTACCACGCCGCGAGCTTGCCGAACGGCGCGAGCACGCCGGCGACCGGCGGCGCGAGCCGGATGAACCACAGCGAATGCGCGACCGCGACGTCGGCGATGCACGGCGCGCTGCCGAGCAGGAACGCCTGGCCGCCGCCCAGCATCGACTCCAGCCAGCCCAGGTAGCTGGTGAGCTGCGCGGTCGCATCGACCAGCGTCGCCCGGCGCATCCCGGCGGTCATCGCGGCGCGATCCGCCGCCAGCGCCTGGATCTCCTCGGGCGGGACGCTGCCGAACGCGTACGCGAACCCGGCGGGCTGCAGCGTGTATGGCACCGCGGCCCAGAACAGCGCGGTGTCGGCCCACTGCGCCAGCACGTGCTGCAGCCCCGTCGCCGCCGACGGATACAGCGGCGGCTCGGGCGCGAGCCGGTCGATCACGTGGCACATCAGCTTGGTGTCGCAGTAGATGTCGGCGCCGATCTGGAGGAACGGCGTGCGCCGGTAGCCGCCGGTCAGCGCCACCGCGTCCGGCTTGGGCAGCCGGATCGGCACCTTGACCGACTTCCAGCTCAGCTGCTTCAGGCCGAGCACCAGGCGGACTTTCTCCGAGAACGGCGATGCGTCGAAGTGGTGCAGGATCAGGTCGGTCATGGCTCTCCGCGTGGTGGCGAACGCGCGGCGGATTGTCGCTCAATCTCCCGGCGAGCGGTGCGTTCCGGCCCCAGAACTGGATTGCCCGACGGGGCTGACCTCGGTGCCGTCACGAGCGCCCGGTCACAGGGCGTCAGTCGAATGGGTTCACGACATCGACGTCCGCGTGCTTGTAGTCCTTGACGTTGCGGGTGGCGATGGCGATGGTGTGGCGGCGAGCGGTCGCGGCGATGACGCTGTCTCGCCAGGGCATGCGGCGGCCGCGTGACTCCAGCGCGGCCTGCAATGCGCCCCACTCGACGGCGACCCGCGTGTCGAAGCGCAGGATCCGGGCGTCGAACCTCGCGATGACCCTGTCATGCAGCCACGCGGTGAGGTCCGTGCGCTTCTTCCCGGCGGCGAGGCGCTGGATGCCCCAGGCGAGCTCGCCGATCACGACCGCGCTCGTGTAGAGCTCTGCCTCGTGCGCGCGCAGCCAGGTGATCGCGCCATCGTGAGGTTTCGGCTTCTCGGGTTCGGACAGGACATCGGTATCGACCAAGTACCCGGTCACAGCTCGATCTTCTTGGGGTAGTCACGGCGGCGTCTCGGGACCTCGAAGCGGTGCGGGCAGGCGAGGAGTGCATCGACCAGCCCTTCGTTTGGCCGGCGCGTGAGCTTTCGCATCACGATCACGTCCGGATCGTCGCTGTCGAGGAACTCGAAGGCGTCGCCCGGCCGAACACGCGCTCGCTCACGAAGTTTCTGAGGCAGGACGATCTGTCCCTTGGTGGAGACCCTGGCGGTGTGCATCTCGGTAAGATTATCTTACCTCACGCTCCTTCGACCGGCTAGCTCCTGCCACAAGTCCGTCGTCGACGCGAACACAACATCATCGCCGCCGGGCTCCACGTCAACGGCACCAGGGACGTCCAGCTCTCCGCCGCCGGACCGAGCTACAACCCGACGAACCGGTCGTGCATCGGGACTGGAAACGCGCCACGGCGAGGCCACGCAGAACGGCTGGTAGCTGGCGGCGCGGGCGACACGACACCGAACCCGACGGCGTCACGCGTCAATCGCCGGCAGAAAACTGAGATCCCCGCCGCGGGTGATGATCGGTATTCCACGACTGGCACCCCCCTGTCGCACGCGGCGCGCATCGAGATCGAGAGTCGCCGACTCGACGGTGATCACGCGAAACTGCGATGCGACCGGTGGCCAGGGCGGCGCGCGCGGTCACCGGCGATGAAAAACTGAGTGCGCCGGCGGGTCCGAGGCCTGCCGCAGAACGCCTTTGTCAACGCCACCAATATTACGATTGACAGAAGGCATCAGTCCTACTGTAAGGTCGACGCCGTCAGAAGGGCGCGGAGAGGCGGCAGCGATGTCGTTCGTCTTCGAGGGACCTCGATGTAGGGGCTTGGAGCAGTGCGCCCTCGTGCCGGTTCGCCCGTCGTGTCCGTGGATCTACCTGCCCTCAGTGCTCGCCGTTCTTAACCCCAGGAGAACAGAGTCATGAAAGCGCATCGCCAGCTGTACAAGGTCTCGTTGCTAGTACCGACTTCGTTGCTCTTCGCATCCTGTTCGTCGAGCGCCCCGGCGGACGACCCCGCGGCACAGGATCCCGGCCTCGCGGTCGCGACCCAGGCCGACGACCCTGCCCAGGGCCCGCACGTCAACGCGGTGACCGAGGCACCGACCGGCTTCGACGGCCGCAGCAACGGGAACTGCACCCAGGCCGAGATGCGTGCCACGCACGAAACGTTCTCGGAGGTCGAGGCGTTCGAAGACGGCATCGGCCCGGTGTTCAACAACACCTCGTGCATGAGCTGCCACGAGAGCCCGCGCGGGACCGCGGAAAACGACACCAACAACCTGGCCTTTGGCGGCACCGCTAGCCAGATCACCGAGCTTCGCGCCGGTCACTTCAACGGCATCAACTTCGTCGACCATCCGGGCGGCTCGCTGATCAACGACCGCGCGAACGACCGCTCGCTCCAGGAGCATATCCTGTCGGGAAACGAGGTCCAGACCCTCCGGCTGACGATCAGCCTCGCGGGCGATGGCTTCGTCGAGGCGATCGACAGCAACACGCTGCAGGCGATCGCGAATGCGCAGCCGGCCGCGCAGCGCGGCACGCTGATCCAGGTCCCGGTGCTGGAGGCCCCGGGCCAGACCCGCACCGGCCGGTTCGGCTGGAAGGACCAGCAGGCCACCCTGCTGTCGTTCGCCGCGGATGCCTACCTCAACGAGATGGGCATCACCAACCGGCTGCTCAACACCGAGAACACGTCCAACGGGACCGTCGTCCAGGGCGGCACGTTCGACGGCAAGGGCGATCCGACGTCGACCGGCGAGGATGACGCGGGCGACATCGACGAGTTCACGACGTTCATGCGCTGCCTGAAGGCGCCGCCGCGCGGGCCGATCAACGCCCAGGTGACCGCCGGTCAGACCACGTTCAACAAGATCGGCTGCGCGACCTGCCACGTCTCCACCCTCACCACCGCCCCGGCGAACACGCTGATCAACGGCGGCGCGCTCCGGGTGTCGACCGCGCTCGGCGACAAGAACATCCACCCGTTCAGTGACTTCCTGCTCCACGACGTCGGCACCGGCGACGGCATCGTGCAGAACGGCGGCCAGGGCACGCGCAACCAGGTCCGCACCGCGGCGCTGTGGGGCATCGGCGCGCGCACCCGGTTCATGCACGACGGCGCGAGCCTGACGGCG
>DATAPF010000085.1:0-20595 GCA_036265355.1 Kofleriaceae bacterium | reverse complement strand
CAGCACATCGCGACGCCGGGCACGGTCGATCACTACGAGCGGCCGAGTTACCTCTGCGGCGGCGTCGCAAAGCGCGCCGCGGAATACTTCGCGACGAGCAAGCCCGATCTCCTGTTCGTTCATTTCTCGGATCCCGACGAGTACGGCCACAGCCACGGCTGGCTGTCGCCCGAGTACATGCGCGCGGTGCACGCGGCCGATACGTGCCTGACCACGGTGCTCGCGGCGATCGACGCGAGCGGGCTCGTGGACACCACGCTCGTGATCGTCACCGCAGATCATGGCGGACACGGCAAACAACACTCCGACGGGCGCGTCGCGGTCGACCGGCAGATCCTGTGGATCGTGCGCGGCCCCGGTGTCGCGCATGACGCCGTACTCGATCAAACCGTCGAAACGGTCGACACCGCGGCGACGACGCTCGCAGCGCTGGGGCTTCCTGCCCTGCCGCACATGCTCGGCACGGCGCGCCTGACGTTCGTGCGCTGAACGTCGCTGTGGGAGCGGTCCGCACACGCGGAAAAGGGCGCGGTCTCGAGCGCCACCGCAGTAGCTTCCGCGGATGTGCCGCGCAGCGGCGCCGCGCGGGATGGTACATTGCCTCCGCGTGCTGCTCGTCGCCGATACGCCCTGGGAGATCTGGATCGCGCGCATGGCGTCCGCGCTGGCGCGGCTGGTGACCTACCTCGGCGAGCGCGACGTCCGGATCGCCGAATGACTGTGCGATTCGTGCTTCGTTCTTGACTTCGCAGTGCGACGGCTCATAGTAAAAGATCGAGTTGAACCTCGACCTCGAGCTCGTGCTTCGCATCGCCCTCGGGACTGCGCTCGGCGGCGTCATCGGATACGAGCGCGACATCCACGGCCGGCCGGCGGGGCTACGCACGCACGCGGTGGTGGCGCTCGCGTCGGCGACCTTCATGGTCGTGTCGACGCACATGGCGTACTTTCAGCATTACAAGGCGGGCGATCTGGTCGAGGTCGATGGATCGCGGATCGCCGCGTCGGTGGTGTCCGGCATCGGCTTCCTCGCCGGCGGTGCCATCCTGCGCAACGGCGCGACCGTCCAGGGGCTCACGACCGCCGCGGGGCTGTGGCTGGTCGCCGCGATCGGACTGTGCGCCGGCGGCGGGATGTACATCGAGAGCGTCGCCGCCACCGTCATCGGCCTCGCCGCCCTGATGTTCCTGCGGCGCTTCGAGGACAAGGACAATCGTGTGCGGCGCCGGCTCGCGCTGACGCTGGCCGACGGCGCGCCCGAGTTCGACGTGCTGCTCGCGAGGCTGAAGGCCGGCGACGTGCCGGCGACGCTCGAGGGCTGGAGCAAGGACAAGCTCGGCTCGATGCGGCACCTCACGCTCTCGGTGCGGCTGGCGCCCGACGACGGTGAGCAGGCGCTGATCGCGATCCTCGAGTCCGAGCCGGGGATCGTCCGCGTGCAGCTCGATCCAGCGTGAGCCCAAGCGACGACGGCGGCGGCGCAAACCGCGGCCGCGCAACGCGGTGGCCTGTGGCGGCTCGGTCGGTGTCGTGCTGTACAAGACGCTCGGCCAGGCGAACATCTCGAAGCTGCAGTTCTTCCGCTACTTCTCGTACGCGACATGCGCGGTCTGTGTGGTGTGCCTCGTGTTCAGCGGCCCGTACTTCCTGCGACGTGCGCAGTCGAGCTGAGGCCCGTTCTCATCTGTCCGAAGCTGTAAGCACCCCCACCGGTTCACCGTGAGAGGAGACTCCGCGTGCGATGGCCCGGCCTCAGACCAGGATCGTGCGGGCGCGCTCGGGGGCGGCGGAACTCGTCGATCGCAGTCGATGTCGTTGCCAGGTGGCGTGCTGCACCGTGCTGGACCGTCCGCGATCTGCCGCATCGGCGTGACGGGAGTACCGCGGTCGGTCATCGGATGCCAGGGGGAAACCGGGCGAATCTTTCATATACATGGCTTCGTATTCGATTTGCGGCGATCGGGCGTGGCAACAAGCCACGACGAGCTGTTTGCACATCGAATCTTCGATTTACGATCTCGGGTTCGCAGCGTCGAGAACCGCGCGATGTCGCGGTTCGGCGATCGGACCGCGTGCGCCGACCGTTCGGTCGGGGATTGACTCCCGGCGTGAGAGTCGGATTGCCGTTGGACTGTCCTCATGCGCTGGACACAAACTGCAGAATCAGGAAACACAATTCCATCATTGCTGGAACCGGCGGCAATTTGATAGGTTGGCGGCGCTTCGCCTCGATCCGTAGGACTGGAAAGGAGCCGTCTCATGCAGAAGTCGGGTCTTCGGAATGTGCTGTCACGGTGGCCGACCTTCGGCCTCGTTCTGTGCCTCGCCGCGCTACCGGCGCGGACGTCGATCGCCGATCGCGACGATGACGACCGCGACTACGGCCACGACCGCGATCGCGACCACGATCGCGACCGCGACCGCGATCGCGACCACGACCGCGACCACGACCGCGATTCGCAGCCGGCGATCCAGCCGCCCGCGGGCCTGCGCGTCCGGCCGCAGGCGCCCGAGCGCGAGCTGCGGGAGATGGTGCGCGACATCGATCGCCACCGGATCGAGGCGACGATCCAGAAGCTGGTCAGCTTCGGCACCCGACACACCGAGTCGACCCAGACCGATCCCAACCGCGGCATCGGCGCGGCGATCAACTACGTGTTCAACACGCTGCAGGGCTATGCAGCGGCGTCCCACGGGAGGATGACCGTCGCGCTCCAGACCTACCACCAGCCGTTCGTCGCCGGCACGATCTTGACCCCCAACGGCGTCGATATCACCAACGTGGTCGCAACCCTCCGGGGCTCGTTGACGCCGAATCGAGTCTACGTCGTGTCGGGCCACATGGACTCGCGCAGGACCCTCGTCACCAACCCCGACGCCGACCAGCCGGGCGCCGACGACGATGGCTCCGGCGTCGCCGTCATGCTGGAGCTGGCCCGTGTGATGTCCAAGCACGCGCCTGAGTCGACGATCGTGTTCACCGGCGTCGACGGCGAAGAGCAGGGCCTGTTTGGCTCGGGGAACCAGGCCAAGCTGTTCAAGGCGGCCACTGTCGACGTCCAGGGCATGTTCTCGAACGACATCGTCGGCAGCAGCACGGCGGAGAACGGGGTCAGAGACCCCCACCGGATCCGGATATTCACCGAGGGTGTGCCCACGCTCGACACGGCCCTGCAGGCACAGCTGCGCGTCCTGGTCGGTGGCGAGAACGACAGCGCGTCGCGCCAGCTCGGGCGGTTCGTGAAGTCGGTCGGCGAGAACGAGGAGACCGACATGACGGTCTGGATGATCAACCGGCGCGACCGCTACCTGCGCGCGAGCGACGACGTTTCGTACCAGCAGCAGGGCTACACGGCCCTGGTGTTCCGCGAGCCGAACGAGGACTTCGACCATCCGCACAACGATGTGGTCGTGGACGCGAACGGCGTGCAGCACGGGGATCTGATCGAATTCCTCGATTTCGCGTTCATCGAGCGGGTCGCCAGGGTCAATGCCTGCGCCCTGTGGTCGATGTCCCAGGCGCCGGGCACGCCGAAGAACGCCCAGATCCTGGCACCCGTCCTGACCAACAGTACGACGATGACCTGGGACGCAGACACCGATCCGGACCTGGCCGGCTATGAGATCGTGTGGCGCGAGACCACTGCGCCGGACTGGACCAACGCGATCCCGGTCGGGAACGTCACCACGGTGACCCTGCCGCTGTCGCCCAAGGACAACTTCCAGTTCGGTGTGCGCGCGGTCGACAGGGACGGGCATCACAGCCCGGTCGCCTTCCCGACGACGAAGTTCAACTAGCGCGCTGCGCGACTGCTGCTGCTGCACCCGGCTGCGGTGCGCCGTCGGGGCGCGGGCGCCGTGTTACAACCGACGCGATGACCCGCGTATGCTGTGCGGCGGTGATCCTGGTGATCGCCGCCTGCTCCCGTAGCTCGACCCGACTTGCGAGCACGCCCGCCGCGGCGCCTGTCACAGCCCAGGCCGCCGCGCCGAGCGCCGGCGCCACGCCGGCCGCCGCGCCGAGCCCGGGCGCCTCGCTGGCCCCCGCGCGCGAGTCCGAGGCCGCCGAGCCGAGCCCATCGAGCGCCACCGCCTCCGCTGCGCCGGGGCCCAGCGCCGCGCCGAGCGCGCCGCCGCCGACCGCGTCGCCGCCGATGGCGCCCGGCGTCAGCGTCACGCTCGCCGACGTCGGCCTCGAGGCCGGCTCGCTCGATCGCACGGCCGATCCGTGCGTCGACTTCTACCAGTTCGCGTGCGGCGGCTGGATCCAGAACAACCCGATCCCCGCGGACCGCGCGCGGTGGAGCCGGGGCAGCGAGCTCGACGAGCGCAACAAGGCCGCGATCCGGACGCTGCTCGAGGACGCGGCGAAGGGCACGGCCGGGACTCCGGCCAGCAAGAAGCTCGGCGCGTTCTACGCGTCGTGCATGGACGAGGCGGCGATCGAGCGCGCCGGGACCAGCCCGTTCGCGGCGCTGCTCGCGAAGACCCGCGGCGTCAAGGACGCCCGGACCTGGCTCGCCGCGGTGGTCGAGCTCCACAAGCTCGGGATCTCCGTGGTCTGGGCGCATCATGTGGTCGCCGATCTCAAGGACTCGGCGACCAACCTGAGCTACCTCGACGCCGCGGGGCTCGGGCTCCCCGATCGCGACTACTACGTCAAGCTCGACTTCCGCGACAAGCTCGACGCCTACCGCGCCCAGGTCGGCAAGCTGCTCGCGCTGGTCCCGGGGCCGGGCAAGCTCGATCCCGCCGACGTCGTCGCGATCGAGACCGAGCTCGCCCGGGTGACCAAGACCGCGGTCGAGCAGCGCGACGTCCCCGCCGCGTACAACCCGACCGACCTCAAGGCGCTCGGCCGCCAGGTCCGCTCGGTCGACTGGCCGGCGTACTGGAAGGGGCTCGGCGCCGCGCCGAGCAGCAAGATCATCGTCGGCACACCGCGGTTGTTCGCCGCGCTCGACAAGCTGCGCGCGCGGTTCAAGCCGGCGCAGTGGGCGAGCTACTTCACGTACCACCTGGTCCAGGGCCTCGCGTTCGCGATGCCGCGGACGATCGACGAGGCCGCGTTCGAGCGCAGCCGGCTGTTGACCGGGGTCGAGAAGCAGCGCGAGCGCGGCAAGCGGTGCATCGACTACACGACCGCGGGGCTCGGCGAGCTGCTCGGCCAGGCCTACGTCACGAGCTACTTCCCCGCGAGCTCCAAGCAGGCCGCGACCAAGCTGGTCGACGCGCTGGTCCGCGCGATGATGGACGACATCGCCGGCCTCGACTGGATGGCGGACTCGACCAAGCAGCTCGCGCTCGGCAAGCTCGACAAGATCGTCCGCCGGGTCGGCTACCCCGACCACTGGAAGGCCTACGACTTCGACGTCAAGCGCGACGACTTCGCGGGCAACGCGCTGCGCGCCGCCGCGTTCGAGGTCCACCGCGAGCTCGCCCGGGCCGGCAAGCCGGTCGATCGCAGCGAGTGGCAGCTCAACGCGTTCGAGGTCGACGCGTACTACAACGCGAGCGCGAACAACACCGCCTTGCCGGCCGGCATCCTGCAGCCGCCGTTCTTCGGCCAGGACCGCGCGATCGCCGTCAACCTCGGGGGGATCGGCATGGTGATCGGCCACGAGCTCACGCACGGGTTCGACGACCAGGGCGCGCAGTTCGACGGCGCCGGCAACCTGGTGGACTGGTGGCAGAAGGCCGACCTCGCCCGGTTCGCCGACAAGGGCAAGTGCGTCGCCGACCAGTACTCGGGGTTCGAGGTGCTGCCCAGGAAGTTCATCCAGGGCCAGCTCACGCTCGGCGAGAACATCGCCGACCTCGGCGGGGTCAAGATGGCGTTCCGCGCCTACCGCGCGCTGCGCAAGGACGCGGCCAAGCTGTACGTCGCCGACGGGTTCACCGAGGACCAGCAGTTCTTCGTGGCGGTCGGCCAGGCGTGGTGCGCCCGCGAGCGGCCGGCCGACACCGAGCGCCGGCTCACCATCGACCCGCACTCGCCGCACAAGTTCCGGGTGTTCGGCGCGCTGCGCAACCTGCCCGAGTTCGCCGAGGCGTTCCGCTGCGTCGCCGGCACGCCGATGCGGCCGGCCCGGACCTGCTCCGTGTGGTGATGGTGATCGGCGGCTCGCAGGTGCCCTTGCGGCGGGGCGTGCTACATCCAGCGGATGCGCGACGGCGATGACGCACCGGCCGCGACCGCGGCCAAGCCCCCGCTCAAGCAGCGACTATCCGCGTTGTTCGAGGAGTACGGCCGGATCGCGATCATCACGTACTTCACGCTGTCGATCCTGACGATCATCGGGTTCTCGGTCGCGATCTGGACCGGGCTCAAGCCGTCGAGCGAGACCGGCGTGCTCGGCGTGATCATCGCCGGCTGGGCGCTCGGCAAGGCCACGCTGCCGATCCGGATCCTGATCACGCTCGGGCTCACCCCGGTGGTCGCACTCGTGGTGCGGCGGCGCCGGCCGGCCGATCCATCGGCCGATCCATCGGCCGATCCGCCGCCGGCGCCCGGCGCCGAGTAGCGATCGGGTGTACGGTCGCGGCATGAACGAGCTCACGCTGTACCAGCCGCCGGGCCGGCCCTGGAACACCCCGAACCTCAGCCCGTTCTGCGCCAAGCTGGAGTGCTACCTGCGGATGGCGGAGGTCCCGTACAAGACCGCCGCGATGCAGATCGGCAAGGCGCCCAAGGGCAAGATCCCGTACGTCGTGCTGCCCGACGGCAAGCAGATGGGGGATTCGCAGCTGATCATCGAGCACCTCGAGCGCGCGCTCACCGCCGAGGGCAAGCCGGCGCTCGACGCCGGGCTGTCCGCGCGCGATCGCGCGATCGGCCATCTGACCCGGCGCGCGCTCGACGAGGCCTACTACTTCGTGGGCCTGTACACGCGGTGGCGGACCGACGACGGCTTCGCCGTCGTGCGCGACGAGTTCAAGAAGTTCGTCCCCGGCCTGATCATCCCGCTGATCCGGCGCGACACCCGCAAGAAGCTGCACTCCCAGGGTACCGGCCGGCACAGCCTCGACGAGGTCACCGCGTTCGGCGCCGCCGATCTCGAGTCGTGCGCCGAGCTGCTCGGCGACCAGCCGTTCCTGTTCGGCGACCGGCCGCGCACTCCCGACTGCACGCTGTACGCGTACCTCGAGTCGCTGCTCGGCTTTCCGGTCGACTCGCCGCTCCGGGCGCGGGTCGCGGCGCGCGCCAACCTGGTCGACTACCGCCGGCGGATCCGCGAGCGCTGGTGGAAGGACCTCGAGCGCGCCGGTGCCGGCTCGCCAGCGAGCTGAGCTGGCTCACGGGTTGTGCGGGGCCAGGCAGGCCCGGCTGTACGCGGTGGCGCCGGTGAGATCGAGCCTCGGCCCACCCGGTGTCACCACCGCGTCGGTGCCGTCGTGCGCGCCGGGGCCGCCTCGCGTCGGCGGCGCGTGATCCCAGGCGTTGCCAGCGAACGGGATCGTCGCCGCCGCTCCCCGGACGTTGAACCACACGTCGTAGCCGGGCTCGGCGCGCTCGGAGGAGTTGCACTCGAACCGGTTGCGGCCGGGATCCGCGGCGGTGCCGAAGTCGAATGCGCGGGGCGCTGCGAACGCGGTGCCCTCGACGTACACCCCGACGTCGTTGCCGGCGAACACGTTGTCCCGGGCGCGCACGATCTGGGGGCCCGGCGGCCGCGTGCCGTAGCCCTGGATGCAGATCGCGGTCGCGAGCACGAGCCGATCGCCGCAGCTCGGCTGGGTATTGCCGGGCGCCGCGTTGTTGCCGGTGAAACGGTTCCCGGTCAGCGACTGCAGGTGATAGTTCGCCTGAAGCATCACCGCCGCGGCGGTCATTCCGGTGAACGTGTTGTCATCGACTGCGCTCTCCGCATCATTCTGGAAGTTGTTGAGCGCGATCCCGACGTCGTTGTCGCTGAACGTGTTGTGGCGGATCACGACCGGCGACGAGCTATCGTAGACCGTGATCGCGGTGGCCTGGTGGCGCCACTGCGAACCGGTCCGCTCCGGATCGCGGTTGCCGATCAGCTGATTGCCGTCCGCGGCGGTGTCGCCCCCGATCCGTGCGCTGACCCGGTTCTCGGCGTTGCTGCCGAAGCCGGCGCCGGCGATGAACACGCCGATGCTCTTGCTGGCGATCCGCGACCGAGTCACGACGGCGTTGCAGCCCGACGGCGCGGGCCGGTCGCTCGTGCCGATCACGATGCTGTGATCGAACCGCGCCGCGGCGATCTGGTCGATCACGAGGTTCGGCGTGCGGCCGGCCGAACTCGCGGGGTAGGCGTTGCCCTGATCGCAGTAGATGCCCCACGACTGGTGCTCGACGGTCCCCGGATCGAGCGAGATGCCGCGGATCGTCTGGGTCGCGTCGGGATCTCCGACCAGCAGGGTGAGCCAGATCGGCTCGCCGAACGCGGTGCCGCCGGCGGCATGGTCGATCCGGCCCACGCCGCGGATCGCGGTGGTCAGCGCCGCCTCGCCGATCAGCGACACACCGTGGCGCAGCTCGAGCGGAAACCGCTCGCGGCCGGTGTCGTACGTCCCGGCGGCGATGTGGATCGTCTTGCTGGCCGCGGGCGACCGATCGGCGGCGGCGATCGCCGCGGTGATGCTGGGGTAGGGACGGTCGCGGTCGCCGGTGGCCGGGCCGCGCGCGCGGGCATCGACGAAGAACTCGCTGCGAGGGCCGGCGGGCTCGCGAAGCGACGCGGCGGCCGGGGTGCCTGCAGACGCGTCGGGTGGTGCAGCCACCGGACCGCTGGATTGCGGCCACGCGGCGAGCACGGCGGCCATCACCGCGACCGCACCGCCGATCACCAGCGCGTGGAGCCTGGAGCGCGGCGCGAGCGCTCGTTCCAGCGCGGCGATCAGCGCCGGCATGCTGGTGTATCGCGCTTCCGGCCGGGCGCGCAGGCCGCGCGCGAGCACGCGATGGACCCGGCCCGGAATGCCCGATCGCGACGCGCGCGCAGGCCGGACGAGCGCGCCCCGCTCGATCTGCTCGACGCGCTGCGCCGGAGTGGTGCCGGCATACGGAAAGCTGCCGTACAGCTCGTGAAACAGCGCGACGCAGAACGAGAACTGATCGGCGCGTGCGTCGACCGGCTGGCCGCGCTGGGCCTCGGGCGCCATGTAGGCAGGCGTGCCGACGGCGACCCCGGTGGCGGTATCGAGCACCGCGAGCGCCGCGCCGCCCGGATCATGCGCGGTGGGCGCGACCGCGTCCGCCGCGACGCCGACCAGGCCGAAGTCGACGACGCGGACCCGGCCGTCGTCGCCGAGCAGGACGTTGTCGGGCTTGAAGTCGCGGTGGACGAGCCCGGCGGCGTGGGCGGCGGCCAGGCCGCGCGCGGCCTGCAGGTAAGCGTCCGCAATGTCGCGCCACGCGCCGGCGAGCCCGTGGCGCAGGGTCGTTCCGGATACGAGCTCCATCGCCAGGTACACCCGATCGTCGACCACGCCGACGTCGTAGATCGGCACCACGTTGGGATGCGACAGCCGCGCCAGCGCCCGCGCTTCGCGCAGCAGCCGGGCCCGGCCCGGCGCGCCGGCCGATAGCTCCGGGCGCAGCACCTTGAGCGCCACCTGGCGATCGAGATCCGGATCGCGGGCGCTGTACACCACGCCCATGCTCCCGGCGCCGACGCGGCCGATCACGACGTAGCGGCCGAGCCGGTCGCCTTCGGTCAGCGGTGCGCCGCTGCCGATCACCTCGTCGAGCGGCACCCCGGCCGGCGCCACAGCGTCGCTGCCGTTCGCCGTCGCGGTGGAGCCCGCGGCCGCGCCGCCCGTCATCGCGGGGTCTTGGCGGCTCCCCATCGCGCCTCGCCGCGGTATGCGGCCGGCTCCAGCGTGCAGCGTTTGAGCAACCGGTGGACCTGCGTCCGCGAGGTCCCCAGCGCGCGCGCCACCGCGGCGAGGTTGCCCCGGTGCGCCTCGAGCAATGCGCTCAGCTCGTGGCGCTGCGGATCGGCGGCGCGGGCCGCGGCGATCGGCTCGGGCAGGTGGCGCAGCGCGATCTTGCCCCAGCCAGCGAGCGCGCCCGCGGTCCGCAGGCACATCTCCAGCTCGCGCACGTTGTGCGGCCAGTCGTACTCGAACAGTGCGCGCGCCGCCGGGGCTGCAATCCGGACCGCGCTCGACGCGGGTGCGAGGCGGTGGAGCAGGGCGTGGATCAGCAGGCCCAGATCGGCCCGCCGCTCGCGCAGCGGGATCAGCCGCGCGGTCAGCCCGGCGAGCCGCGCGTGCAGATCGGTGCGGAACCGGCCGCGCGCAATCTCCGCCGCGAGGTCGCGATTGGTCGCGGCGATCACGCGCACGTCGATCGGCGTCGCCTCGGTGTCGCCAACCGCGACCACCTCGCGCTCCTGCAGCACGCGGAGCAACGCGGCCTGGGCCGCGGGTGACAGCTCGCCGACCTCGTCGAGGAACAGCGTTCCGCGGTGCGCGGTGCGGATGAATCCGGGGCGGCTGTCGTGCGCGCCGGTGAACGCGCCGCGGCGATGGCCAAACAGCATCGCCTCGATCAGGGTCTCGGGCAGCGCGCCGCAATTGACGCCGACGAACCCGCCGGTCCGCCCCGACAGTGCGTGGATCGCGCGCGCGGTGACCTCCTTGCCGACGCCGCTCTCGCCGAGCAGCAGGACCGGCACGTCGGTGGGCGCGATCGCGGCGAGCCGGTCGTGGAGCTCCCGCACCTCCGGCGTGAATGACGCGAGCGCCGGTGCTGCCGCGCCGCCCGCGGACGGCGGCAGCTCGACGAGCTGGAAGTACGTCGCGCCGAGCGCGACGCGATCGCCATCGCCATCGCCGAGCTCGGCGCGGATGCACGGTGTGCCGTTGAGCGAGGTCCCGTTCTTCGAGCTCGCGTCCTCGATCGCCCAGCCACCCGGGCACCGCCACAGCCGGACGTGCACCGCCGATGCGAAGCGATCGCGGATCGCGATCGCGAGCCGCCGGCCGTCGATCCGGCAGCCCAGCGCGTCGCCGCGTCCGATCGTCACCTCGTCGAACGCCGCCAGCGACCAGCAGGCTGGCAGAGCCATCGGCTCGTCACCGCTCAGCGCGAGGCACAGCGCGAGCTCCGCGGTCCTGCGCCGTGGATCCGAGGCGTCGCCCTCCAGGCTCAACGTACTCCCACCCTGCGACATCGCTCGCGAATATATCTCACCGGCGGTACGCTGGTACGGCCCGAGTGCGCGTGGCGGTACGCCCCCGCGGTCGGCGCAGCGTCGGAGGCGTGCGTGAGGGGCGCCGGCGGGCCGCGTCGCAGGCGCCGGGCGTGTGTGGGGCGGTGGCACGCCGGGTGCTCCGTGTCGCGCCGGGCGAGCTTGCCGCGATGCGCGCGGCGGGTTCACCGAGCGATATTACAGAAGGAGCCATCATGATCCGTCCCGTCCGTATGTGGATCGTTGCTGCCTGCCTCGCGTGGGCGGGCTGCGGCGTCGAGCCTGCGCCGAGCGCAAGCACTGCCACCTCCGAGCTCACGCCGGAGGCCGCGGCTGCGCCGGGCAGCGAGCTCGCGCAGGCTGGCGCCGTCCCGGCGGAGCTGATCCAGCCGCAGGTCGCCAACTGCGGCTTCGAGTGCCACACGGCGACCTCGGACATCCTGGGGCTGTCCTGGAACGCCTGCGTGCACCTCTGCCCGGGGGGCGCCAGCGGCTGCACGCCGATGCCACCGCCACCGTGCCCGTGACGGCCGTCGTCACGCCGCGGTGCCGCGTCGCCTGCGCTCCGAGGTCCTCGTCTCGGTCGTGATCAAGCCGGGCTGTCGTCCTCGACCAGCTCTCCCACCTCGACGTCCTCGAGCAGAACCTCCGCGGCGCGCCCGCTCATTCGCCGGCTGCCTGGGCCAGGAGATAATCGAGGGACGGGCGATCCGAGCGGCGCCATTCGGCGAGGCGCTCGCCCAGCCGGTCGACCTCACCCATGAGCGTGCTCTCCCGATCAACCAGCGCCGCTCCGAGGTCGTCATCGAGGATCGCTCGCGCTGCGGGCGGCCGGATCAGGTGCGACGTCAGGACCGGATGGTCGACCCCATACGCGCGGATGAACGATCGCAGCTCTTCGAACGCCGCGCCGCTGCCAGGCAACAGCAGACGATTTGCGGGGCTCGACGTGAAGCCTCCGCTCAGCGGAACCAGTGGACGAAACGCCGCGAGATCGGCCTGCCGGATCAGCTCTGCCACATCGATCTCGTTCATATCGGACATCGCTGGGGGCCCGAGCCGTCTCGGCTTGCGAGACGCCATACCAAGCAGCGCCAGCCGGGACTGCGCGGCTCGCGCATCGAACGCGGCTACTGTTGCGAAGTTGGTTGGCGAGTCATGGCGGACCAGCTCCAGCAGACGCTGCACGCTCGCTTCCAGATCGTCGTCGATCCCTTCGACACCTCGGCGCTCCAACGTGCGCTCGTCCACGTCCCTCGACAGGAACCAGCGCCAGACCCAGCGCACGAGAAGCGTCGTCACTCGCTCGTTGGGCTCGGGATGTAGTGTGAACAGGCGGGCGAGCACGACCAGCGGAGCCGAGTTGGGAAGCAGCCGGAGATGCGGGATCTCCGCTTCCACGCGCAGAAAGCCGAGCACCCTGCGCAGTACGGGCACCGCATCCGCCGTGGCGCCATCCAGGACCGTGGAATCGCGCTGCAGATGCTCCCCGAGCGGGCGAGTGACATCGAGCCCGCGCATCGCGACCAGACAGGGCAGCAGCTGGGTTTCTTCATCGAGCGTGCCCATGCCCAGATCTTCGAGCTGGCTGGCCAGCGCAGGCAGCGTCGATGGTGGCCCGCTCTTGTGACCGTACAGCGCGTCGTGCACGCTGGTCCAGCTCAGCGGCTTGCCCGCCGTGTTGACGCGGTGAAAGATCGCGCGCACCGCATCTTCATCGTCGCTCTCGATCACGTACAGCGGCACGCGATACTCGCGCAGACGCCGGCCTGCCTCGAACACGAGACGGCGCAGCTCGTCGTCGCGGCCGTGGTCCCAGGCAAACACCCACTCGGTGAGCACGGCGCCGTCAAGCAGCTGGGGGACGGGCACCCACGTGTCCGGGAGATCGCCGCTGCGCGGCGGTGCGTGGAACTGCTGGACGGCGGGATCGAAGTACACGACGAAGGGATCGTCCGGTGTCGTCGGCAACGTCTTGGGGCGGCCAAGGCCCGCTACCATCGAGGTCAAGCGCTGCTGCCCATCGATCACCCACAGCGCGTTCCTGGTCTCGGTACCGAACACCGCGACGGGGCCGATGTGCATGGGGCCGGCAGTCGCCGGCGCGCGGCGCAGGAGCAGAGAGCCGATCGGAAAACCCCGGTATAGGCTGTCAAATAGCTCGAGAACGTGGCGCGTCTGCCATTCGAGCCCCCGCTGGAACACCGGAATGCGGACCTCGCCGCGCAGCACCGCTGAGACGAGATCCTCGACCGATTCGGTCCTCGCCTCGGGGCGGCGCACGAGCTCGATCGGAGGGGTCCTCATGTGCGCCTTGGATCTTACCTCGGAGCACCCAGGAGCGCGTACTTGTGTGTACCTCGAGCGGCCAGGCAGCATGATGCCGCGACTGCGCCGGCAGCTGAAGGGCTGCTCTGTGTGCAGACCCGAGCCCGTCCGCTGCGCTGCTACAGGCCCGGGCGGCCGCCGGAGCCGTGGTCGGCGATCGGGCGGTCGCGGGTGTCCGAGGCGTGCGGCGGCTGCAGCACGTCCTCGTCGTCGACGATCTCGTCGAGCCCCCGCTCCGGCTCGGGCCCATTCTCCGCCGCGCTGGCCTCGAGCGCCTCCAGCCAGTTCTCACCCTGGTCGAACGCGCGGTCGTTGTCGGGGTGCTCCCGATCCTGCGCCGCCGGGGTGTGCGCGCCGTACAGGTCACCGGCGTCACGCTCGTGCACCGGCTCGGCGAGGTCCGCCACGGCGTCCGCGATCACCGCGGTCTCGTCGGCCTCGGCCGCGATGATCACGGCGGTATCGTGGTCGGCGGTCTCGTCGAGGCTGTCCTCGAGGAGCGCGAGGTCCTCGGCAGCGGCGATGTCCTCCGCCGAGACGGCGTCGACGTCGAGTGGCACGACCTCGAGATCGGGGATCGCGTCGAACCGCTGCAGCGGATCGGTCGGATCGGGCTGCAGGTGCTGCAGGGCGTCCGAGGCGCGCCGCGCCCGCCGGCGCCGCCGGTACCGGACGATGGTGCGCGCGGCGAGTGCGAGCGCGAGAGGCAGGAGCACGTGGCGTGGCCGCATGATGGATCGAGGGAGCACGCGGCGTGCCAGGCACGGCTGCGGTCGTCTCGGAGCGCGCCGGCGCGCTGTGCTCGGCGTGCGGCTCAGGCGCGTTCGATGCGGCCGTCGGCGTGGCGGGCGAACCGGCCCTCGGTGCGCGGATGAACCGGGTCGTCGGATGGCCACGGCCAGCCGCCGAACCGGGTGCGCTGGTAGTCGAGGAACGCCTGCTGGATCTCCTGGCGCGTGTTCATCACGAACGGGCCGTGCTGTACGACCGGCTCGCCGATCGGCTTGCCCTGCAGCACGAGCAGCTCGACCTCGTTGCCGGCCTCGTCGCCGGCGACGATCGGGATCGCGGCGCCGGGGCGGACCTGGATGCCGTGGTCCGTTGCGAACGCCTGTCCGGCGATCGTCGCGTGGCCGCGGAACAGGTACAGCGTGCGATTCGTGCCGGGGTGTGCGGGCGGCACGGTCCACGACGCGCCGGGCTGGAGGTGGATCGTCCAGATCGCGACGTCGGCCTCCTCGCCCGACGCCCACGAGCTCGGCGGCGGCGACGGCGGGGTCGCGTCGCCGAGCTTGCCGGCGATCGCGCGGACCAGCACGCCGGGGGACTCGATCCGCGGGATCGTCCGATCCCACAGCATGGTGAAGTACGGTGCGACCAGCTTGTCGCGGCGCGGCAGGTTGAGCCAGATCTGGAACAGCTCGACCGGGTTGGCGCCGGCCGGCTCGAGCAGCGGGAACATCTCGCAGTGCGAGATGCCCTTGCCGGCGGTCAGCCACTGGACGTCGCCGCGGCCGAACCGCGCGGTCGCGCCCAGCGAGTCGGAGTGATCGATCAGGCCGCGGCGGACGATCGTGACGGTCTCGAAGCCGCGGTGGGGGTGCTGCGGGAAGCCCGGGACGGTGGTGCCGTGGTACATCCGCCAGCCGTCCTTGCCGGCGAAGTCCATCCCGAGCTCGCGGCCGTCGAGCGACGCCGCCGGTCCGAGCCGCTCGTTGCCGGCCGGATACGCGTCGTCGTGGTGGACGCAGAACAGGAACGGGTCGAGCGTCGGCCACTGAAAGCCGAGCGGCACGACCGAGAGGATGTCGGAATCGGCCATGGGTCGCAGCGTGGGCATGGATCTCCGCCTCGGCAATCGCGCCGTCTGGCGAGGACTGTTCCGCCCACCGTGCGCCGGCGGGGCCACGGCCTCCCTCGCTACCTGGGGAGGCCGCCGCCGGCCTTGAGGTCGCCGAAGAATGCGTCGATCGCCCGATCGAGCGCTGCCGCGTCCGGCGCGTCGGCCTCGTCGACCACCAGCACGTGGAGCTCGCCGCGATCGTGGCGCTCCGCGAGGTAGGCGATCACGTTGCCGTCGACGTCCCAGCCGTCACCCGCCTCCTTGGTGAGGTACTCGTAGCCGACGCGGCGCGCGGCGTCGAACCCGTCGATCTCGAACCACACGCCGTCCTGATCGAACCGCTGGTTCTCCCGGATGTGAAACCCGGCCGCTTCGAACCGCCGCTTCAGCTGTGCACACGCGGAGCGCTCTTCCACGACCCCATGGTACGCCAGTGGGCCGGCGACTGCACGCCCGCCGGTCAATCGGCGTCCGCGGGCTCCGCCGGCGCCTCGCCGTCGCGTACCACGCGGGCCTCCGGCACGTCCGCCCCGAGCGCGGCGCGCGGCCGGAAGATCGGCGCGTCGGCCGGGATCGCGTTCTCCCACGCGCCGACCACGACGGTGGCGACGCAGTTGCCGACGACGTTCACGCAGGTCCGCCCCATGTCCATCACCGCGTCGACGCCGAGCAGCAGCACGACGCCCTCGGGGGGCAGGTTGAACGCGGTCAGCGCGCCCGCGAGCACGACCAGCGCGGCGCGCGGCACCCCGGCCACGCCCTTGCTGGTCGCCATGAAGAACACCATCGCGGTGAGCTGCTGGCCCCACGACATGTCGACGTGGGCCGCCTGGGCGATGAACATCATCGCGAGCGCCAGGTAGAGCGTCGTGCCGTCGAGGTTGAATGCGTAGCCGGTCGGCACGACGAAGCTGACGATCCGGCGCGGGATGCCGAGGCCCTCGAGGACCTGCAACGCGCGGGGCAGGGCGGCTTCCGACGACGCGGTGGTGAACGCGATGGTCGCCGGCTCGCGGATCGCGGCGAGGAAGCTCCCCATGTGGACGCGGGTCAAGAGCCGCAGCGCGGCGAACAGCAGCACGAAGAACACGATCAGCGCGCCGTACAGCGCGCCGACCAGCTTGAGCAGCGGCAGGAGCACGGCGGTCCCGCTGGCGCCGATCGTCACGGCGATCGCCGCGCCGACGCCGAACGGCGCGACCCACATGACGAACCCGACCAGCTTGAACACCACCTCGGCGGCGGCCTCGATGACGTCCTTGACCGGCTTCGCGCGCGCGCCGGCCGCCGACACGGCCAGCCCGAACAGCACGCTGAACACCACGATCGGGAGCACGTTGTTGTGCGCCATCGCGTCGACGAACGACTCCGGGACCATCTCGATCACGAAGTCGGCCGCCGTCTTGGCCTTGGCGAGCGAGCCCACCGGACCGGGGGCGCCCGGCGGCCCGCCTGCCGCCAGCGAGATCCCCGCGCCCGGCTCGATCAAATTTGCTGCCCCCAGGCCGATGAACAGCGCCACCGTGGTCGCGAGCTCGAACCACACGATCGCCTTGACCGCGAGCCGGAGGACCATCTTGCCCCCGATCCCGGCGATGCCGGCGACCAGCGTGGTGAACAGCAGCGGCGCGACCAGCATGCGGATCAGCCGCAGGAACAGCGTGCTGATCCACCTGAGCGACAGCGCGAACCCGGGCGCGAGCCAGCCGAGCAGGCCGCCGATCACCAGGCCGAGCACGATCGCGTGGGTGAGCGTGAAGCGAAACCGTCCTGGCGCTGGCGTGTCCGTCATGCGGCCTCCCGCCGGCATGTTCAGCCGCGACCGCGCCTGACTTCAAGGGGTGGGCGGGGATGGATCGTGCGCGTGCCGCCCTGCGTCGGCGCCGGTCCGCAGCCGCACGCTCGGCCGGTCGAACACCCGGCCGTCGGCGACCGACCGGCAGAGCTTGACGTACTCGGCGTGCGCCCAGCCGAGCGGCGCCGCCGAGCCGGTCGGCCCACCATGGTACAGGCCGCGGTCGGGCAGGTCCGGCCCGTCCCACACCTGCTCGGGCAGCATCCCGGTCTCGGACGCGCAGCGCTCCAGCAGGCGGAGCAGCCGGCCGGCGGCGTCGCGATCGCCGCGCGCCAGCTCGTAGTGCGCGCGCTCGCCGATCAGGAGCGGCCATGGCCGGCCGACCCCGTGGCCGTCGAACGGCGCGCCGTCGCGGTGCTCGCCGTACTCGTCACCGGGGTAGCGGCGCCACGCGTGTCCGCCCGGGATGGCGGCGGCGAGCACCGCGTCGATCACGCGCACCGTGTTGCGGATCCGCGGGTCGTCCGGCTCGCGCACGCCGAACCGGACCAGCGCCAGCGCGTCGGGGCTGACCTCGGTGGCCGGCAGGCGCTCCAGATCGAGCTCGGGGAACGGCTGGTCCAGCAGGCGCGCGCGCACGTAGTAACCGTCGACGCCGACCGCGCCGGCCAGCGCGCCGCCGCGCCGGTACAGCAGCGGCTCGATCTCCGCATCCCAGCGCTCCGCGGCGGCATGGAACCGGCGCGCCGACCGCGCGTCGCCCAGCCGGGCGGCGACCTCCGCCGCATACACCAGCGCGGCGATCTCGGTGGCGATCGTGAACGGGGTCGCGCCCGAGGTATCCTCCCAGCGATCGAGCGCGGTCGCCGGACCGCGGTCGACCAGGTGGTGCGCGGCGCGCGCGATCATCGGCCAGGCGAGCTCGAGCTCGCGATCGGCCAGCGCCCCCTCGCGGTGCAGCAGATCGATCAGCAGGATCGGCAGCGCGACCTCGTCGCGCTCCTCCTGGCCCTTGCTCGCCACCGGCTCGCCGTCGAGCAGCATGATCTTCGGCCAGCACCCGCCGGGGCGCTGGGTCGTGGTCAGGAACGTCAGCGCCTCGCGCGCCTCGTCGCGGACCCCGGCGGCGAGCAGCCCGCCCGCCGACTCGACCAGATCGCGCGTCCACACCAGGTGGTAGGTCCCGGCGATCCCCGGCCCGCGCGCCGGCCCCCACGGCGTGGCCAGCGCGGCGACCCGGCCGCCGTCGACCCGCTTGGCCTCGAGCGTCTTGAGCACGGTCACGCTGCGCGTCCACAGCCGGCAGCCCGCGGGCGGCGCCGTGCGCGGGCAGAACGCGCGCCACTCGGCGACGAACCGGGCGCGGATCGGCTCGTAGCCGCGGTCCAGCGCGCCGAGCGCCAGGTGCGCCGCCTCGTGCGGTGTATGGGCGAACCCCAGCGCGAGCACGAACGACGCGCCGTCGCCCGACAGCTCGAGCTCGCCGATCAGCTCGACCTCGCCATGCGCCCGGGCGCGGCACTGGGTCAGCGCGTGGTGCCGGCGCAGATCGCCGGCCTCGGTGCTGCCCGCCAGACCGGCGGTGCAGCGCGCCCAGCGCTGGCTGCACGCCAGCGCCACCGCGACGCCGGCGCGGTGCGCGGTGAGCACCTGGACGCCGAGGTGCTCGAACACCTCGGCGTGGTTGCTGTCGCCGCGGTTGTCGACGTGCGGTGTCAGGACGCAGTACAGCCGCGGCTGGCCGTGCGCGGCCCACTGCACCCGCTGCAGCACGACGCTGGACCGCGGATCCGCGACGGTCTCGCGCTCGAGCCGGTAGCGCCCGGCGCGGTCGCGGCTCGAGATCGCGACCAGCGGGACGCCATCGTCGAGCTGGGCGTAGCGGTGGACCGCGTCGTCCACCGGATTGGACGCGAACCGCTCGCCCGCGACCACGATGTCGAGCGAGCGCGTGCATGCGCGATCCGGCGTCGGGTAGAACACCTCGGTCAGCCGGCCGCTCGCCAGCGTGAACCACACACGGCTGACCTCGCCGAGCGCGGTCCCGATCACCGCCTTGGCGCCCTCGGCCCACGAGGCTGGCGTACCGCGCGTCACGACGCTCCGGCCGCTACGACTTCTGACCGCCGCCCGAGCCGATCTGGACCTTGCGGCGCTGCGGCGCCGAGCCCGGCTTCTTGGGGACCGACAGGGTCAGCACGCCGTTGCTGAGCTCCGCGCGGATGCTGTCGACGTCCGCCGAGTCGGGGAGGGCGAACACGCGCGCGAAGCTGCCGTACGCCCGCTCGTAGGTGTGGTAGCGGCCCTCGTCCTGCTGCTGCTCCTGCTCGCGCTTGCCGGTGATCTGGAGCTGGTTGCCGATCATCGAGATCTCGAGGTCCTCGTTGCGCACGCCCGGCATGTCGGCGCGGAACACGAACGCGTCGTCGGTCTCGCGGATCTCGAAGCCCGGGTTCCACGCGGCGTCGCGGCGGCCGCCCAGCGCGCGGAACGGCTCGACCAGCAGGTCGCGCATCAGCTGAAATGGATCCCGCATCAGCAGCTGGAACGGATCGCGGGCGAGCAGATCGAACGGATCCCGGCGCATCAGCTCGCCGCCCTGCGCTTGCTGCGGCTGCTCGGTCCGGACCGGGACGCTCTGCGATTGCGGAGTTTGCTGCGGAGCAGGCTGATTACCATCGGTCTTCGCATTGGCCATGATGATCTCCTTCGGAGTGAGTTCGCCTCGAGCGCTGCAAACCCCACACCCGCACGGCCACTTGTCCTGCGGCGTGGATCTGCGCGGCGGGGCGTCACGCGGCTCCACACCGGGCATGGCGGCGTCGCGCGCCGGGACGCGCGGTGCGGCTGATCTCCTAGTCCGCGGTCGATCGGCCGCTCTCCGACGGGAGATCGCTCAGCGCGTGCGGGCCGCGCGGCGCTGCGGCTGGAACGTCGCGCGCGGATCGGCGGCGCTCGCACGCCCGGCGTCGACGATCGCGAGCCGGAGCAGCAGCGCGGCGGCGGTGCCGAGCACGCCGGCGAGCCGCGGCCGGCGCGCGATCGTCGCGATCAGGCTGCCGGCGCCGAGCCAGGCCGCGCCGCGCCACATCCGGCCCGACCGGCCCTCGCGCAGCGGACGCGCGACCCCGGCGGCGTCCGCCGCGGCCTCGACGCTGCGCGCACCGATCAGCTCGGCGGCCTTGGCGGCGAGCGTGTAGCCGCGCGGCAGGCGATCCGCGGCGCGGCCGCCGAGCAGCTCGACGAGCGACGCCAGCGACGCGGCCGACCCCGCGGCGAACCACACCGGCATCCGGCGGCGGGTCGCCTCCCAGATCGGGATCGCGGTGTTGCCGAGCAGCACCGCGGTGTAGGTCGCCAGCATCGCGCCGGTGACCGCGCCGATCGCGCCGGCGACCCCGAGGCCGCGCTTGCCGCGCAGGTCGGCGAGCAGCGCGAGCCCGCTCGACGCGCTCGACGCCGAC
>DATAPF010000084.1:0-7131 GCA_036265355.1 Kofleriaceae bacterium | reverse complement strand
TCGAGTCGTCCCGCGGATCATCGCCGGTCATCACGCAGCCCCCGGCACTGACCAGCATGGTCGCGAAGACAAGTCCAGAGAGGATTCGCACGAGCTTCATCTGTCACCTCCGGGCGCGACGGTGGCACGCCGAACACTCCGGCGACAAGCGGCCCACAGTGGCAATCTCGGATCACCGCGGGTGAGGCTGCCCTGGCCAGGGCAGAATGCCACACTGCGATATTCATTTATTAACATGACAACGACGCTGCGAGTCACCACGTAGTCGGCGTGATCCGGACCTCAGGGCGCAGTCGCGGTGATCGGCCACAGCTGCCAGGCGACCCCGCCGAGCGTGTCGCGGACCACAATCGCCAGGGTGCCGGCGTGCGGATCCTCCGGCTCGACCCGCAGGTGCGCCATCGCGAGATCGAAGTCGTGCATCGTGCCGCACGAGGTCAGCCAGTTGATGTTGTGGGTCGCGTCGAAGTTCACCACCAGCGGGACATCGACGCCGGCGGGGACCGTCAGCTGCGCCTCGGCGAGCCCGTCCATGCCGTTGATCGTCACCGGATCGATCACCGGGTTGTCGGTGTGCTGGCCCAGCCAGACGATCTTGAGCGCGGTCTGGCCCAGCTCGGTGAACCCGACGCGCAGCTGCAGCGGGACCGGCGCCCCGGGGTCGAGCCCGAGCTCGCTGCGCGCCGCCGCCAGCGCGTCGTCGCCCGGCGCGGTCACCGTCCAGCGCGTGGCCTGCCGGCCCAGCGCCGCGGCGAGGCTGGCCGGTGACACCACCTCGGCGGTGTCCGGATCGACGTCGTCCGGCGGCTGGCCCTGGTGGCCGAGCAGCGCGTCGATCCGGGAGGTCTCGCCCGAGACGATCCGGGGCGGCGCAGCGCGCACGGCGATCACGCGATCGTGCGACAGCTGCCAGTCCGGCGCGACGTCGCCCGTGCAGCCGGCGAGCACCGCGAGCGCCGCCGCCCGCCTCATAGCACCGCTCGCAGCCCGGCCGACGGGATGAACGGGATCGACTCGAACGCGCTGCGCTGCGAATAATCGTAGTTGTAGAAGTACGTCACGATACTGCGATTGAAATAGACATTCTGGACATCGAGGTAGGCGACCATCGCCGCCGGGCCCCATTTCCACGCGTAGTCGACGCGCAGGTCGACCTCGTGGTGGACCGGCGCGCGCGCCGAGTTGATCGCGCCGTACGTCGGGATGTGCAGGTTGCGATCGCTGTCGAGCTCGGCGCTGATCACCGGGGTGTAGGGCAGCCCCGAGTACAGGGTGAACCGCCCGCCGAGCTGCCAGCGGCCGCGCTTCCAGCTCGCCGCGAGGTTGAGGTTGTGCGGCTGGTCGTAGTCGAACAGCCGCACCGGCCCGTCCGGCGCATCGACCCGCACCGAGTTGGAGTACGAGTAGCCGAGCCAGCCGAACCACGCGCCGCCGTGCACCATCGCGAGCAGCTCGGCGCCCTTGCTGGTGCCGCGGCCGTCGTTGTTGAGCGTGCCGTCGGCGTTGTGGGTGATCAGATCCGTGCGATCGGTGTAATACAGCGTCCCCTGCAGCCGCACGCCGGGGATCGGCGTGTACTCCAGCCCGGTGGTCAGCTGCTGCGAGCGCTCCGACTTCACGTGCGGGTCGAGCAGCTCGGTCTGGAACTCCGGCGGGCGGCGGTACATCCCCGCGCTGAACCGCGAGGTCAGCGTGTCGGTCAGCTTGATCTGCAGCTCGCTGCGCGGCTGGACCGCGAGCTCGCGCGGCCGCCCGAAGTAGTCGCCGCGCAGGCCGAGCGTGATCCGGATCCGCGGGTCGAACGTCGCGGCGACCGACGTCCACGCCGCGAAGTCCGGGAACCACACCGCGCCGCGGAAGTTCGTGGTCGTGTCCTTCGGATCGTACGGCGGCAGCGGCTCGCCCTCGCGGCGCTCCAGCGGCAGCGCGATGTCGACCGACGCGTGCCCGATCTGGGCCTCGGCGCCCGAGCTCCACACCACGTCGCGCAGCCCGATCGCCTCGCGCATCGAGCGCGTCACCACCGCGCGCGGGGTGACCAGCGCGGTCGGCACGTCGAGCCGCTGGTACAGCCCGACCTCGGCGTCGATCTCCGACAGCATCCCCGACAGCGCGAGGCTGGCCTGCCACTCGCCCTCGTGGTACTTCGCCGCGCCGGTCAGCCGCAGGAACCGGGTCTCGGTGAAGAACCGCTTTGACGGCGCGTCCTCCTTGGTCGTGAACAGCTCGAAGACGTCGTCGGTGCCGACGCTCGACACCGACAGGTTCCACCGCGGGTTCAGCTCGTGATCGATCCGCAGCTGCTCGTCCCAGTACTGCGGCACCGTGGTCAGCGACAGGTCGACGCTCGACGGGATCACCAGCGGCAGCACGAAGTCGATCACCGAGCGGCGCAGCGCGACCATGTACCGCGTGTGCGCGCCGAGCGGCCCCTGCGCGACCAGCCCGCCGTCGATCAGCGACACCTCGGCCTGCGTGCTGCGCGCCTCGCTGCCCGGCCGGGTCGTCAGCTGGACGATCCCCGACGACGACCGCCCGAACGCCACGTCGAACCCGCCCGGGATGAACGTCAGCGTGTCGATCGATTCGGCCGGGACCACCGCTCGGATCCCGAGCGGATGAAACAGGATCGGCACCTCGAAGTCGTCGATCAGCACCTTGGAGTCCTGCGGCGACGAGCCGCGGATCACCACGCCCGAGTAGCCCAGCGGGATCTGCTGGTTCACGACGCCGGGCATCAGGTTCAGCGCGCGCACCACGTCGCCCCCGGTCCCCGGCAGCCGCTGGATGTCCTTGCGATCGAGCTCCGCCGCGCCGGCCGCCGGGGTCGGCGCCTCCCCCGTGACCTCGATCTTCTCGCCGGTGAGCTCGGGCAGCTGGACGATGTCCGCGAGCACGGGCCCGGTCACGCTCGCCAGCGCGACCCCGTGGCGATCCGACGCAACCACCAGCGTCGACCCGACCGGCGCCTCGATCGAGAACCGCCCGTCGCCGTCGGTCGTCACCTGCCCCGCCCCATCCTCGCGCCGCACCGTGGCGCCCCGGATCGGCCGGCCGACCGCATCGACCACGCGGCCGGTGACCGTGATCGGCGCGGCGGGCGGCGCGGCGGGCGGCGCGGCGGGCGGCGCGGGCTGGGGCGCCTCGGCCGGCGCGGGCGCCACCGGCGGCGGGGTCGGCTGCGCAGCCGCGACGCCGCTCCGGATCATCCATGCCGAGGCGAGGGCGACCAGCGCACAACCAGCCCGGGGCATGTCTGGCCCTAGCCTAACACCCCGTGCCCGACGGGGCGATGCTGGGGGGCGCGCTGAAACATCCCATCGCCCGCGCATGCACCGGCTCGCCGGCGTGGCGTGCCTCACGGCCAGCGCCTCGACCGCCTCGCGTCGCTCGGGCCGACCGCGCCGTGCCCGGCACCGTCGCGAGAGCGACCACCCGCGGTTGATTCACGATCGCTTCCGCGCGATGACACCGCCGTGCTCGCGATCGACCTTACCGGCAAGCGCGCCCTGGTCGCCGGGGTCGGCGACGAGCGCGGCTTCGGCTTCGCGATCGCCCGCGCGCTCGCCGGGGCCGGGGCCACCGTGTCGATCGCCACCTGGCCGCCCCTGCTCAAGGCGTTCCAGCTCCACCTCGAGCGCGGCAAGCTCGACGACGCCTTGCAGCTGCCCGGCGGCGGCCGGCTCGCGTTTGCCGCGATCCACCCGTTCGACGCCGACCACGACCGGCTCGACGACGTCCCGGCCGACGTCAGGGGCCATCGCCGCTACAAGGACTGCGGCGACTTCACCGTCGCCGGCCTCGCAGCCGCCGTCGCGGCGAGCGGCGGCGTCGACATCGTCGTGCACAGCCTGGCCAATGCCCCGGAGGTCCAGCAGCCGCTGCACCGGACCTCGCGCGCCGGCTACCTGGCCGCGATCTCGACCTCGGCGTACTCGCACGTCGCGCTGCTCCAGCAGCTCGGTCCGATCGCGCCCCCGGGCAGCTCGTTCCTCTCGCTGTCGTACCTCGCCGCCGAGCGCGTGATCCCCGGCTACGGCGGCGGCATGTCGTCCGCCAAGGCCGCCCTCGAGTCCGACGCGCGCGTGCTCGCCTGCGAGGCCGGCCGCCGCTGGGGCCACCGCGTCAACATCGTCTCCGCCGGCCCCCACGCCTCGCGGGCCGCCCAGGCGATCGGCCCGATCGAGCGGATGATCGACCACGCCGCCCGCTCCTCGCCGCTGCCCGCCCCGATCACCGCCGACGAGGTCGCCGCGGCCGCGGCGTTCCTGTCGAGCCCGCTCGCCCGCGGCATCACCGGCACGGTCGTCCACGTCGACCACGGCTACTCGGTGATGGGCGTCGGCGCCGATCCGCGGCTGTGACCACGCGCCGCGGCCCGCGGGCGGATCACCGGCTGGCCAGCGCGGCGTCCTCGGCGGCGTAGTCGAAGGCCTGCGGCGAGACCGGCGCCGCGGCCTCGCGCTCCCAGGCGATCGTCCGGGCGAGCGCCTCGGCGCGCGGGATGGCCTCGGCGTAGCCGAGCTCGTCGCGGATCCGCGTCGAGTCGGCGACCCAGTGCTGCGCGAAGTTGCCGGGGTGGCGCAGGTGCGGCGGCACGCGGTCGTCGGGCAGGACGACGAAGTCGCCGTCCCAGGCGAGCTGCGCGGCGACCAGGCGCGCCCAGGCGAGCTCGCTCGGGGCGTCGGGCTCGGCGACGTTGTAGGTCCGGCCGGCGGCGGCGTCGCTGGTGGCGGCCAGCGCGATCGCGTGCGCGACGTTCTCGACGTAGCCGCGTGCGGCGCGCCACGCGGCCATCGACTCGGCGAACAGGATGGTGCGGCGGCCGTCGAGGATACGGCGGACGATCGGCTGCAGCCGGTGCAGCGCATCGCCCGGGCCGTAGACCAGGGGCAGGCGCAGGACGGTGGCGTCGAGCTCGCGCACGGCGCGCTCGACGGCGAGCTTGTCGTAGTCGCCGTCGAGCCAGCCGAACAGGTGCTGCAGCGCCGCGACCTGCTGCGGCGGGTAGGTCTGCGGCGCGGTCCGCAGCGGCGAGTGCTCGGTGAGCGGCAGCGGCTCGAGCGGCCCGGGCTCGAGGCGATGCAGCACGCCGCACGCGCGGTAGACGTCGATGCTGGTGATGACCACGGTGCGCCGGGCGGCGCCGCGGACCGCGTCGACCAGCGCGGCGGCCTGCGCGCCGGAGCTCGGGATCATGTCGACCACGACCTCGGGAGCGAACGCGGCGATCGCGGCGCGGTGCTCGCCGAGGTGCTTGCGATCGCCGGCGATGTGGTGCGCGGCCCCGGCCGGCGGGCGGCCGCGGACGAGCGCGCCGACCTCGTGGCCACCGGCGGCGAGCCGGGCGACGACGTGGGTGCCGATGAAGCCGGAGCCGCCGATGACGAGCACGCGCATGCGCCGAGCCTAGCGCCTCCGGCCGCGGGCCGCGCCGGCAAGGTTCATCCGCGGGCCGCAGCAGCCGGCGGACCAGCGATCGATCGTCAGGCCTCGTCCTTGACCGGCGTGGCCTTGAGGGCGGCCTTGCCGTCCTTGACGTAGACGGTGAACCGGACGTCGCGGCAGCCGGTCTTGAGCATGAGGTCCTCGCGGTTCTTGACCAGCTTCTCGGCGAACCGCTCGTAGACCAGGCCTGCGATCGGCTCGTTGCAGCTGCGCTTCATCGACACGAACTGGTCGAAGATCTGCTTGAAGTAGGGGTCGACGCGGTGCTGCATGTCGCCGGTGCCGCGGCCGAGGATGTCGTCGTCGAACCGGCCGGACCGCTCGGGCGCCAGCGGACTCGACCGCTCGGCCAGACGCTCGGGCGGGCGCTCGAACCGCTCGGGCCGCTCGGGCGCGCGCTCGGGCACCCGCGGCGATCGCTCCACCAGGCGCTCGGGGGCCCGCTCGGGCGGCAGCGCAGCCGGCAGCGGGGGCGGCGCCGCGGCCGCGACGGGAGGCGCCGCGCGCAGCGGGGGCGGCGTCGGGGTAGTGAACGCCGGGGCCGCCGGGCGCGCGGGCGGCTTGTACGACGGCTGCGAGCCGGAGTCGCTGAACCGGAAGTCGGACGGCGGCGGCGGGACGGCGGGGGCCGGGCCGCCCGGGCGCACGCTGGGCAGCGAGGTCGCGAGCAGGTCGATCGTGCCGAGGCCACCCTCGGGCGCCGGGCCGAGCAGCTGATCGAGATCCTTCTTCGCCGACCGGGCGTCGCGGCCCAGCTTGTCGATCTGGATGTTCACGCTGCGCGCGATCGAGCCGAACTTGCCGCCGTGGACGTCCTCGGTGAGCCGCTCGGTGTCGCCCTTGGCGAGCCGGACGGCGTCGGCGGCGAGCCGGCGCAGCGGCCGATCGACCTCGAAGAACATCAGGCCGATGCCGAGGCCGAGCACGACGAGGAACGCGCCGCCGACCACGATCCACGGGAAGCTGCCGAACGACAGGTCGCTGTCCTTGACCGCGCGCAGCGTGCCGACGAAGCCGAGGCCCTCGGGGCGCCGGATCATCACCGAGTAGTAGCCCTGGCGGGCGGCGGCCTCGCCGGGCAGCCGGGCGGCGATCGCGGTATAGTCGTCGGCGCCGGCGTGGACGTCGATCGGCCGGACCTGCTGGCAGTCGGTCGTGATGTCGTCGCCGAGCTTGCCGATCGCGGCCTGCAGCGGACCGTGCTCGAACGCGATCGTCCGGCTGCCGGCGACGCCGTCGCCGCCGAGGTGGAACCCCACGTCGACGTCGAGCGACTTGACCAGGGTCTGGGCCAGCTGGTTGGTGACCTGGTGGCCGAGCACGACGGCGCCGACGTAGGCGCCCTGCTTGATCACCGGCGCGGCGGACACGAAGAACAGCGAGCTGTTCTGCACCCACACGTCGTCGCGCAGGTAGCCGGCGAGCGCGTCGTCGATCAGCGGGCGGCCGGCGGCGACGTCGCCGAAGTCGCCGTCGTCGAGCCCGACCCGCGCGACGACCCGGCCGCGGCGCTCGATCAGCATGGCGAAGTCCGGCTTGCGGCTGCCCTGGATCGCCTTCATCACGGTCTCACCGACGTCGCGCACCTGCTTCATGCGGGCCTCGTCGAGCTGGGACACGCTCGACGCGGTCTCGAGGGCGTTCATGATCTCGGGCGAGCGCGCGAACGCGCCGGCGAGGTCG
>DATAPF010000083.1:0-2293 GCA_036265355.1 Kofleriaceae bacterium | reverse complement strand
TCACCGGCGCGACCATCGCCCGCGCCGCCCACCGCGCGGTGCAGACCGCGCGGCTGCGCGACCCCGACCACCCCCAGCTCACGCTCGACGACCTCGGCGACTCGGCCCGCCTGATGTTCTCGCACCGGCTCGGCGCGATGGCCCAGCGCATCCCGATCGGGTTCTCGTGGAGCGATCTCGTGCTGCCGCGCGACACCCAGGACGCGGTCCGCGAGGTCGTGCGGTTCGCGCGCTACCGCTCGTTCCTGCTCGAGGACTGGGGGTTCGCCGCCAAGCTGCCGTACGGCCGCGGCGTGTCGGCGATCATGGCCGGCCCGCCCGGCACCGGCAAGACCATGGTCGCCCAGCTGCTCGCCAAGGAGCTCGGCTACGACCTCTACCGGATCGACCTGTCGCAGGTCGTCAACAAGTACATCGGCGAGACCGAGAAGAACCTGGCCAAGATCTTCGACGAGGCCGAGACCTCGCACGCCGTGCTGTTCTTCGACGAGGCCGACGCGCTGTTCGCCAAGCGCACCGACGTCAAGTCGGCCAACGACCGCTACGCCAACCTCGAGGTCAACTACCTGCTCCAGCGCATGGAGACGTTCGACGGCGTCACCCTGCTCGCGACCAACCTCGAGCAGGGCCTCGACGACGCGTTCAAGCGCCGGGTCCGGTTCTCGATCCTGTTCGAGCTGCCCGAGGAGGCCGAGCGCAAGAAGCTGTGGATCAGCATGTTCCCGCCCCGGGTCCCGCTCGCCCCCAACATCGACTGGGACCTGATGGCCAAGCGGTTCGAGATGGCCGGCGGCTACATCAAGAAGGCCGCGCTGCGCGCCGCGCTGATCGCCGCCGAGGCCCGTCGCCCGATCACCACCGCCGACCTGATCGAGGCCGCTCGCCAGGAGTACCGCGAGATGGGCCGCATCATCTGACCGGCCTCGTCACGGCTCCACCGGTCGGTACGAAGATCCCGTGATCCGATCGCAGCGTCGAATCCTTGCGACATCGCCGGCGATGGCCGGTCTTCTTCCATGACGTCGAGAGGCAGGACCGCGAATGGCCACAGCATGTGCTGCGGTCGGAAGTCCTGCGATGTGACGTACATGCACATGGAGGTTGGGAATGAGGGTTCTACAATCGGTACTACTCGGAATCGGCACGCTCGCGAGCGGATGCATGGCGGGGTCCCCCGCCGATGCAGCGGATGGGCCGGACACCGGGTCGGCCACCCAGGGCGTCAGCGCCACAGCCATTGATGATAGCTTCTCGGTGCCGACCCTGGACGGTTGCGGTCAGGTCGACTTCGTCGACTACGGCGCGGGCGCGCCGGGCGGCGGAAACAACGACGACTACGTCGTGATCCACGACCTGTGCCCGGACCATCACGGGGTGAAAGCGTGGGCCTGGCTGAACGGGACGCTGCTCGGGTCCAAGTACAACGGCAACGGGCTCGCCGGCGACCCCGTGATCTGGGATCCGTTCAGCGGCGTGTTCAACGTGCTCAAAGGGGATTCGATCGGACTGAAGGTCTGTCTGGTCGACGGAACGGACGATCTGAACCCGTCCAGCTGCGGTTCGCGGACCGTGGTCAGCTCCGACGGCTGATCAGCGCTCCAGCACGCGCTGAAGGCTGAGGTCGAGCTGGCTCCGGATCAACCGGAGCATGCTCGCGAGCTCGTCGCGGCCGAGCCGCAGCCGCCGGGCGAGCTCGCGCTGCGTGGCCTCGACGACGGCGTCGCGCGCCGCCTGCACCCAGCGCGCGGCGGTCGCGCGATGGACCCCGTGGAGCGCCCCGAGCCGGTCGATGCTCACGCCGTCGATGACATGCTGGCGGAGCAGCAGCCGCTCGCGATCCTCCAGGGCGTCCACCGCGGCGTGAAACGCGCGCTTGAACTCCTCGCGGTACAGCCGCTTGAAGTAGCCGATCTCCGGATCATCGCCCGGAGCGATCAGGCCCGCGAGATCCTCGTCTTCCGCGGCGATGTCGGACCGGGCCTGCGACAGCACGCGCGCAGCCTCGCGCGCCGCGGTGACGCGCACCCAGGACCGCAGGGAGCCGCGCGCCGAGTACCCCGCGATACGCGGAGCGCCGCCACCGGGCGGTGCCACCAGCAGGCGCTGGCGGACGATCTGACCGAGGTCGGCGCGCTCGGCCGCGGCGACCCCCGACGACGCGATGGTGAGATCGATGACGTCGCCGCACCGCTGCTCGAAGCCGGCGATCGCCGCGGCGTCGCCGGCCGCGCAACCGCACGCGAGGTAGAGGTCGTCGGTCTGCATCGCGTCGAGCGCGTCAGCCGGCGATCGC
>DATAPF010000082.1:0-23236 GCA_036265355.1 Kofleriaceae bacterium | reverse complement strand
CGCTCGGTCAACGTCACGCTGCGCCAGCACTTCGACCTCTACGCCAACGTGCGGCCGGCCAGGACGCTGGCCGGCGTGCCGTCGCGGTTCACCGGCGTCGACCTGGTGATCGTGCGCGAGAACACCGAGGACCTCTACGCGGGGATCGAGCACTACGTCGACCCGCGGCGGACCGCGGCGGAGTCGATCGCGATCATCACCCGGTTCGGCAGCGAGCGCGTGATCGTGTACGCGTTCGAGTACGCGCGGCGCCACGCCCGGCGCAAGGTCACGCTGGTCCACAAGGCGAACATCCTCAAGATGTCCAACGGGCTGTTCCTCGACACCGGCCGCGAGGTCGCCAAGCGCTACCCCGACATCGAGTTCGAGGACATGATCGTCGACGCCACCGCGATGAAGCTGGTGATCGCGCCCGAGCGGTTCGACGTGATCGTCACGATGAACCTGTTCGGCGACATCCTGTCCGATCTGGCCGCCGGGCTGATCGGTGGGCTGGGCGTCGCGCCGGCGGCCAACATCGGCGACAGCGGCTGCGCGATGTTCGAGGCGGTGCACGGCACGGCGCCCGACATCGCCGGCCAGGGCATCGCCAACCCGAGCGGGCTCATGCTGTCGGCGGTGATGCTGCTCGATCACGTCGGCCAGCCGGGGCCGGCCCAGCGGCTGCGCGCCGGGATCGCCACGGCGCTGGCCCACGCCGAGACCCGGACCGGCGACCTCGGCGGGCGCGCCAGCACGGCGCTGTTCACCGACGCGGTGATCCGCTCGATGATCGCCGGCGTGGCCTGACGGCGTCCGGGGCTCAGCTCGGCAGGCGGTCGCCCACGTTGCCGCGCGACGGCGCCGCGGGCGGCGGGATCGCGGGCTCGGGCTCGGGGGTCGCCGGCGCATCGCCGAGCGCGACCTGGAGCGCGTCGTCGATCTTGGTCATCGTCCGGATGTCGAGCTCGCGCTTGACCTCGTCGGGGATGTCGATCGTGTCCTTGAGGTTGCGCTCGGGCAAGAACACGATGTCGATGCCGGCGCGGTGCGCGGCGATCACCTTCTCCTTGATGCCTCCGACCGGCAGCGCGTGGCCGCGGAGGTCGATCTCGCCGGTGATCGCGACGTCGTGGCGCACCGGCCGGCCGGTGAACACCGACACGATCGCCACGGTCAGCGCGACGCCGGCGGACGGCCCGTCCTTCTTGATCGCGCCCTGCGGCAAGTGGATGTGGAGGTCGCTGTTGGCGAGCTTGTCGGGATCGATGCCGAGCCGGAGCGCGTTGGAGCGGGTCCACGAGTACGCGGCCTGGGCACTCTCCTTCATCACGTCGCCCATCTGGCCGGTGAGCTTGACCTCGCCCTTGCCGGGGTAGATCCGGCACTCGATGAACATGATGTCGCCGCCGACCGGGGTCCACGCCAGGCCGGTGATCACGCCGATCTCAGGCTGGCGACCGGCGGTGTCGCTGACGTGGCGCACCGGACCGAGCAGCTCCTCGAGCTGGCTCTTGTCGAAGTGGATCTCGGTCGCGCCCTCGGCGATCCGCACCGCCGCACCGCGGCACACCGCGGCGATCTCGCGCTCGAGGTTCCGGACGCCGGCCTCGCGGGTGTAGTTGTGGATGATCTCGGTCAGGACCTCGTCCTCGATCTCGAGCTGGCCCTTGCCCAGGCCGTGCTCGCCGAGCTGCTTGGGCAGCAGGTGGTCCTTCGCGATCGCGAGCTTCTCGACGCTGGTGTAGCCGGACAGCTCGACCATCTCCATGCGGTCGAGCAGCGGCTGGCTGATCGTATCGGTCTGGTTGGCGGTGCAGATGAACATCACCTTGGACAGGTCGACCGGGACCTCGACGTAGTGGTCGACGAAGTCCTTGTTCTGCTCGGGATCGAGCACCTCGAGCATGGCGGCGGCCGGATCGCCCCGCATGTCGGCGGCGAGCTTGTCGATCTCGTCGAGCACGAACACCGGGTTCATCGAGCCGGCCTTCTTGAGCCCGGCGACGATCCGGCCGGGCAGCGCGCCGATGTAGGTCCGGCGATGGCCGCGGACCTCGGCCTCGTCGCGCACGCCGCCGAGCGAGACCCGCACGTACTTGCGGCCGAGCGACGACGCGATCGACTTGCCGAGCGAGGTCTTGCCGACGCCGGGCGGGCCGACGAGCAGCAGGATCGGCCCGTGCTTGTTGGGCGCGAGCTTTCTGACCGCGAGGAACTCGAGGATCCGGCGCTTGACCTTGTCGAGCCCGGAGTGCTCGGCCTCGAGGATGGCGCGCGCGGCCGACACGTCGAGCCGGTCGTCGGTGAACACGTTCCACGGGATCTCGAGCAGGTTCTCGACGTAGGTCCGCGCGATGTTGTACTCGGGCGACGACGACGCCATCTGGCTCATCCGCGACAGCTGCTTCTTGGCGACCGAGCGGACCTCGTCGCTCATCTTGCTGTCCTCGATCTTCTTGCGCAGCTCGTCGATCTCGGCGTTGTCGTCCTGCTCGCCGAGCTCCTCCTGGATCTGCCGCATCCGGTCGCGCAGCACGCGCTCGCGGTGGGTCCGCGACGACTCGCCCTCGAGCTCCGCGCCGATGTCGGCCTTGAGCCGGAGCACGGTGGCCTGGCGCTCGAGCGACGGGATGATCCGCTCGAGCCGCTTCATCGTATCGGTCTCGATCAAGAGGCTGGTCAGGTCGTCGCGCTCGAGCTCGAGGTACGGCGCGGCGGCGTCGACCAGCTTGTCCGGATCGACGATCGCCTGGACCTGGGTCCGGGTCAGCTCGCCGCGCGGCTCCTTGGCCTCCTTGCTCTCGCGGCCGGACTCCGGCTTGGCCTCCTTGGCCTGCGCGTCGGTGACGACCGCGAGCAGGTAGTCGCGGACCTTGGCGGTGGTGGCGATCAGGTGCTCGGCGGACGCGCTCGACGTCGACTGCAGCGCCGACACGCTCGCGATCAGGAACGGCTCGGTGGCGACCAGCGCGTCGATGTGGACGCGCTCGAGGAAGCGCATCACGCAGGTGAACCGGCCGGGCGAGTGCTTGACGACCTGGACGATCTCGGCGCGCACGCCGACCTCGTGGAGATCGCGTTGACCCGGATCGCGAACCGCGGGGTTCTTCTGCGGGATGATGACGATCAGGTTGTCGTCACGCGTCGCGGCCTCGATCGCGCGCACCGACGCCTCGCGCCCGATCTCGAGCGGGCCGACGTGGCCGGGGAGCTGCACCTCGGTCCGGAGCGGAATGACGGGGTACTGACCGGCGGTCTCGATGTGTCTGGTCACGACGCCTTCCAGTCTACGACGTTTCAGTCGTTGTGCTCGCGTTTGCGCACGCGAGTTGCGAGCTGGCCCAAGAGTTTCTTGGCCTCGTCATCGAGCTCGTCTGGAACATCGATCTGGACGGTCACGTAGTGATCGCCGTGACCGCCGGCGTCATCGGACATGCCCTTGCCGCGCAGCCGCAGCTTCTTGCCGCTCGACGTACCCGGCGGGATCTTCACCTCGGCCTTGCCGTCGATCGTCGCGACGGTGGCGACCGTTCCGAGGATCGCGCGATCGAACGTGATCCGGACGTCGGACGCAACGTCGTGGCCGTTGACGACGCGCAGCCAGCTGCCGTCGCTGGCCTTGACGGTCTGCTCGAACTCGGCGTCCTGCGCATCGCGCCGGCGGCGCCGGCCGCGCGGAGCGGAGTCCTCGAAGTCGAGGTGCTCGACATGGACCCGCCCGCCGCGCCGGGACCCGGTGGCGCCGCCGCTGAAGAACTGGCTGAACAGGTCGCCGAGATCGAACACGCCGGGGCCGCCGCCCTGCGTGCTGTAGGTGTACGCGCCGGGGAACGCGCGCCCGATCCCGCCGCCGGCGCGGATCTCGTCGTACATCGCGCGCTTCTTGGCGTCGCCGAGCACGTCGTACGCGTTGGAGATGTCCTTGAACCGCGACTCCTTCGCCTTGTCGCCGCCGGTCGAATCCGGATGGTACGCCTTGGCGAGCTTGCGGTAGGCGCGCTTGATCTCCTCGGCGGTCGCGGACTGGGGGACGCCCAGGGATTTGTAGTAGTCGACGCTCGGATCGAAGTCGATCTGCTGCGGCATGGCTTAAGCGGCTGCTCCCTTGGGTGCGACGCGGTGGAACACGATGTGGTCTGCCTCCGTGGCGGCTTCGATCCGGTCACCCGGCTGGAAGTCGCCGGCGAGCAGGCGGGTGGCGAGCGGGTCGATCACGAGCTTCTGGAGGGCGCGCTTGAGCGGGCGGGCACCGTACACCGGATCGTAGCCAGCTTCGGCGACCCGGGCGACTGCCTGGTCGGTGAGGTCCAGCGTGATCTGCCGCTCGACCAGGAGCTTCTGGAACCGCTCGACCTGGATCCGCACGATCTGGGACAGCTGGGCCTCGCTGAGCGGGTTGAAGAAGATCACCTCGTCGATCCGGTTGAGGAACTCGGGGCGGAACGCAGCCGACAGCTCCCGCATCACCAGCTTCTCGATCTGATCGCGGTTGTCCCGGGTCAGCTTGAGCAGGTGGGTCGAGCCGATGTTGCTGGTCATGATCACCACGGTGTTGCGGAAGTCGACCGTGCGGCCCTGGCCGTCGGTCAGCCGGCCGTCGTCGAGCACCTGGAGCAGCACGCTCCACACGTCGGCGTGGGCCTTCTCCATCTCGTCGAGCAGCACCACCGCATAGGGATGGCGGCGGACCGCCTCGGTGAGCTGGCCGCCCTGGTCGTAGCCGACGTAGCCGGGCGGCGCGCCGACCAGCCGCGACACGGTGTGCTTCTCCTGGTACTCGGACATGTCGATCCGGATCATCGCGTGGTCGTCGTCGAACAGGAACTCGGCGAGCGCGCGCGCCAGCTCGGTCTTGCCGACGCCGGTCGGTCCGAGGAACAGGAAGCTGCCGATCGGCCGGTTGGGGTCCTTGAGCCCGGCGCGCGCGCGGCGGACCGCGGCGGCGACCGCGGCGACCGCGGCGTCCTGACCGACCACGCGCTCGCGCAGCCGGTCCTCCATCTTGTTGAGCCGCTCGACCTCGCCCTCGAGCATCTTCTCGACCGGGATCCCGGTCCACCGCGCGACCACCGTGGCGATGTCGTCCTCGGTGACCTCCTCGCGCAAGAAGCCGCCCTTGCCGCGCAGCTCGTCGGTCTGGCCGGCGATCCGCGCGATGTCCTTCTCGATCTCGGGGATCGAGCCGAACCGGAGCTCGGACGCGCGCGCGTAGTCGCCCTGGCGCTGCAGCCGATCGGCCTCGGCCTTGAGCTGCTCGAGCTTCTCCTTCTTGCCGCGCAGGTCCTTGATCAGGTCGCGCTCGCGCTGCCACTGCGCCTTCATCGCCGATGCCTGCTCCCTGAGCTCCGCGATCTCGCGGCGGACCTCGGGCAGCCGCTGCCGGGCCTGGCGGTCGTTCTCGCGCTCGAGCGCGGCGCGCTCGACCTCGAGCGTCATGACCCGGCGCTCGAGCGTGTCGATCGGGGTCGGCACGCTCTCGATCTCCATCTTGAGCCGGGACGCGGCCTCGTCGACCAGGTCGATCGCCTTGTCGGGCAGCTGGCGCTGCGGGATGTAGCGGTGGGACAGCCGGGCGGCGGCGACCAGCGCGCCGTCGCGGATCCGGATCCCGTGGTGGACCTCGTACTTGTCCTTGAGGCCGCGCAGGATCGCGATCGTGTCGCCGACCGACGGCTCCTCGATCATCACCGGCTGGAACCGGCGCTCCAGCGCCTTGTCCTTCTCGATGTGCTTGCGGTACTCGTCGAGCGTGGTCGCGCCGATGCAGCGCAGATCGCCGCGCGCGAGCGCGGGCTTGAGCAGATTCGCCGCGTCGGTCGCGCCCTCGGCGGCGCCGGCGCCGACCAGGGTGTGGAGCTCGTCGATGAACATGATGACCGCGCCCTCGGCGGCGGCCACCTCCTTGAGCACCGCCTTGAGCCGCTCCTCGAACTCGCCGCGGTACTTGGCGCCTGCGATCAGCGCGCCGAGGTCGAGCGAGCAGATCCGCTTGTCGCGCAGCGACTCGGGGACGTCGCCCTTGGCGATCCGCTGGGCGATGCCCTCGACCACCGCGGTCTTGCCGACGCCGGCCTCGCCGACCAGCACCGGGTTGTTCTTGGTCCGCCGCGACAGGATCTGGATCGTCCGGCGGATCTCCTCGTCGCGCCCGATCACCGGATCGAGCTTGTTGGCCCGGGCGAGCGCGGTCAGATCGCGGGTGTAGCGCTCGAGCGCCTCGTACTTGGCCTCGGGGTCCTGGTCCTGGACCCGCTGGTTGCCGCGCACCGCGACCAGCGCCTCGAGGATCGCCTCCTTGGTCGCGCCGGCCCGGGTCAGGGCCTCGCCGGCGGGCGTCTTGCTCCCTGCCAGGGCGATCAGGAAGTGCTCGGTCGAGAGGAACTCGTCCTTCATCGCCTCGGCCTCGCGGCCGGCCTGCTCCCAGACGTCCTTGAACGGGCGGCCGGCGTCGATGTCGAGCGCGGCACCGCGGGCGCGCGGCAGCTTCTCGAATGCGCGATCGAGGTCGGTGCGGACGACGCGCGGGTCGGCGCCGATCTTGGCCAGGATCCGCGGCACCACGCCGCCTTCCTGTTCGAGCAAGGCGACCAGGAGGTGCTCGGGGCGAACCTCCGCGTGGTGCATCGACATCGCGACATCGCGCGACGCGGCGATCGCCTCCTGGGCCTTGACGGTGAGCTTGTCGAGCTTCATGACGGGCCCAACGTAACCATGCTTACATAGCCGTCAATACTCCAGGTGCTCGAAGAGGTTAGCGCGCAGTTATAGCATGTTCGCCGCGGCCGTCCCCGCCATCGCCGCCCGTAACTTCGCGAGATCCAGGTAGCCGCGCCGGCCGAGCTCGGCGACCGCGGTCGAGGCGGTTCCGAGCTGGAGCCGGCCGGTTCGCCCGACCAGCTCGGCGAGCGCCTCGGCAACGCTCCGAGCCGTGTCGTCGCCGAGCGCGGCCTGCAGCTGCTGGGCGAGCTCGGTGTCGCCGACCAGCGCGGCCGCGACCAGGGCGCGCGCCAGGGCGAGCTCCGAGGTCGGGCCGTTGATCAGCGCGCCCTTGTCGGCGAGCTCGGCCGCGACCTCGACGATCCCACCCGGATCGTCGGCGCGCCAGTACACGTCGAGCAGCCGGCGCAGCGTCGGGACGTGGCCGGGATCGAGATCGGAGGCGCGCAGGAACACGTCGTCGGCGCGGTCGACGTCGTTGACGTGGACCAGCACGACCTCGCCGAGCTGGTACAGCCGCTCCGCGCGGTGGATCGGCGACGGCGCGAGCGGGACCAGCTGATAGAGGTAGCGGGTCGCGGCCATCCAGTCGCCGCGCGCCATGTGGACGTGGGCCAGGGTCTCGATCGCGCCGGCGTGCACCGGGTGATCGCGCAGCACCTTGTCGAGCTCGGCGACCGCCTCGTCGAGCTGGCCGGCCTCGCGCAGCAGCTCGACCAGCGCGAACCGGACCGCGAGCTGGGCCTCGTCATCGTCGAGCGGGATCAGGTCCAGCACGTGGCGCGCCGCCGCGAGCGCGAGCGGCAGCTCGCCGACCCGGGTCGCGAGCTCCTGGACCCGCATCATCGCGTCGCGCCGGCCCGGGGCGAGGCTGCCGGCGAGCTGGGCGTGCTGGAGCGCCTCGCCGTCGCGGCCGAGGTGCTCGGCGATGATCGACCGGCGCAGCGCGAGCTCGTCGTCGCCCAGCACCGACTCGCCGGTGCCGAGGTCGCGATAGATCAGATCGGCGGTGGCGAAGTCGGCGAGCCGGAACGCCAGCGCGCCGCGCGCGTCGAGCGCGCTGATGTGCCCGGGATCCTCGATCAGCGCCAGGTCGTAGGCGCGGGCGGCCTGGTCGAGCGCGCCGATCTCCTCGGCGAGCCGGGCGACCTCGAGCCACGCAGTCGCGCGCTCGTCGGCGGTCTCGGCGCGGCTGACCCGCTGGCTGGTCAGCTGGGTCAGGGCGGCGAGGTCGCCCGAGGCGCGGTGCATGTTGGCCAGGGTGCGGAACGCCGCCGGGTGCCCGGGCTCGGCCCGCCACAGCTGGCTGGCGAGATCGAGCGCCGCGTCGAGGTCGCCGTGGGCCTCGGCGCGATCGAGCTGGGCGGCGAGATCGGGCTCGGTGGCCTCGGCGGCGGCCTGGCGGCAGCGCGCGGCGGCCTCGAGCAGGCCCGCGCGATCGGCGGGGCGCGCGTGGCTGGCGGCCTCCTCGTACAGCCGGGCCGCCTCGCTGGTCCGGCCGATCGTCTCGTAGCGCCGGGCGAGCGGCAGCTTGACCGCCGGGATCGTCGGGTCGAACGCGAGCGCCTGCTCGAAGTTGGCCTGGGCCTGGGCATCGTCGCCGAGCCGCTCCTCGTAGATCATCGCGAGCTCGAGGTGGAGCGCGCCGCGGTCGCGCGGGTGGGCGGCGGCCGCGATCTCGCGGTACATCAGCGACGCCGCGAGCTGCCATTCGCCGCGCACCATCGCCGCGGTGCGCAGCTGGTAGGCGATCTCGGGGTCGGCCGGCGAGCAGGCGTGCGCTTCCTTGAGGCAGCGATAGGCCTCGGCATCGCGGCCGAGCGCCTCGCGGTACATCCGTGCGCGGCGGCGCCACAGGGCGGCGCGGGTCGCCGGGTCGTCGACCAGCATCAGCTGGCGGCCGACCGCGTCGGAGGCCGCGGTCGTGTTGCCCGACGCGAAGTAGATCCGCTCCAGCACCTCGAGCGCCGCGAGGTCGTCGGGGTGTGCCGCGACCGCGCGCTCGGCGGCGTCGAGCGCCCCGGGCCAGTCCTCGGCGGCGGCGAGCTGCTCGGCCTCCTCGAGGTCGGTCATCGGGCGCGTCGCGATCTCGCCCGACACGATCGACGCATCGCGGCCGAGCGCCTCGGCGCGCTCCGCGGCGAACGCGCGGCGGGTCGCGTCGTAGTCGCCGGATGCCGCGATCATCTCGTACAGCTCGCGGGCGGCCGCGTAGTCGTCGGACGCCGCGAACGCGTCGGCGAGCGGCATCCACACCGGCGGGTAGCTCGGATCGGTCTCGTAGGCGCGGGTCCACAGCGCCGTCGCGCGCAGCGGATCGCGGGTCTCGCGGGCGAGCACGGCGAGCTCGTGCAGCGCGATCGCCAGGGCGCGGCCGTGGCCGGTGCGGACGACCTCCTCCAGCAGCTCGCGGCGCACCGCCGGCTCGCGGTCGCCGAGGTGGGCGAGCAGCGCGAGCAGGATGGCCGGGTCGTCCGGATCGGCGCGCCGGGCCGCGAACAGCCGCTCGCGATCGGCGGACGCCGCGGCGAGCAGCACGGCGAGCTGGGTCTCCTCGGGCGTGCCGGTGATGGTCACCGACGGTGTTACCGCCGGTGTCACCGCCGGTTCGGTGCCGTGCGGCGGAGCGGAGCCCGCCGGGTGCGCGGCCGGGGCGGGCGCGCCGGTTGCCGGGGAGCGCGATTCCGCTGCGATCGGCAGGTCCCAGGCCGCGTCCGCGCCCGCGGTCGCCCGGGCCGGCGAATCGAGGGCGGTGTCCTCGGGCGGCTCCGGCTCGGTCGGCTGCGGGCGCTCCTCGGCAGCGCCGGGCGAAGGCTGCGAGCTGGGCCGGCTGGCGCGCGATGGCAAGCCGGACGCGGGGCGGATCGTGGCCGCGGGATACGAGGCGGTCGACCGGCGAGGTCCCGGCGGGTCGCCACCGGCGCCGTCCGGCACGGGCCTCGACGACGCGGTCGAGGCCGCCGGCTCGGAGTCGGTCGCGTCCGGGGATGGCGCGGGGAACGCCGGCGGGATCAGCACCGGCGGAAACGCGGCGGTCGAGCGGCGCGGCGCCGGCGGCGAGCTGGCGGCGCCATCGTCGGGGGACGCGGGCAGCTCCGCAGCGCGTGCCGGTGCCGGCGGCAGCTCCGCGGCCTCGCTGGCCGACGGATCGAGCTCGGCGGGCACGGAGACGGCGGGGTACACCGCCGTCACCCGGCGCGATGGCCGGGGCTCGTCGGCGTCGGGGGACGCCGGCCCCGGCGCGGGCGGCTCGCCGGCAATCTCGCTCGGGTCGAGGCCGTGGACGATGACCGCGGGGAACACGGCGGTCAGGCGGCGCGACGGCGAGCGGTCCTCGGCGCCGGCGTCGTGGGGCAACCGCTGCGTGCTCGCGTCGACCTCGCCCGGCGCGGATCCGCCGGCCGGGACGGATCGCAGCCCGGCGGCAGCGTCCGGCGTCAGGACCTTGGCGGCGAGGCGCTCCGCCGCGGCCAGCGCCTCCGAGCTCAGGCGGATCCGCGAGGTCGGCCGCTCGGACGACGCCGTTCTGGGCGCAGGCGGCTCGCTGGCAGCTTCGCCGATCAGCTCCGGCGGCATGGAAGTGAGGCGGATCCGCGAGGTCGGCCGCTCGGGGGGCGCGGTGTTGTACCCCGGAGGCGGGGTGTCCACGGCCTCGTCGCCGATCGACTCGTCGCTGATCGGCTCGATCGACTCGATCGACTCGTCGCTGATCGGCTCGCTCGCGGGGGGCACCTCGGCGGCGGACCCGGCGGTGAGCTCGTCGGCCGCGCCATCTCCGGGCTCCGCCGCGGCCTGGGCCTCCGACGCCGCCACCTCGCCCGCCGGTGCGGCCGCCTCGGGAGGCCCGGCGTCGATCGTCGCCTCCCCGGCCGTTCGAGACGCGCCGGACGATCCCGGGCCGCGGACGATCTCTCTCGTCGGCGCGGCGGCGCGCCGGGCGGTGAGCCGAGGCGCGGGAGGCGCCGCTGCTCCCGGCGGGAGCCAGGGACCGGATCGGAGCTCGGGGTCGGACACCGACTGCCACTCGCCGGTGGTGTCGTCGGGATCGGCCGAACGCGATCCGCTGGCGCGCGGGGCGGGCGCGTCCGGCGGCGACGTGGCTTGTCCGGGGCGCGTCACCCCGCGCGGGACCAGCTTGATCCGCCCCAGCGTCGATGGAGCCGTCGACACCGCACCGGATGCCGTGCCACCCGGCGGGGCCGGCGATGGGGCGCCGCCCTCGCTCGCGATGGCGGGAGGCGCTCCACCGGCATGCGGCTGGGTCCGCTGTCGCGGGATCGATGGCGCGTCGTCGGTAGCGTCCGGGGCGCCGGTGATGGCCGCCTCGTCGGCTGCGGAGGCTTGCTCATCGGCGGCGGGGACGGCGATGGCGGGGCTGCTGCGGCGAGCCGCTTGGTCGGCGTCGGCGGCGGGAATGGCAATGGCGGGACTGCTGCGGCGAGCGGCTTGCCCCGCGTCGGCGGCGGGAATGGCGATGGCGGGGCTGCTGCGGGGAGCCGTCTGCTCGTCGGCGAGCAGCGCAACGGGGATCGCGGAATCGTCGCGACCCGCCAGGTCGTCGGCGTCGGCCACCAGGGCGGTGATCGCGGGGCGGCTGCGGCGAGCGGTCTGCTCGTCGCCGGAGATCGCCTCCGGGATCGCGGAAGCATGGCGAGCGGCCGGATCGTCGGAGGCGGGCATGGCGAGAGCAGGCGTGCGCGCGCCCGGATCGGCGTCGGGGAGGACGATGCCCGGGCTGCTGAGGACGTCCTGGTCGGGGTCGAGGATGGTGACCGAGCTCGCCGGGCTGCCGGCAGGCGCGCCGGGCGGCTCGGTGCCCCGGTGGTCCGCCGGCGGCGGTGTGGCCTGCGGGCGCGAGGCGGGCGCGGGCGGCACCTGCTTGTTGGGAAGCCCGGGCTTGGTCTTGGTGCGGACCGGCCACGGGGCGGTGTCGGCCTTGGGCGCCTCGCCGTCCGGCGCTGCGAGATCGCGCAGCGACTGGTGACCGGGCTGGCCGATCGCGATCCGCAGCTGATGCGCCTCGTCGATCAGGGCGTGGGCCTCCTCGCCGACCGCGGCGGTGGCGCGCTCCTCGAGCGATCGCACGAGATCGATCTTGCGCTGGATCTCGCGCTGGATCTGGCCGATCAGCTCGCCGTCGTCGTCGAACCGGCCCGCCGCGGTCGCCGCCTCGATCGCCGACAGCGCGTCGGCGTCGCGCCCGGCGCGCATCAGCGCGACCGCCAGCCCGGCGAGATCGGCCTGGGTGCGCTTCTCGGCCGGGATCTCGAGCAGCGCCTCGACGGTGACGTCCCACGCCAGATGGGCGCCGGCCTCGCCCGCGAGCAGGCGCAGCGTGACGTCGCGCCGCGAGCCCGAGCCGAACGCCTCGGCGGCCTGGCGCATGGCGTCGCGGCCGCGCACGGCGTCGTCGAGCCGGTCGTAGCAGACGTCGGCGAGCTCGAGCAGCGCGTCGCCGCGGCGGGCGCCGGTCAGCACACCGGCGAGCGCGGTGAGGTGGCGCACGGTCGCCGCGTTGTCGTGGAGCTCGGTCGCGATCTCGACGAGCTCGCGCAGCACGCCGGGGTCGCCGGGGCTGACGTGGTCGGCGGTCTCGAGGGTCGCGAACGCGTCGTCGAGCTTGCCGGCCGCGCGGGCGCGCGCCGCAGCCTCGCGCAGCGACGCCGCGCCGCTGTGGGCGTCCTGGACCCGCCCGGTCACTCGACCGCTGTGGGTCTCCGCCTCGCTGTGCGGGCTGGGCACCCCCGGGGCGGCATCGCCGCGCAGCCGCGCCAGCCCGGCCGCGACGCTGGCGTTGTCGAGCGCGGCGCGCTCCAGCGCGGGGTAGGTGACCGCGCGCACCGCCTCGACCTGGGCGTCGTCGAGCTTGGCGACCAGCTCGGACAGCGCCTCGGCGGCGATCTGGCGCTCGCCGGTGACGATCGCGGGATCGACGCCGTGGTCGCCGTGCAGGTCGCCCGCGAGCTGGGCCAGCCCGCCGGCGGCGGCGACGACCTGGCCGGCGTCGCGCAGCCGGAGCGTGACGTAGCGCAGCGACGGCCGCCACATCGCATCGATCTCGAGGGCGCGCTGGTGGGTCGCGAGCGCGACCTCGGGGCGGCCGAGCTGGTCCTGGAGGTCGCCGAGCCGGGACAGCAACGGCTTCTGGCGGCCGGGCTGGCGCGCGGTGGCTGCGACCTTGCGGCCGAGGATCGCCGCGACGCGCTCCAGATCGCCGCGCTCGCGCCACGCGACCTCGAGTGCGTCGAGCGCGGGCAGGTGGCTGTCGGAGATCCGCAGCGCGGTCTCGAGGCAGCGGATCGCGTCGTCGCCGCGGTCGAGCCGCCCGAACAGCTCGCCGGCGCGGTGCACCGCGTCGGCGCGGGCGGCCGCCGAGCTCTCTCCGCCGATCGCCGCGAAGCCCTCGAGCGCGGCGGCCGCGGCCGCGAGCTCGCCGGCGCGCTCGGCGAGATCGGCGAACAGGCGCAGCGCGTGCGAGCGCAGCTCGGGGCTGGCGCCGCGGGTCGCATCGGGATCGTCGGTCAGCGGGCGCAGCGCGGCGAGCGCGAGCGCCGCGTCTCCCGTGCGATCGGCGGCGACCGCGAGCCGGTAGCGGAACGTGGTCTGGCGGTGGGCCTCGGGGCCGGGGTCCTCGAGCAGGCCGCGGTAGGCGCGGATCACGTCGGGCCACGCCCGCTGCCGCCACGCGGCCTCGCCGAGCGTGACCAGGACCTCGCGGCGCAGCGCCGCGGGCACGGTGGTCGATGACAGCGAGGCGTGGGCGCGCGCGCCGTGGGGCAGGGCGGCGGCGGGCTCGTCGGCGGCCAGCCAGGCGGCCGCGGCGGCGGCCTCGCTCTCGACCCGGTCGGCGGCGCGCTCGGCGAGCCGGGCGATCGCCGCGAGCGACTGGGCGCGTGCGCGCTGGTCGCCGCTCTGCGCGAACAGCTCGGCCTCGAGCTGGTAGGCGCTGCGCCGGATCTCGGTCGCGTCCATCCCATGCGGGGCTCGGCTCCCCGTCCCGCCCGGGCTCGCCCCGGGGTCGTCGCCCGGGTCGCGCTCGGCGAGCTCCTCGCTCAGCTCGACCGCCTCGTGCAGGTCGGCCAGCGCGGCGGCGAGATCGGGGAACCGCTCGCGGCGGCGCACGTCGGCGCGCCGGACCAGCAGCGCGGCGCGCTCGGCCGGCGGCGGCCGGGTCGCCAGCACCGCGTCGATCCAGCGCCGCTCGAGGCTGGCGTCGTCGCCCGAGCGCGCGAGCAGGGTGCGGGCCGCGTCGCGCGCGATCTCGGGGGCGGCCTGGCGCGCCAGGGCGTGGGCGCGCTGCCAGTCCACGCCCGCGGCGATCGGCTGGCCGCTGCGATCGAACAGCGTCGCGCGCTCGACCGCGAGCTGGGCGGCGCGGGTGTACAGCCGGTCCGCCTCGGCCGGCGCACCGGCGGCGAGCTCGACCAGCGCCGCGATCGCGGTGTCGAGCTCGGTCGCCGCGTGCTCGCGGTCGAGCCGGGCGTCCGCGATCTCGGCCAGCGTCGCGTGGGCCTCGGCGGCGGGCTCGCCGCCGGCCAGCGTGGCGCGGCGCAGGCTGGCGCGCGCCTCGTCGGTCCGTCCCAGGGCGATCAGCGATCGCGCGAGCGCGAGCTCGTGGCGCGCCGCGATCGCCTGGGGCAGGCCGAGCCCGCGCAGCCGCTCGTAGAGCTCGGCCGCGATCGCGTGATCGTTGCGATCGGCGGCGGCCGAGGCGAGCCCGACGAGGGCGTCGGTCTGCATCGGATCGAGCTCCAGCGACCTCCGCCACGCGTCCTCGGCGGCGCCCGGCGCGGCCCGGGCCGCCGGGTCGGCGAGCAGGTCGCCCAGCCGGGCCCACGCCCGCGCGCAGGTCCGCGGGTCGCCGCGCCGCTCCGCGAGCCGGGCGACCTCGCGCCACGCGGCGGCCGCCCCGGCGGGATCGCTGCCGGCGAGGATCGTGGCGGTCATCTCGTGGACCGCCGGATCGTCGGGCGCCAGGTCGCGCGCGGTGGTGAGCTCGCGCTGCGCGGCGGTGCGATCGCCGAGCTGGTGCACGAACACGTCGGCGAGCCGGAGGTGGAGCGGGACCGCGTGCGGCGGCTCGGCCAGCGCGATCCGGGTCCGGACCAGCCGGACCAGCTCGGACCAGCGCTGCTCGTCGGCGAGCCGGTCGGTCAGCGAGTCCGCCGCCTCGGTGGAGCCCGGATCGTGCTCGACCGCGAGCTGGTACAGCTGGGTCGCCGCCCGCGGGTCGAGCACGCGCAGCAGCCGCGCGGCGGCGAGCGCGGCGAGCGCGGCCTGATCGTCGTCGCCGCCGGCGCTGGCCATCCGCGCGACGTCCTCGAGGTGGCGCGCCGCCTCGCGGGCGTCGCCCTGGGCGAGCGTGATCGACGCGAGCGCGGCGTGCGCGGGGGCGAACGCCGGCCACCGGCCGAGCGCCTGGCGGGCGAGCTCCAGGCCGTCGGGGAACCACGCCGGGCGCGCCGCTGAGAGCGCGAGGATGCGCTCGAGCAGCAGCGGCTGGTCGGGCCCGCCCGAGGCGAGCAGCGCGCGGTACCCGCGCATCGCGTCCTCGAGATGGCCGCCGCGCAGCTGGTCGTCGACCGAGTGCATGAGATCGTGCGCCGCCGCGAGCTGCAGCGCGTGCTTGCCGACGCCGAGCTCGCTGGTGCGCACACCGGCCGGGCCGTAGCCGACCTCGAGCCCGGCGCGCGCGACCCGGACGTGGGTCAGCTCGATGTCAGACACCGCCGGCAGCCGCCAGCCGCTCGGCGGCAGGACCTGCCACAGCAGCGCGCCGACCAGGTCGAACTCGACGTCGCACAGCCCGCGCGGGGACGGCCGCTCGGCGGTGCGCTGGGCGTCGCCGGCGCCGGTCAGCGCGACGAGCAGGCGGTCGGCGATCACCGGCCCCGGGGTCGGCACGTGGCCGTGCACCCGGATCGTGCTCGCCAGCGCGCGGAGCTGGGCGCCCGAGCCGACGAGCTCGACGTGAAACGACAGATCGGCGGCCGCCAGGCCGTCCGCGGCCCGCGCCCGCACCGACACGTAGCCGTCGCCGAGCCGGGCCGACAGCTGGGTGATCCCGGTGCCGGCGAGCTGCTTCCTGACCTGGGCGACGCGCTCGTCCAGCGCGGCTTGAGCGATCCGCGCCGCGAGCGCGCGCAGCCGGGTCCGCCGGCGCTGGAACCGCTCGGCCGGGGCCACTCCCGGGTCGGTACCCAGCTCGCTGACCTCCAGCTCCAGCTTGTCGACCGTGACGAGGCCGACCGCGAGATCGCCGAGCGTGAGCCGGCCGATCCCTCCATGAGCCTGGAAGTGGAACGGCAGGCGCCGCGGAGCGGCGGATCCTCCCTCGATCACCACGCCAAAGTTACCGAAAATCCGGCGCGGACACGACCATGGAGCGTTCGATTCCGGCCGGGCCTCGGCGCCGGTCGGCGCGGCGTCTCAGCGCTCGTAGGCGGCGCGCTCGAGGGCGTCGCGCTCGAAGGCATCGAGGTACATGCAGGCGCGATAGACGGTCTTGGTGGGCTGGCCCTGGTCGTTGCTCTCGCGGATCAGCTCGGCCGCCGGGAGGATCCGGCCGGACTTGGCCAGGGTCTCGCAGCGCGTCCGGAGCCAGCCGAAGAGCGCGGCGACGCCCCGGGCCTTTCGCATCCGCGCGATCTCGGTGCCCGCCGTCTTGTCGAACTCCGCGACTTCGGGCCGGGTGCGGTTGACCACCTGCACGACGACATAGGCGCCGCTGTCGCCCTCGTAGAGCTTCTTGGCCACGCTGCCGGGCGTCAGCTCGTCGAACAGCGCGGTGATCGCAGCCTTGGAGGCGCCGACCCCGGGCATCGTGCCCTCGCGGGGGACGGGGCCGATGTGGCTGATCTTGGGCTTGTCGACCGGGTCGAGCTGCGGCAGCTGGTCGTTCGAGGCGACGATCTCGGGGGCGGGGGCGGGGGGGCTGCTCGCGGCCGCAGCGGCGGAGCCAGCCCCGGACCCGGGGGCGCTACCCCCCGCTGGCGTGCCGGCCCCGGCAGGGGCGCCGCTTCCCGCCGCGGGGGCGGGGGCGGGGGCGCTGCCGGCGGCGGGCGCGGGGGCCGGGGCGCTGCCGGCGGCGGGGGCGGGGGCGGGGGCGCTGCCGGCGGCGGGCGCGGGGGCGGCGCTGCCGGGCCCAGACCCCGAGCCGTCGGCGTCGGCATACCAGGCGACCGGGACGTCCTCCTCGTGGACCTCGAGCGAGCCGTGCTTCTGCTGCTGGAGCATCTCGAGGAGCTTCTGCTTCTCCTCCGGGGACAGGCTGGGGTCCTGGAGCAGCTGGAGCATCTGGTCCATCCCACCCGGCGGCGGTGCGGCGGGCTGCTCGCGCTCGAACATCGTGTCGAGGCCCTTGCCGCTGGCATGGATCTTGGCGAGCGCGTCGAGCGCGGCGCGCTTGGCCGCCTCCTTGCTCCACGCGTCCTTCGCGAGGGCCGCGGCGATCTCCGTCTTGACCTGGTCGAAGCTGAGGTCGCCCTCGCGCTTGCCGGTCGCCATCACGAGGTACACGCCTTGCCCGGTGACGATCACGGGGGTCATCTCGCCCGGCTTGAGCGCCTTGACCGCGTCGTTGACCGCCTTGTCGCCGATCGCGATCTGGTCGATGGACAGCCATCCGCGGTCGCCGTTGTCGGTCGGCGCATCGTCGGAGGCGTCCGCGGCGACCTGCTTCTCGGCGTCGGGGAACGCCAGCTTGCCCGCGGCGATCTCGGCGCGGATCGCCTCGAGCTTGGCCTTGGCGACGTCGGTCGGCAGTCCGTACGGCTTGGCCGCCCCCGCGGCGGGCTTCTTGTCGTCGGTCTTGGCGGTCTTGTCAACGGGCTTCTTGTCGTCGGTCTTGGCCGTCTTGTCGGCAGGCTTCTTGCCGTCGGGCTTGGCGGCCTTGCCGTCGGGCTTGGCGGTCTTGTCGGCGGGCTTCTTGTCGTCGGGCTTGGCGGCCTTGTCGTCGGGCTTGGCGGCTTCCGGTGTCGCCTTCGGGATGAAGATCTCGCGCAGCGCGAGCTGCGGCTTCACGGCCTTGTAGGTGCGCTCGTCGGCCTTGTAGCGCGCCTCGACCTCGGCGCTGTGGCTGTCGAGGTAGCGCCTGGTGTCGGCGTCGGTCAGGTGCATCGCGCGGCGGTACTTGCCCGGGTCGAACGCGACCAGGTCGTAGGTCACCGTGTCGTGGTCGTACAGGTAGCTGGCCAGCGCCTCGTCGTGCGACACCCGGACCGAGCTGGAGATCAGGTCGGCCATCAGCGCGGCCTCCATGCCACGGCCCTGCTCCTCGATGTAGCTGCTCTCGGACACGCTCAGCTGCGACACCCAGGCCTTCCAGGCGTTGTAGCTGAAGTGGGGCTCGCTGCCGGGGTTGCCGCTGGACTGGAAGTACTGGCCCCGGGCGTCGTCGCGGCGGCCCCCGAGGAAGAACTCGCCGCGCCCGATCGCGCTCCGGACCAGGTCGTCATCGGTGCGGATCCCCCGCGCCTCGGCGGCCTGGGCCAGCAGCTCGCGCATGATGATGTTGTCGAGGGCCAGGTACACCTTCTGGCGGCCACGGCCTCCGTTGGCCTGGTACGCGATGTGGTATGCGGTCTGCTTGGCGCTGTTACCGTCGACGGTGACCACCGTGTTGGTCGAGATCCCGCAGCCCCCCTCGCTGCCACCCCGGTTGCCCGGGTTGATCCCGTAGATGAAGATGACGATCAGCAGACCGAAGATGAGGTAGACGAAGATCGAAGCCTGGCGGCGGGTTTGTTCCAGCATGAGCGACTCGGCCGGTTGTACGGCAAGCGGGGCATCCTAGCCATGGGGGGGTCCGAGGACAAGCTGCCGGCCGCCCCGGAACGCCGTCGGCGATGAGCCGGCGTCGTACAGGTAAGATTGTCTTGCGCCTGTGGACAGGTGCGTGATAACTCCGCTTGGCTACTCGGTGGGGTGTAACCGAGGTGCACCAGCCCTGCCCTTTTTCCATCCATCTCCCTTCCGTCGCGCCGCAGCGCGTCTACGCCAGGAATCACCATGCTCTTCGACTGGGTCTACGGAATGTTTTCCAACGACCTCGCGATCGATCTCGGGACCGCGACGACGCTGACCTTCGTGAAAGGCCGCGGGATCGTCGCCAATGAACCCAGCGTGGTCGCCGTCCAGGCGTCCTCGCAGGGCCCCAAGAAGGTCCTCGCAGTCGGCAAGGAAGCCAAGGAGATGCTCGGCCGCACGCCGGGCAACATCGTCGCGATCCGCCCGATGAAGGACGGCGTGATCGCCGACTTCGAGGTCACCGAGGCGATGCTGCGCTACTTCATCCAGAAGGCGCACCAGCGCCGCACGCTGGTCCGCCCGCGCGTGATCGTCAGCGTGCCGTCGGGGATCACCGAGGTCGAGAAGCGCGCGGTGCGCGACTCGGCGCTCGCGGCCGCGGCGCGCGAGGTCTACCTGATCGAGGAGCCGATGGCCGCGGCGATCGGCGGCGGCCTGCCGATCACCGAGCCGACCGGCAACATGATCGTCGACATCGGCGGCGGCACCACCGAGGTCGCGGTGATCGCGCTCGCCGGCGTGGTGCTGTCCAAGTCGATCCGGGTCGCCGGCGACAAGATGGACGAGGCGATCGCCCAGTACATCAAGCGCAAGTACAACCTGCTGATCGGCGAGCGCACCGCCGAGATCATCAAGAAGGAGATCGGCTCGGCCTACCCGCTCGAGGAGCCGCTGACCGTCGAGGTCAAGGGCCGCGACCTGGTCGCCGGCGTGCCCAAGACCCTGACGGTCAACAGCGACGAGATCCGCGAGGCGCTGCAGGAGCCGGTCAACGCGATCGTCGACGCCGTGCGATCGGTGCTCGAGCGCACGCCGCCCGAGCTGTCGGCCGACATCGTCGACAAAGGCATCGTGCTGTCGGGCGGTGGCGCCCAGCTCAAGAACCTCGACGTCCTGCTCCGCGAGGAGACCGGGCTGCCGGTGATGGTCTGCGAGAATCCCCAGCTCGCGGTCGTGCTCGGCACCGGCAAGGTCCTCGACGAGCTCGGCCTGCTCCGCGAGATCGCGCTACGGTAGCGCGTCCATGACGCTGCGCCGCCGGCTCGTCGACTGGTCGCTCACTGCTGCCCTGATCATCCTGCCGGCCCTCGTGCTCAGGGCCAGCCTGGCACGCGGCACGCCGTCGGCGCTCGATCAGGCGCTGCTGCGCCTCACCGCGCCGCTCGAAGCCGGGATCTCGTGGGTCGTGGAGGGCATCGCCGGCACCTGGTCGCGCTACGTCGCGCTGGTCGACGTCGAGGCCGAGAACCGCGAGCTGCGCGAGGACAACGAGCGGCTGCGCAAGCAGCTCGCCGCGATGGCGCGCCGGGCCTACGACGCCGCGGCGCTCGAGGACCTCGCGGCGGTCAAGAAGCGCACACCGGCGGACACGCTCGGCGCCCGCGTGATCGGCGCGCCGCTGTCGCCGCAGTTCCGCGTGGTCCGGCTCCGCATCGATCGCGGCGGCCGCGAGGTCGCGGCCGACATGCCGGTGATCACGTCGGAGGGCCCGGTCGGCCGGATCGACAAGGTCTACGGCGACTACGCCGACGTCGTGCTGATCAGCGACCCCGCATCGCGGATCGACGTCGTGATCCGCGATCCCGCGCAGCCGGCCGGCCAGGCCAGCGGCGCGCGGGGCGTCCTCAAGGGGCTGGGCCGGCCGGACTCCTACGCGTGCACGATCGAGTGGCTCGAGCGCCAGGGCGGGCCGGCGACCCCGTCCCGGGTCAAGCTCGGCGACGAGGTCGTGACCAGCGGCCTGGGCGCCAGCTTCCCGGCCGGGCTGGTCGTCGGCAAGGTCACCCGGGTGGGCGGGGACGACGGGATGTTCCAGAGTGTCGAGGTCAAGCCCACGGTCGACGTGTCGCGGGTGCGCGCCGTGATGGTGCTGCTCGCGCCGCCGCCGCCGCCGGATCCCGACGCCAAGACCCGGCGGCGCAGCGAGGCCGCGTTCGGAGCCCGGCCGCTGTGAGGACCGCAACCCTCGTCCTGGTCGCGTACCTGATGTGCGTCGCGGTGGCGTCGCTGTGGCGGCTCGTGCCGTGGATCGCCGACGCGATCCCCGACCTCGGCGCGCTGACCGCCGCCTACCTCGGGCTGACCGCGCGGCGCCAGGTGTCCCCCGCGATCGGCGGCGCGATCGTGCTCGGCTACCTGATCGACCTGATCTCGGGCGCGCCGCCGGGCCTGGTCGCGCTGGTGCTCGGGCTGACCACGCTGATCGCGCGCGCGGTCCAGCAGCGCATCCTGGTGCGCGGCGCGGTGATCTCGATCGCGTTCTCGGCGTTCGTCGCGCTGGTCGCCGGCGTGCTCGCCTACCTGGTCCGCGAGCTGTACCGCGTCCCGGTCGCGCCGTTCGCGATCGAGCTCCGCCACGTCGCCGGCGTGACCGTCGCGACCGCGGTCGCCGGCCCGCTGGTGTGGCGGGTGTTTCGCCGGATCGACGCCGCGTTCGCCCGCACCCACCGCGAGCGCGAGGCCGCCCTGGAGGGCATCGCGCCATGACCGGTGCGATCGCCGAGACGGAGGGCCCGGCGTGCTGATCCGCCAGTCGTCGGGGCCGGGCTCGGGCAACGGCCCGGCGCTCACCGAGCTCCACCGCCGGCTGCGCTGGGTCGCGCTGATCGGGATCGGCGCGCTCGTCGTCCTGGTCGGCCGGCTGTGGCAGCTCCAGGTCATGCGCGGCGAGGGCTACTACGAGCGCACGGTGTCCAACGTGGTCAAGGAGCGCTACCTGCCGTCGGTGCGCGGCAAGATCCTCGACCGCACCGGCGTGCCGCTGGCCGACAACCGGCCCGCGTTCAACATCTACGCGACCCCCCGGCAGATGACGCGCGAGCTCGAGGCCGAGCTGATCCGGATGCTCGGGCTGTCGGACAGCGAGATCGCCAAGATCGACGACCGGCTCGCGCTCGGCCGCAAGCGCGATCCGCGGATCGCGATCTCGATCCTCGAGGATCAGGGCCGCGATCGCGCCGCGCTGATCGAGCAGTCGCTCGCCCGGCTGCCCGGCGTCGAGATCCGCCACGAGCCGTACCGCTACTACCCGCAGGGCGATCTCGCCGCCCACCTGATCGGCTACATGACCCAGATGACCGCGGCCGAGGCCGACCGGCTCACCAACCAGGGCTACGACGCCAGCGAGCTGGTCGGCCGCTACGGCCTCGAGGACAAGTGGGAGAACTACCTGCGCGGCAAGAAGGGCATCGAGCGCTACGCGGTCGACGCGCGCGGCCAGCGGCTCGACGACGCCACCGCGTCCGCGCTGATCCAGGGCGAGCACGGCGTGCCGGCGATCCCCGGCGCCAACGTCGTCTTGACGATCGACGCCGAGCTCCAGAAGCTCGCCGAGAACGCGGTGTCCCACGTCGCCGCCGCGGCGGTCGTCGTCGTCGAGCCCCGCACCGGCAAGCTCCGCGTGGTGGTCAGCAAGCCGTCGTTCGACCCCAACATCATGACCGGCCACCTGACCCAGGCCGAGGAGACCATGCTCAAGCAGGACCCGCGCAAGCCGTTCGTCGACAAGGCGCTGCGCGCGACCTACCCGCCGGGCTCGATCTTCAAGTTCACCACCGCGCTCGCCGCGCTCGAGGCCCACCAGGCTGCCGCCGACGAGAGCATGTTCTGCCCCGGCGAGTACCAGCTGTCGGGCACGGTGTTCCGCTGCCACGGCACGCACGGCAAGGTGGATCTGATCGCGGCGATCCAGCACTCGTGCGATTTCTACTTCTGGAAGCTCGCCGAGCGGATCGGCATCGACCCGATCGCGCAGGTCGCTGGCGAGTACGGGCTGGGCAAGCCGACCAACCTCGGGCTCAACGGCGACTCCGCCGGCCGGATCCCGACCAAGGACTGGTACGACCACACCAGCCACTACCGCGCCGGGTTCGCGATCAACACGGCGATCGGGCAGGGCGACGTCGAGGTCACCGTGCTGCAGATGGCGATGGCGTACGCCGCGCTCGCCAACGGCGGCACGCTGTACGTGCCCCAGGTCGTCGAGCGGCTCGAGGCCCACGACGGCCGCGTGATCACCAGCTACGAGCCCCAGATCGCGCACCTGATCAAGACACCCGGCGACGCGCTCGCGGTGTGGAAGCGCGGCATGTGGAAGGTCACCAACGAGCGCGGCGGCACCGCGTTCGAGCACGGCCACAGCGAGGTCGTCCCCGTGATGGGCAAGACCGGCACCGCCGAGGTCAAGAAGCACCACAGGGACGGCGACGACAAGGACCTCGAGCGCTGGAACCCCAGCGCCGACCACGCCTGGTTCGCCGGCTGGGCCCCCGCCGAGGATCCCGAGATCGCGATCGTGGTGCTCGTCGAGCACGGTGGTGGGGGCGGCCAGGTCTCGTGGCCGATCGCGAAGCAGATCATCGAGGGCTACTTCACCAAGATCCATCCGCTGCCGCCGCGGCAGGCAGCCGCGGGCGCGGCCCCGGGCGCCCCGGGAGGCACACCATGAGAGGCACCGGCCTGCTCCTGCCTCGCACGACGATCGGCGTCAGCCGGTGGCGGCGGTTCCGCG
>DATAPF010000081.1:0-62755 GCA_036265355.1 Kofleriaceae bacterium | reverse complement strand
CGGGCGTGTGCGCGGCGACCGCGATCAGCTGCGGCGCATCGATCACTCGCACCGGCGCGGGCGCAGGGGGCCGCGCCGCGGGAGCCTGCTCGAGCACCACGTGGGCGTTGCTGCCGCTGAACCCGAAGCTGCTGACGCCGGCAAACCGGGGCGCGTCGCCGCGCGGCCACGGCGCGGGCTCGCTCACCACCGAGACCGGCAGCGCGGCCCACCGGATGCGCGGGTTCGGGGTCTCGAAGTGGAGGTTGGCCGGCAGGACGCCTGCGTCGAGCGCAAGCGCGGTCTTGATCAGACCGGCGATGCCGGCCGCCGCCTCGGCGTGGCCGATCTGGCTCTTGGCCGATCCGATGCGAAGCGGCTCGCCGGCCGCGCGCCCGGCGCCGTACACCGCCGCGAGCGCGTCGACCTCGATCGGATCGCCGAGCGGCGTGCCGGTGCCGTGGGTCTCGACGTAGCTCACCTGGATGGGGCGCACGCCGGCGCTGGCCAGCGCGCGCCGGATCACCGCCTCCTGCGCCCGGCCGTTGGGCGCGGTCAGGCCGTTGCTGCGGCCGTCGTGGTTGACCGCGCTGCCGCGGATCACCGCGAGGATCCGGTCGCCGTCGCGCTGCGCGGCCTCGAGCGGCTTGAGCAGCACGACGCCGCAGCCCTCGCTGCGCACGTAGCCGTCGGCGCTCGCGTCGAAGCTGGCGCACCGGCCGCGCGGCGAGGTCGCGTGCAGCGCGCTGAAATAGACGTGGCCCTCGGGGCCGAGGATGAGGTTGACGCCGCCGGCCAGCGCCTGCTCGCACTCGCCCGCGCGCAGGCTCTGGCACGCCAGGTGGACCGCGACCAGCGACGACGAGCACGCGGTGTCGACCGCGAGGCAGGGGCCGACCAGCCCGAGGGCGTACGACACCCGGCCGGCGGCGACGCTGGCCAGGTTGCCGGTCACCGAGTAGCGCGGATCGATCGTCCCCGCGCGCTCCTGCCGCAGGTAGTAGTCGTTGCTGCTGATCCCGACGAACACGCCGGTCGAGCTGCCCGCCAGCCGGCCATGGGCCAGCCCGGCGCGATCGAGGGTCTCGTAGCAGACCTCGAGCAGCAGCCGCTGCTGGGGATCCAGCGCCTCGGCCTCGCGCGGCGAGATCGCGAAGAACGCGGCGTCGAACTCGTCGACGCGATCGACGAACCCGCCGAGCCGCGCGGCCTGCCCGCGCCCCGGATCGACGGCGGCCAGGTGATCCGTGTGCGTCCAGCGGTCCGCCGGGACCGGGCCGATCGGATCGGCCTCGCTGCACAGCAGGCGCCAGAACGCCTCGGGCCCGTCGACGCCGCCGGGGAACCGGCAGCCGACCGCGACGATCGCGATCCCCGCCGTCGCGCCCGGGGCCACCGCCTGGGCCGGCCCCGGCGCGGCGCCGGCGAGATGAGCGGCGATCGCGTCGATCGTCGGGTGATTCCACGCCAGCGTGGCCGGCACCGGCTGGTGCAGCGCGGCCTCCAGATCGCCGGCGATCTCGACCGCCATCTGCGAGTCGAGGCCGTACTCGACCAGCGGGCGGCCGGTCGCGATGTCGGCGGCGGGCAGCCCGGTGCGCGCGGCGATCGCGTCGCGCAGCCACGCGCGGATGCGACTCGCCGGCTGCGCCCCGCCGCCCGTCCCCTGCTCGCCCGGGTCCCGCGCCGGCTGGTCCGCCCGCCAGCGCGCGATCGTCGCGATCGATCCATCGGCGATGCCGGCGCGGCACGCCGCGCGCGTGAGCTTGCCGCTCGACGTCTTGGGCATCGCGCGCGACGGCAGCAGGAGGACCTCGGTGGCGCCGACGTCGTGCGCCGCGATCACCGCGGCGCGGATCGCGTCGATCACCTGGGTGAGATCCTGCTGGCTCGCAGCCTGGACCTCGGCGGCGACGGCGATCCCCTCGGCGGTCCCGGCGGACGTGCTGAACACCGCGACGCAGCCGGCGCGGATCGCGGGGTGCGCGGCCGCCACGGTGTCCTCGATGTCGTGCGGGTAGAGGTTGCGACCGCGCACGATGATGAGGTCCTTGTGCCGCCCGGTGATGTAGAGCTGGCCCCCGGCGACGAACCCGAGGTCGCCGGTGCGGGCGTACGGACCCGCGGCGGGGTCGTCGCTGCGGCGCGCCGCGAACGCAGCCTGCGTGGCGTCGGGCCGGTTCCAGTAGCCCGCGGCCACGCTGCCGCCGGCGATCCAGATCTCGCCCACCACGCCATCGGCGACCTGCGCACAGCTGTACGGATCGACGATCGCGAGCTGCTGATCCGCCGCCGGGGTCCCGCACGCCACCAGCTCGACCGCCGCCGCGGACGGGGCCGCCTCGGCGAACCGCCCGCGCGCGAGCTGATCGCGATCGGCGCGCCGGACCACCGGCGCCTGGTCGACCTCGCCGCCGGTGACGATCAGCGTCGCCTCGGCCAGGCCGTAGCACGGGTAGAACGCCGTGCGCGCGAACCCGTGGGGCCCGAAGGTCTCGCAGAACCGATCCAGCGTGTCGGGCCGGATCGGCTCGGCGCCGTTGAACGCGACCCGCCACGACGACAGATCGATCGCGGTCGCGCCGGGACGGAACCGCCGCGTGCACAGCGCATAGGCGAAGTCCGGGCCGCCGGTGGTGGTCACCCGGAACCGCGAGATCGCCTCGATCCACCGGATCGGACGCTTGAGGAAGTCGAGCGGCGACATCAGCGTCACCTCGAACCCGACGTGGAGCGGCTGCAGGATGCCGCCGATCAGCCCCATGTCGTGGTACGGCGGCAGCCAGCTCGCGCCGCGGGTCTGCCCGCTGTGCCCGAACTTCTGGCGGATCAGATCGGAGTTGTGGGCGACGTTGCCGTGGGTCACCATCACGCCCTTGGGATCGGAGGTCGAGCCCGAGGTGAACTGCAGGTAGGCGAGCTCGTCGCGCGGCCGGATCGCCAGCCAGTCCACACCCGACGCCGGCTCGCCCACCGCGTCGGTCGGCAGCCACGGCACGTCGGCCAGCGGCGTGCCGCGGACGATCGCGGGGGCCAGGCCAGCGATCGATGTCGTGGTTGCGACCGCGTCGATCTGCGCGGCGGCGGCGATCGCGACCAGCCGGGCGATCGCGCTGTCGCCGCGCGCGCCCACCGGCGGGTACGCGGGCACGACCACCACGCGCGCCATCAGGCAGCCGAGGAACGTCGCGACGTAGTCGAGGCCGGGCTGCGCGAGCAGCAGCACGCGCTTGCCCGGCAGGCCGTGCTCGGACAGCAGCTCGGCGACGGCGGCGCACCGCCGGTAGGCCTGGGCGAACGTCCACTCGACGACCTGACCGCCCGGGTCGCCGTCGACCAGGTAGCGATACAGCAGCGCGTCGGGTTGCGACTGGAGGTGGCGCGCGAACGCGCCGAACAGGCAGATGGGTTGGTTCATGGATGAGTTCTCGACGAGCGCGGCGGTTGTGCGGCGAGCCGATGTGCACGGCACGTACCAGCGCGATCGAGCGCGGCGCGATCGAGCGAGGACACGGAGTTGGATCGCGCGACGAGCGCGGCCGCACGCGCGGGTGTCCGGCGGCTCGCCGGTCGGCTCGCGGCGAGTGTCCGATGATTCGGACACGCGCTCGACGTGGCAAACCCTGCGTTCTCCGCGGCGTGGAGATCCGCCTCACCCGTGATCCAGGTGGCGCCGCCGCGCGCGCGCGACCGCCGGATCCGCTGCGCTGCGCGGGCCTGTGCTAGTGTCGTGCGCGGTGGAGCTAGGCCCGTACGAGCTCATCGAGGAGATCGGCTCGGGCGCGATGGGCCGGGTGTTCTCGGCGCGCGATCGCCGCAACGGCCAGCTGGTGGCGATCAAGGCGCTGGCCCCGGACGCGTCGTCGGACGATCTGTTCAGCATCAAGCGCGAGTTCCGGATCGCGATGTCGCTGTCGAGCCCGCACCTGGTGCCGATCTACGATCTGTTCGTCGAGGGCTCGGCCAGCTACATCTCGATGGCGCTGCTGCGCGGCCGCACGCTCGACGAGTGGGCGCGCGACACCGACTGGCGCGGCGACCCCGCTCGGCTGGGCGACATCCTGATCGGCGCGCTGTCCGGGCTGGTCGATCTGCACGACGCCGGCCTGGTCCACCGCGACATCAAGCCCCAGAACATCATGGTCGACGCCGACGGCTCGACCGTGCTGGTCGACTACGGCCTGGCGACGCGGACCGATCCGTCGAGCTTCGTCACCAGCAGCCCCAACGCGCTCGCCGGCACGCTGGGCTACCTCGGGCCGGAGGCGCTGGGCCCGGCCGATCCGTCGCCGGCCCTCGATCTGTTCGCGCTCGGCGCCACGCTGTACGAGCTGGTGACCGGGGCGCTGCCGCCGCGCAGCCCGCTGTCGTGGGAGGTCGCCGAGGACCCGCTGTACGGCGCCGCGCGCGCCGCCTGGCCAAGCGCGCCGCCGCCGATCCTCGCGCTGATCGAGGCGACCTTGCGCAACGACCCGGCGCGGCGCTGCACGGCGGCCCAGGCGCTCGCCCTGGCTGCGCCGCTGTGCCAGCCGCGGAGCCGCGCGCGGCGGTCGACCGGCGCGGGGCAGGCCGTGCTGATCGGGCGCGATCGCGAGCTCGAGCGCCTGCAGGCGCTGCTCGATCCGGGCGGCGCGCGGATCGCCGTGCTCGGGCCGTCGGGGATCGGCAAGAGCTCGCTCGTGGCCCGCGCGCTCGGCGATCTGCGGGCGCACCGGCCGGCCAGCCTGGTGCTCGCGGGGCGCTGCCACCCCGGCGAGCACGTTCGCTACCGCGTGTTCGACGGGATGATCGACGAGCTGACCCGGTGGCTGTTGCGCCTCGATCGCCCCGCGCGCGCGCGGCTGGCGCACGACGACACCGGCGTGCTGCGCCAGACCTTCCCGGTGCTGGGCCGCGCGCTCGACGCGCCGGCCGCGCCCGGCCCCGACGACCCCCGCGAGCGGCGGCTGCGCCTGCCCGGCGCGCTGGCCGCGCTCCTGGCCGACGTCCACGCCGCGTCGCCGCTCACGCTGTGGGTCGACGACGTGCACTGGGCCGACGACGACGGCCTGCAGCTGCTCGGCGAGCTGTGCCAGGCGCTCGCAGCCGGCGGCCCGAGCCTCGTGCTCAGCGGCCGGACGCTGCCGGTGGCGGTCGCCGGGCTGTGCAGCGCGCAGATCGCCGTGCCGCCGCTGTCCGATCGCGACGCCGAGGAGCTGGTCGCGCTGCGCGCCCATGGCCGGGGGCTCGACTCGCTGTCGCTCCAGGACGGCCTGCGCGCCGCGGCCGGCAACCCGGGCCTGCTGTGCTTCTTCGTCGGCTACCAGCCCCAGGCGCCGCGCAGCGCGAGCCCGGCCCTGGCCGACGTCGTCGGCGATCAGCTGCACGCGCTGGGGCCCGGCGCGGTCGAGCTGGCCACCGCGATGTCGCTGGTCGGCGAGCCGCTGCCGATGTCGGTGGTCGACCGGGTGTGCCGCGTCGACAGCGCGCGCGACGACATCCACCGGCTCGAGCACCTCGGGCTGGTCCGCCGCGTCCCGTTTCGCAGCGTCGAGGCGATCGAGATCGCGCACGACGCCTTGCGCGAGGCGATCCAGCACCACCGCGCGGGCGACGATCTGTCGGCGGTCCACCGCCGGCTCGCCACCGAGCTCGCCCACGTCATCGAGGTCCCGCGCGAGGTGATCGCGGCGCACTGGAGCGACGCCGGCGACCCCGGGAAGGCCGGCGAGCTGTGGCTCGCGGCGGGGCGCGAGGCGATCGAGGCGCTGGCGTTCGAGCACGCCGTGCGCTGCCTGCAGCGCTGCGCGCAGATCGGCGGCGCCGAGCTCCGCCTGCCGGCGCTGCGCGAGCAGGCGCGCGCGCTGTCGTACGCCGGGCAGCTGCGCCGCTCGGCCGAGTGCTACCTGGGGGCCGCGCAGCTCGCCGGCGGCGACGAGCGCTCGGGCCTGCAGGGCCAGGCCGCGACCCACTTCCTGCTGGCCGGCGAGATCGGCGCGGGGATGGACCTGGTGCGCGAGCTGTTCGAGCCATTCGGCGTCCGGCTGCCGCGCCGGCGGGCTGCGATCCTCGCGGCGCTGGTCTACCAGCGGCTGCGCGCCCGGCGCTGGCGCGAGCCGGCGTACCAGCTGCGCAGCGCGGCGGTCGAGCCCCACGCCAGCCTGGCCGATCTGGCGTACGCGACCACCACGAGCCTGTCGAAGGCGGACCTCGCGCTCGGCGCCTACGTGCAGGGCCTGCACTTCGCGCACAGCATGCGCTCGGGCTCGCCGGACCGGATCGCGCGCGCGCTCGCGCTCGAAGCGACCTTCCACGTGTCGGCGGGCGGCGACGAGGCGGCCGCGCGGCGGATGATGGCGCGCGCGAGCGCGGAGCTCGGCGGCCAGGAGCCGGCGCGGATCCGCGCGCTGTTCACGCTCACCGAGGCGACGCTCGCGTGGACCACCGGGCGCTGGGCGGACTGCGCCGACCACGCCGCGCGCGCCGAGCGGATCGCGCGCGAGCAGTGCGCCGGCGCGTGGTGGGAGATCAACACGTCGCGCGCGGTGCACCAGGACGCGCTGCGCTGGGCCGGGCGCTACGGCGAGCTGGCGGCGCTGGCCGAGGATTCGCTCGCCGACGCTCACCGGCGCGGCGATCGGTTCGGCCAGGTCACGTTCCGCATCCGGTTCGCCGCCACGCTCCACCTGCTCGCCGGCCAGCCCGATGCGGCGTGGCGCGACTGCGATGCCTGCCACGACTGGCCGTCGCGCGACGTCCACCTCCAGCACCTGGCGGAGTTTCACTCGCGCGCCGAGTGCCTGCTGTATCGCGGAGACGTCGCCGCGGCGCTGGAGTTCGTCGAGCAGCGCGTCCGGCAGATGCAGTGGGCGGCGCTGATGCGCTCCACCGCGCCTCGCCTCAAGGTGTTCCACCAGCTCGCCGCGTGCCGCCTCGCGCAGGCGGCGGCCGTGCAGGGCCGCGCGCGTGATCGCTGGATCCGCCGTGCGCGGCGCGCGATCGCCACGGTGCGCCGGGCGCGCTGGGGCTACGCCGTGCTGCTCGCCGACCTGGTCACCGCCACCGCCGACCACCTCGAGGGCCGCCCGGTCGGTCCGGCGCTCGCCGCGCTGGGCGAGCGGGCGCGCGCGCTCGGCATGCCGCAGTACGCCGACGCGATCGCGGTGTTCGAACTGCAGGCGTCGGGCGATCCGGCTGCGACCGCGGTCACCGCCTCTGGCGCCGCGTCGGGCACCGTGTCTGGCACCGCCTCGGGCCTGCGATCGCGCGGCGCCGTCGACCCGGTCCGCTGGGCCGCCGTCCTGCTCCCCGGTCTGGTCACTGCGCCGCCGCCTCGATGAGATCGAGCAGGTCCGACCCCCAGACCCCGCGCAGGTCCAGCGTCCGCTTGAGCGCGAGGAACTGCCGGAACCGCGGGCCGTACATCGCGCGCAGGTCGGCCGTGCGCGCGCACACGCCCTTGGTGAGGTGGACCTTGACCCCGTCGCGGACGAACCGCTGGGTCAGGCGGCGGAACGCCCGGGCCGGCGAGCCCCAGCCGAGCCAGCGCCGGTAGCCGCGCCCGTTCTCGACGGTCACCGTCACGACGATCACGTGGCTGTCCGGCGCCGACGACAGGAGCGCCCGGCCCGGCGGCAAGCACTTGAGGTCGCAGACCGTCACGCGCACGGCGTTGCCCAGCCAGCGCCACTCGTGCGACATGCGATGGAGCGCGGCGAGGAACCGGGCCACGACATCGCGGCCCTGATCGCCGTCGAGCCCGATCGGGATCGACCACGCCTGCTGGACGCCGCACGGCCGGTGCGCCTGCTCGTCCTGCGCGATCGCGTGGCCCTCCATGAAGAACCCGAACTCGGGGATCGGGTTCTGCGTCGGGCTGTGGTCGATGCACGTCTCGAAGACGTGGTGATACACGAACCACTCTCCGATCCGCGCCGCCCACGGCAGCAGCCCCCAGCGCAGGAGCAGCGCCGCGCTCTTCCACCCGTAGTGGCGGTCCCACAGCAGGAACCCGTCGGCCTTGGCGGGCGGCGTCCCGTAGGCCACGTTGCCGATGATCCCTTGCATCGGGTGGCCGCTGTTGGTGAACAAGAGGCCGAAGCACGCCACCGTGTGCTCGGTGACCCGCCGGGGGATCGCGATCCGGCCGCGCTCGGCCTCGCGCGCGACCTGTGCCCGGCGATGGTGCTGCAGCGTGTCGAACAGCGCCTCGGCCGTGTCGGTCGCCCACATCCAGGTCAGCGCGCGCGCGTCGATCTCGGCGCCGGTCTTGCCCAGCTCGCCCTCGGGGGCGTGGGGATAGCGCGGCCAGCCCGCGGGGTCGGGCGCAGGCGCAGGCGCGGCTGCCGGCAGGGCGATCGCATCACGGGCGCGCAGCTTCTCCAGCTGCCGCTCGAAGGCGCGGTGCTCGCGCTCGCGGCGGGCGTAGCGCGGCGACGCTTGCTGCGGCGCGCCGGGCGGGCTGAGCTGGAACGCGCCATGCTCGAGGTTCTCGTCGAGCTCGAGCAGCAGGTACTTGATGTTCACGATGCAGCCGAGCAGCCCGAAGCCGCCGATCACGGCGTCGAACCATGGATCGTTCTGCTGCTGGCTCGGCGCCGGCTCGCGGCCGGGGTGACCGCTCCGGTGGTCCCACAGCTTCCACCGCGCGTTGAACACGCGAACGATCGAGCCATCGGCGCGCAGCAGGTCGAACCACACGACGCTGTCGGATTCCCGGCCGAGCACGCTCGAGAACCGCCACATCCCGTCGCCCGACAGGCTGCCGCCCGTGGTGATTCGCCCCGAGCTCACCATCACGTAGGGCACGAAGCGCGCCACGGGCGCGGCATCGTTCGCCACATCGGTCGCAGCCTCGGTCGCCGCCTCGGGTTCAGCCTGGTTCGCGGCACCGCGCCGCCAGGCACAGTGATTGCCGGCCGGCGACGCCGGCAGCGGCTGGTAGCGGTCGACCACCCAGCTGTCGTCGGGCGTGCGCAGCCAGGCCGCCGGCTGTGCCAGCCGCAGGCTCGCCCGCGTCACGGCTTCCCACGGCGTCCACCCGGTCACCTCGACGGTCGTCCACCGCAGCGGCCGGGCATCCGCCGGCGACGCTCCGGCGATCCAGTCGTCCTCGGTCACGCACAGCCGGTGGGGCAGCGCCTCGAGGCTGACCACCACGCCCTTGCCCAGCGCCTGGCGGTCCAGCGAGTGGCCATGGCCGCGCAGGGTCAGCGCTCCGTGCTGCGCCGGATCGTGCGCCGCGACCAGCTCGCACAGCTCGGCGACGCTCGACGGTACGCGGATCTCCGCCGCGCGCTCCCGCAGGCGGCCGGTATAGCTCTCCAGCTCGATCATTTGCTACCATGCGCGCGGGCGCGATGCGCGAAAGGCTACGACGAGAACGCGATCTGTTTCTAGCGTTGCTCGAGCTCAATCGGCGGCGCTCGCTGCGGCCGGCGCTCGAGGAGACGCTCGACATGGTCGTCGGCGCGATCGACGCCGACCAGGGCTACCTCGAGATCTACGAGGACGACGATCTCGGCGCCCCGCGGTGGTCGATCGCCCGTGGCTGCTCGGCGGTCGAGGTCGACCAGATCCGCAAGCGCGTGTCGCGCGGCATCGTCGCCGCCGCGCTCGCCAGCGGCGAGACCATCCAGACCTCGTCGGCACTGCTCGACGATCGGTTCTCGGCCCGGTCCAGCGTCCGCGAGCAGGGCATCGGCGCGGTGCTGTGCGCGCCGCTCGGCGACGAGGTCGGGATCGGCGCGCTCTACATCCAGCGCGCCGCCACGGCCGGCCCGTTCGACGACGACGACGTCGCGCTCGTCGAGTCGTTCTCGCGCCACGTCGCGCCCGTGCTCGCCCAGCTGATGGCGCGCGAGGCCGAGCAGCGCGGCCCCGATCCGACCCAGGCGTGGCGCGCCGGCCTGTGCGTCGAGGCCCTCGTCGGTCGCAGCCAGGCGATGGCCGACGTGCTCCGCCACATCGCGATGGTCGCCCCCAAGAACGTCAGCGTGCTGATCACCGGCCCGTCGGGCACCGGCAAGACCGCCGTGGCCAAGGCGATCCACGCCAGCGGCGCGCGCCGCAACCAGACGTTCATCGAGGTCAGCTGCGCGGCCATGCCCGACGAGCTGGTCGAGAGCGAGCTGTTCGGCGCCCTGCCCGGCAGCCACTCCACCGCGCATCGCCAGATGCCGGGCCGGATCGCCGCCGCCGAGGGCGGCACACTGTTCCTCGACGAGGTCGCCGAGATGTCGCCGCGGATGCAGGCCAAGCTGCTCCAGCTCCTGCAGTCCAAGACCTACTACGCGCTCGGCAGCCCCAAGCCGGTGCTCGCCGACGTCCGCATCATCGCCGCCACCAATGCCGATCTCGAGGACATGGTCCGCGAGAAGCGATTCCGCGAAGATCTCTACTACCGGCTCAGCGTGCTGCCGATCCGCATGCCCGATCTGCGCGAGCGCACCGACGACATCCGCCTGCTGGCGCAGCATTTCTGCCAGCTGTTCAGCGCCGACTCCGAGCTGCACGTCACGCTCTCCGACAGCGGCATCCGCGCCCTCGAGCTCGCCGAGTGGCCCGGCAACATCCGCCAGCTCGCCAACGCCGTCCAGGCCGGCGTCATCCGGGCCCAGAGCGAGGGCGCCACCGTCATCGCGCCGCGCCACCTGTTGCCCCAGGCCGTCGACGCCCAGCCCAGCGACGGCGATCGCAGCTTTCACGACGCCGTCCGCGAGTACCAGAAGGAGCTGCTGCTCCGCGCGCTGACCAAGCACGACTGGAACGTCTCCGAGGCCGCGCGCTCGCTCGATCTGGCGCGCTCGACGATGAACAGCCTGATCCGCCAGCACGGCCTGCGCCGCGAGCAGGACTGACGCAGGGCAATCCGCGGATGGAACATTCATCGCGTCGTTCGCGATATGGAGCAGCGGACCAAGCTCGCGCGAGGGCCGCCGGTCATCGAGCGTTACACTGCCGATCGAGAGGGGTCGGTGAGGAGCGTGCGCGGCCCCCAAAATAGCCGATGGCGGCATGCTGATTGCTGCGACCGCGATCATGCGGAACATCCCTATTCTCGCGATCGCAATCGCAATCGCAGCTTGTACAGCAAATCAGAACCGCACCGAGGGCCGCGACACGGGCGCCAGCGGGACAGCGCCCGTCGCGGTCGACGCGAACAGCGCGGTCGGTGCGTTCGCACTGCGGATGATCGCGGACGGCCGGGAGACGTTCCGTCACGATACGTTCGGAGACGAACAGTTCTGGAGCACCACGCTCCAGCTCGACCGCGCCCTGCTCGGGGTCAGCCCGGCCGCGGCGCTCGGGCTCGGCGTCAAGGTCGATGTCGATGCCTTGCCGGGCAGCGTCGTCGCCGCCCTGCGGGCCGGCAAGGTCGACCTCGACGATCCCGCGGTCACCCAGACGCTGCTCACCGCGCACGCGGTGGTCGGCGTCGAGGCGGTCACCCACGCCGACGGCTCGGTGTGCGACGTCGGCATCACCTGCGCGCTGTGTCACTCGACGGTCGACGACTCGCTCGCGCCCGGCGTCGGGCATCGCCTCGACGGCTGGCCGAATCGCGATCTCGACGTCGGCAAGATCATCGCGCTCGCCCCGAACCTGTCGCCGTTCTCGCAGCTGCTCCACGTCACCGACGATCAGCTGCGCGCCGTCTTGAACAGCTGGGGCCCGGGCAAGTTCGACGCCGAGGTGTTCCTCGACGGCAAGGCATTCCGGCCCGACGGCAAGTCGGCGGCGACGCTGATCCCGCCGGCGTTCGGGCTCGCCGGCGCGTCGCTGCACACCTATACCGGCTGGGGCTCGGTGCCGTACTGGAACGCGTTCGTCGCGAACCTGTTGATGCACGGCCAGGGCAACTTCTTCGACCCTCGGCTCGACGATGCGACGAAGTTCCCGATCGCGGCGGCGAATCGCTTCGGCCACATCCAGCGCTCCGAGGACGACGATCGGATCACGCCGAAGCTGCCGGCGCTCCACATCTACCAGCTCGCGATCGATGCGCCCAGGCCGCCCGGCGGTAGCTTCGACGCGGCGCTCGCCGCGCGGGGTGACGAGCTGTTCAGCGGTGCCGCGAAGTGCTCGACCTGTCACAACCAGGATCGCAGCGAGGCGGGCTGGCCGATGCACACCGGCGCGGAGATCGGCATCGACGAGTTCCAGGCGCAGCGCTCGCCCGATGGCAAGTACCGCACCACGCCGCTGCGCGGCCTGTGGACGCACGTCAAGGGCGGCTTCTATCACGACGGACGATTCGCGACGCTGCTCGACGTGGTCAACCACTACGACACCACGATGACGCTCGGCCTGTCCGCCCAGGACAAGGCAGCGCTGGTCGAATACCTCAAGTCGATCTGATCCGGCCACCGCGATCGCTGGGCGCATCAAGCTGCCTACGCCGTCGCCCGCTAACCCGGCAGGACCAGCTCTCCGTGAACTGCTGCGTTGTCCTGGCCACCTTGCGACCGTACAGCCACGGTGGAATGCGCGAGGATCCGCACGACCGGCACCGCCCAGATACCAGGGCCTGCGGCAAAAAGCAGTGTCAACGGCCTTCCATGTGTCGCGTGACATCGATACCGTCCTCCTCAAACGGACTGGGGGATATCATCATGCGTCGAATCGGTAGACTCGCGTTGCTGGCGGTCGTGCTCTGCGTGCCAGGTACGTTGTTGGCTGGGGGCAACGAATCGATCAACGGGAACACGTCGTTCCATACGGTCGATTTCAACGCCACGTCCGGCGGAGCTCCGGTCTATTCCAGCTGGACTACACCCAATGGGTTTTCCGCCCGATTCTACGATCTGACCGTGACCACGGGATCCGTGGGCGGCCCGGGCACCTCCCAGATCGGGATGTGTTACGTCCTCTACGCTGCCACGAATCACGATGAGAAGTTCTGGATGCAGGATGCGTCGGGACAATGGATCTCGGTCGCCGACGATATCGTCGGGCTCAGTCCCAAGATGGTGATCTGGATGAGGACCGGACCCACCGTCACGATACGGGTTTCGGACTACAACTCGCAGATCGGGACTTTTTCCATGAGCACCCAGATCTGGTACACGACCGGCAACCTGAGCAACGACGAGTTCAATTGCGATTCCGATGTTTCACCCGGACTTCCCTATGTCAAGGTCGCGCAGGACGGTACCGTCACGTTCGTTCGCCGACAAGGTTTTCCCTAGCCGCCTCGATGCTCCACCGGCCGCCGGGACCGACGGTGTGGGCCAGGTGGCCAGGTCCCGCGCCCAGCGCTCGACGGCGCGGCTCGCAATGCTTGCCTACCCGCTCGACGCCGATGGGGTCAGCGACGGTGAGCCGTCAAACCGATCGGCGCTCTCGGGTCGGGAACAGCTGCGCCGGTGGCTCAAGGACGACGCCATCCACATCGGGCCGGCGAAGGACGGATCCCTCGTGGCCGCGGTGGCTCCCCGTCTCGCGCCCCCCTGCGGATCCTCGCGCGAGCGGAGCGCTACGCACATCGCTGCCGGTTCGGCAGCGGTGGCCGCGCGGGTCGTGCCGTCGCGGCAAGCTGCCTGCGCCGTCGCCCAGTAACCCGGCAGGAACACGCGGCGTGGCGCGAGGCACGGTTGTTGCGGATGTCCGGCACATGAGACGGCTCCTGATCGCAGGTGCGCTCGCGGCCTGCAATCTTCCAACGACGGCTGCGCTGGACCCGAGCACCGTGGTCACCGGGATCTATACACTCACCGCCACGTCGCAAACCGACACCTGCGATCCACCCCGCTTCGTCGGCGCGGCGACCGTGCCGGTGTTCGCGAACACCACATCGATCGAGATCACCGACGAGGACTCGTCCGTGACGGAGACGACGTTCGCCCGGTATGACCTGTCGGCGGCCAGCGGATATGCCGCGCAGGTCCCACCGGCGACCGCGACGTTCGCGCCGTGCCCCTCAGGCGGCTCGTTCTCGCTCGATTTCACCCTGACCGCCGCGAACCCGACGTCGTTCGACGTCTCCGACGAGGAGACCTGGTCCATCGTATCGCCCTGCCCCGACACCGTGATCGACGCCGCGACGGTGCCAGCCGCGAGCTGCGCCACCCGCCGCACGCTCCACTACGCGCTGGTCCAGGCGTGCGCGACGCCGTGCACCCTCATCATGACCGGCCTCGTGCCCAGCTGCACGTGCCCGCAAGGCTCCGCGGCGGCGACCAGCTCTCCGTGAACACGAATGTGAAGCTTCGGCCGCATACGCCCACCCGAAGCTTCCACCTGGGTCCGTTGCGCGTCCGGTTCTCGGCCGATCGGTGCACGCTGTCCGGAGAACGGACACTCCGGACAGCCGGACAAGCCGCAACCCCGCGAATCCGGCCACGGCCTGACGCACGACCAACCACATCGAAGTCGGTTTGCGCGAAGCATCGGACTTCGATGCGGAGTCGACGCTCCCATGAGTGGCTTTTCCAGCTGTACTCATATCCAGTTTCTTTGTCCTGACAATTCGGTGTGCGATGGTGGCCGCGCCGATGCGGACCCACTATGATCAACTCTGCAAGCAGATGATGCGCACCGAGCTGGAAATCCGTGGTCTCATCGAGACCGACGCCGAGGTCGCGGCCGACACGCGCCGGATCGACCTCTGGTTCATGCGCGATCCGACGCGGGGACCGATGCCCGATCGCCTCGGCCTGCTCGGACGCATCGCGAGCGACTCGTGCACGTTCGAGTTCTTTCACAACACCCCGAGCGGCGACGAGCTCGCCGATTGCCTGATCAAGCATGGTGAGTTCCGGCGTTTCCTCTCGCAGCGCGGGGTGCTACCGCCGGTCCCCATCCAGTGGGTGATCTCGTCGGGCCGTCCGGACAGCGGCATCGATGGCCTGTGGTTACGCCCGATGCAGGGCTGGCCACCAGGTTTCTACGAAGGGCCGCCGCTACTGTGGACCCGGCTGGTGGTGGTGAACGAGCTCCCCGTTGCGCGGGACACCCTGCTCTTGCGGCTGTGCGGCGCCGGCGCGGTGCTCAGGCAGGCGATCGCCGAGCTCAAGGAACTGCCGGCGGACGCGCCGGAGCGCGCGCGGATCCTGCCCATTCTGCTACGCTTACGGTTGACCGTGCCGAGCGATCCTGCCAAGCAGACGACCGACGACCAGGAGTTTCTCATGGACACCCAAGACATCGTCGAGACCTGGCGCCGCGAGGCGCGCGAGGAGGGCGTCAAGGAGGGCGTCAAGGAGGGCGTCGCGCGCTCGCTGATCGCTGTCTACAAGGCCCGGTTTGGCGCGATGCCCGAAGACCTCCGCGCGGTGGTGGAAGACACCGACGACGAACCCACGCTCTTCACCTGGCTCCTGCTCACCGGTACCGGCAACACCGAGGAGATCGCCGCAGCCATCCGCTCGTCCCGTCCGAGTTGAGCGTCAACGACGTGAGCTTCTCGCTGCAGGCGTTCACCGCGGGGAACTGACGCGGTCTCGGTCGAGATCGAGGCCGAAGCGCTCGGCGGCGAGCCGGCGCCACTCGCCGTCGCCGGCGACCGGCTGCTCGGTCTTCTCATCGCCCGCCGTCACGATCAGGCGATCGTCGCGCAGGGTCACCCGGCCGTCCGGCGTGAGCATCGAGATCACGCGGTGCGCCGTGAAGTGCGACTCCGGCGACGTCGTGTGGTGGAGGCGGCCGGGCTCGAAGTCGGCGAGCGCGAGCGGCGTGAGGCCGAAGCGGTACGAGCGCCGGTCCCCGGCCCACAGGATGCGCTCGTCGCCGTCGGGCTCGATCCGATAGCGGCGGCGGCCATCGGCTTGCTCGCGCGCGTCGTCGAGGGCGAGCGGCAAGGCGAAGTTGTCGCCGAACCCGACGTCGACGAGCCATGCCTGGCCGCCGGCGGTCACCCGCAGGCACAGGTGACCCAGCGCGATGCCCACGCTGCCGTCGTCGCGGAACACGCGGGCCGCCAGGCGCTCGACCGGGAAGCCGAGGTCGACGAGCAGCTCGGCGAACAGGCCGTTCAGCTCATAGCAGAAGCCACCGCGCCGGCGGCGAACCAGCTTGTCGAACAGCCAGTCGGAGCGCAGCCGGATCTCCTCGCCGGTGTGAATGCTGAGGTTCTCGAACGGCACCGTCAGCAGGTGCGCGAGCTGGAGGTCGGCGAGCACGGCCGGGGACGGTCCGGTCGCGCCCCGGTAGCCGATCCGCGCCAGATATGCCTCCCGGTCGGCCGTGTCCATGACGCGCATCCTGTCACTGGAGCAGGACGTACGCGAGGGCGGCGCCGGCGATCAGCGTCGCCCCGATCGCCAGCCACAGGGCGCGCCACGCCGGCTTCGCGGCGGACCCCGGCAGACAGCGGTCCAGCCGGGTCGCGACCTCGGCGGCGCTCACCGGCCGCGCGGCCGGATCCTTCTCGAGCAGCTGCATGATCAAGCCGGCGAGCGCCGGTGGCAGGTCCGGCACCAGCGTGAGGATCGGCGTCGGCGGCTCGTGCGCGTGCGCCAGCAGCATGCTCTGGGTCATCGGCGCGTCGAACGGCACCCGCCCGCTCGCCATCTGGTACAGCATCACGCCGAGCGTGTACAGGTCGGTGCGCGGATCGACCGCCAGGCCCATCGCCTGCTCCGGGGCCATGTAGGTCGGCGTGCCGATCGGCTTGCCGGTGGCGGTGAGCCGGATCTGCTCGTCGAGCACCTTGGCGATCCCGAAGTCGAGCACCTTCACGAAGTCGCGCTCGCCGAAGCTGTCGAGCAGCATCACGTTGTCCGGCTTCAGATCGCGATGCACCACGCCATGCCCGTGGATCGCGCCGAGCGCGTGGGCCACCTGCTTGCCGATCCGGACCAGCCGCGCGACGTCGAACCGCTCCTTGCGTTCGATCACCTGGCGCAGCGAGACGCCGGCGAGGAACTCCATCACCAGGTAGAGCTGGCCGTGATCGTCGCCGAAGTCGTAGACCCGGACCGTGTTGGGGTGCTCGATCCGCGCGGTGATCCGCATCTCCTGGTGGAACCGCGGCACCGCGTCGGGCTTGGTCGCGACCTGGGGCAGGATCCACTTGACCGCGACCATGCGGTTCATCGCCGGCTGGAGCGCCTGGTAGACCGTCCCCATCCCGCCTTCGCCGAGCACGCGGACGATCTCGTACTTGCCTCCCGCGATCCGCTTGCCGACGAGTGCCTCGCCGCGGACTGGCCTCGCCGCCGGCGGATCGCCCCAAGGAGGATGTCCCACCCCCAGACCATCGCACATCCGTCGGGCGGCGTGCGATGCTGGCCGCGCCCGCCCCGCCCGTCATCGCGGATCGGCGGCGTCGCGCGGCGCATCGTCTCGCGCGACGAGCCGGTAGCCGACCGGGAACAGCTGGACGTGCCAGCGCTGCACGATCCAGCCCCACGCGCCGCGCGGCGCGAGCAGCGCGAACCCGACCGCCGTCGCGCCCAGACCGATCAGGTACCAGGTGCCCAGATCGGCGAACCAGTGCTGGATCGCAAAGAACACCACCGCGCCGACCAGCGGGCCCTCGAACGTGCCCAGGCCGCCGACCAGCACCATGAAGATCATGTAAGCCGTCCACTGCACGCCGAAGATCGATCGCGGCTGGATGAACAGCGTGTTGGCCAGGGTCAATGCGCCCGCCGCGCCGCAGCCGAACGCGGCCAGCACGAACAGCAGCAGCTTGCCGGTGTCGACCCGCACGCCGAGCGACGCCGCCGCCTGCTCGTCATCGCGGATCGCCTGCAGCGCGGCGCCGGCCGGGCTGCGCAGCAGCGCGAACGCCAGGCCGAGCAGCAGCGCGCCGAACCCCAGGGTCATCCAGTAGGTGTAGGCCTGGCGGTCCGCCGGCGCGTGGACATTGAGGCCGGTCAGCGACACGCCGGTGCCGCCGCCGACGCCGTGATCGAGCGCGACCAGCAGCGCGAGGACCTCGGCGACGACCCAGGTGCCGATCGCGAACTGGCCGCCGCGCAGCCGCAGCACGAGCAGCGAGATCGGCAGCGCGAGCGCGCCGGCGGCGAGCGCCGCGATGGCGATCGCGAGGTACGGCGGTGTGCCGCGCTGGACGAGCAAGATCGTCGCGTACGCGCCGGCCCCGACGAACGCCTGCTGGCCGATCGAGATCAGGCCGCCGTACCCGGCGAGCGCGTTCCACATCGCGGCCAGGATCGCGAGGATGAACAGCTCGGTCAGCTGCTCGGTCGCGTAGGTCGACAGCACGAGCGGGACCGCGGCGAGCGCGGCGCCGGCGACCGCGAGCGCGCCGAGCGTCACACCCGATCGCCGGCTCGATCGCCGCACCAGGTAGCGCCCCCGCGCGGTCTCGATGTCGGTCCGGGCCTTGGCCTGGTTCTCGGTCACGGCTGCACCGTCCTGGCCGCGAGCGTCCGGCCGCGCGGACTGGCGAGCACGGCGAGGAACACCAGGTGCCCGGCGAGCAGCGCCCACTGCGGATCGAGGTGGCCGCCGATGGTCTGGGCGACGCCGAGCACGATGCCGCCGAGCAGCGTCCCCCACAGCGAGCCGAACCCGCCGATCACGACCGCCTCGAACCCGAAGATCAGCTGGGTCGGCCCGCTGCCGGGCTCGAACGTCGAGCGGATCGCGAGGAACGCGCCGGCCAGCCCCGAGGTCGCGATCGCGATCGCGGTGGCGCGCGCGTAGACCGCCCGCGCGTCGATCCCGACCAGCTCGGCGGCGTCGGGGTCCTGCGCGGTGGCGCGCATCTCGCGGCCGGGCGCGGTCCAGCGCAGGAACAGCTCCAGGCCGCCGAGCACGACCACCGCCACCGCCAGGATCACGATCCCCAGCCACGAGATCGCCAGCGCATCGCTGATCCGCCAGCTCCACGTCGCGATCGGGCCGGCGGCGGCGCCCAGCGAGCGGACGTCCGGCGAGAACACCTCCTGGAGCGCGTTCTGGATCACGATGCCGAGGCCGAACGTGGTGAGCAGCGGGGTGAGCGGACCGCCGCGCAGGCTGCGGCCGATCAGCGCGACGTGCAGCGCGTACCCGGCGATCAGCATCACCGGCAGCACCGCGACCAGCGCGACGAACGGCGACACGTGCGCGCGGTCGGCGACGACCCACACCAGGTACGCGCCGATCACCGCGAGATCGCCGTGCGCGAGGTTGATGATCCGCATCACCCCGAACATCAGCGACAGGCCGCAGGCGAACAGCGCGTAGACCGCGCCGAGCAGCACGCCCTGGATGACCACGCTGACCCAGATCATCTCGTCCCCTGGGCTCCCTCGGCGCCCGCGGCGGCGAGGCCACCGAGGCCAAAGTACGCCTCGGTGACCTGCTCGCGGGTCACCGACGCGGCGGGCGCGTCGAGCACGGCGCGGCCCTCGAGCAGGCAGATCACGCGATCGGCGAACGCGAGGCCGCGGCCGAGATCCTGCTCGACCAGGATCACCGTCGCGCCGGCCGGGAGCCGCGCCAGCGACGCGTACACCGCGTCGACCGCCTGCGGTGCCAGGCCGAGCGAGACCTCGTCGAGCAGCAGCACCCGCGGGTTGGTCATCAGCGCGCGGCCGATCGCGGTGGCCTGCTGCTCGCCGCCCGACAGCGCGGCGGCCCGCCGGTGGCGCAGCGGGCGGAGCAGCGGGAACGCGTCGAGCACCGCGTCGACGCTCCACGGCCCCGGCCGGCCGTGGCGGGCGGCGACCCGCAGGTTGTCCAGCACCGTCATGTCGGGGAACAGCCGGCGGCCCTCGGGGACCAGCGCGATGCCGAGCGCGACGCGGCGATGGGCGGGCGCGGCGGTGACGTCGGCGCCGTCGAGCCGCACCGTGCCTGTCGCCACCGGGTGCGCGCCGGCGATCGCGCGCAGCAGCGTGGTCTTGCCCGCGCCGTTGGCGCCGACCAGCGCGAGCCGCTCGCCCTCGCGCAGCGCGAGCGACACGCCGCGGACCGCGGGCAAAAGGCCGTGGCGGGCCTCCAGGCCATCGACGGCGAGCAGCGTCATGTCGCGGCCCCCGCCGGCCCGGCCGCACCCGACGCGCCGCGGCCCAGGTACGCGTCGATCACCACCGCGCTCTCCAGCACGGCGGCGGGCGGCCCCTCGGCGATGATCCGCCCGGCGTCCATGCAGACCAGCCGGTCGATCGCCTGGACCAGCACGTGGACGATGTGCTCGATCCACACGATCGCCACGCCCTGGCCGCGCAGCGCGCGGATCGTCGCGACCAGCTCGTCGGCCTCGGCGTCGGTCAGCCCCGCGCCGATCTCGTCGAGCAGCAGCACGGCGGGCCCGGTCGCGAGCGCGCGCGCGAGCTCGAGCCGCTTTCTGTGCAGCAGGCCCAGGCTGTCGGCGCGCCGGTTGGCGAGCCCGACCAGGCCGCAGCGCTCGAGCACCTCGACGCAGCGCGCGTGGGCCGGCCGGCCGCGCAGCCCCGCCCCGGCGGTCGCGCCGACCAGCGCGTTCTCGAACACCGTCATGCCGCCGAACGGGCGCGGCACCTGGTGCGCCCGGCCGACGCCGCGCCGGCAGCGGACGTGGGGCGGCAGCCGGGTCACGTCGTCGCCGCGCAGCACCACCGTCCCGGCGCTCGGCGCCACCGAGCCGGCGAGCACGCCGAGCAGCGTGGTCTTGCCGGCGCCGTTGGGGCCGACGATGCCGATCGCGTCGCCCGCGCCGATCCGGACGTCGACGCCGTCGAGCACGACCAGCTCGCCGTAGCGCTTCACGATCCCCCGGCCCTGGAGGAGTGGCTGGGCGGCGGTGTCGGTCATCGGGCGGGGATCGTCCAGCTCAGGCGTAGGCGTGCAGCTTGGCCGCGACCGGCACCTTGGGATCGGACGAGCTCTCGCAGATCACGAAGTCGAGCTTGTACTTGCTGCCGGGCTGCGTGGCGACCCACTGGCCGCCGACGATCGGCGTGGTCACCACGTTGGCGAACGGGCCCTTGCCCCACGCCAGGTGGCCGACCGGCGTGTCGACCTCGAGCGTCGCGAGCGCCTTGGCCAGCGCCGCCTTGTCCTTGGGGTTGCCGGTCGCGCGCAGCGCCGCCGCCGCGGCGTCGAACAGCGCGAGGCTGGCGCCGAGCTGCTGGTTCCACTGCTTGCCGGTCGCCTTCTGGTAGCCGTCCCCGAGCTCCTGCGACGACACGCCGGTCAGCGGTGACTTGTACGGCCAGGCCGGCGACCAGTAGCAGCCGCCGGCCAGGTTGACCCCGATCTCGCCGAGCGACTCGACCTGCGACGGGAACAGCCCGGTCTTGGCGATCTGCGCGATCTTCGGCTTGTAGCTCTGCTGCGCCGCCTGCTGCCAGAACGTCGCGAAGTCGGGCGGGATCGGGAACGTATTGAAGATCTCGCACTGCTCGGACTTGAACTGGGCGATCATCGACGAGTAGTCGTTGGTGCCATCGGCATACGCGCCCGGATCGACGATCGTGTAGCCCGCCTTGGTCAGCAGCGGCCCCAGCGCACCGCGGATCGCGTTGCCGTCCGCGTCGTTGGGCCACATGACGCCGACCTTCTTGTTGGTCTCGACCTGCGGCCACAGGTGCGTGTACGCGTTGGCGAACTGCTCGACCCCGAAGCAGAAGTGATAGGTGAACTTGAACGGGGACGGCGCACCGGGCTTGCCGCCGCGGCCGAAGTACCACGCTTCCCACGGCACGACCGTCGAGATGCACGGCACGCCCGCCGCCTCGCACGCGTCGGACACCGGGTTGACGGTCTCGGGCGTGGACGTCGTCAGCATCAGGTCGACGCCGTCGCCGGTGATCAGCTCGTTGGCGACCTGCGCGCTGCGCTGCGGGTTGGACTGGCTGTCCTTGTCGATCAGCTGGACCTCGTAGGTCGTGCCGCCGATCGCCAGTCCGCCGGCCAGCGCCTTTCTGGCCAGCTCCAGAACGTAGCCGTCCGGCTCGCCGAACCCGGCCGTCGGGCCGGTGCGCGGGCTGACGAAGCCGATCTTCAACTGGCTCTTTCCCGACGTCCCGGATGATTTCGATTTGCAGGCGGCGATCAGCGGACTTGCCGCCGCCAGCCCCGCAGCCGCCAGCCCGCCCTGGAGGACCTGTCGTCGCGACGGCACGAGATCGGATCGCTTGCGTGCGGACTTGGACCTCATGGCATGACCTCCGGGCCGTGTAGATGACGCAGCATTCTCGGCAGCATGTCCGGAATGCAGAGGCCCGATGCACGTCGAGCCAAGGGCGGCAAGCCGGCACGACAACGCGGACGGGCTTTGTGCTGCACGGTAGGCCCGCCTGCGTCGGCGCGTCAATCACGGTTCGCGGAACACACCTGCCCAGCCGGCGCCCGGCCGATCCGGCCCCGGCTCCGAAGCATCGGAGCCCGAGGCTGAGCCCGAGCAGAGCCGAGGCCAAGATCGAGGTCAAGATCGACGCGCTCGAAGACGCAGCGCGGCGCGCGAGGCGTCCCGGTCCGTCACTTCTTGGGCGCAGGCGGCTTGGCGGCGGGCGCTCCGGGCTGCTTGCCCAGCGAGTCGACCCCGGCCTGGGAGCACTGGCCGTCCTGCGGCGACGTCACCCCGCTGACGCCGATCGCACCGACGATCTTGCCATCGATGACCAGCGGGATCCCGCCCTCGACCGGCGTGGCGCCGGGCAGCGCGAGGATCGCCTGCCGGCCGCCGGCCAGCGCCTCCTCCAGCGCCTTGCTCGGCCGCTTGAACTTGGCCGCGGTGCGCGCCTTCTCCTGCGCGATGACGATGCTGGCCGACTGGGTGTTGTCCATGCGCTCGAAGAACACCAGCTCGCCGGCGCTGTCGACCACCGCGGCCGCGACGCTCCAGCCGTTCTTCTTGCCCTCGGCGATCGCGGCGTCCGCGACCTTGCGCGCGACGTCCATGCTGATCTGTCCGTAGGGCAGCGCCATCTGGGCATGCGCGTTGCGCGCCGCGAAGGTCACAAACAGGATTGCGAACACGATTGTCACGCGCAGGGATGTCTTCATCGCTTGCCGCCTCCGGTAGATTGGGCGGCGCGCAGTATAATCAATTGCGCTCGCGCGTACAGAGTGCGGTCACGGCAACTCGCCGTGCAGGATCCGGGCGAGCTTGGCGGAGTCGAGGTTGCCGCCCGACACCACGCACACGATCTTGCCGCCGCCCGCCCGGCCGGCCAGCGCGGCGGCGACCGGCGTCGCGCCCGCGCCCTCGGCGACCACGCGGTTGCGCTCGACCAGGATCCGGATCGCGCCGGCGATGTCGGCGAGCGGCACCGCGAATGCACCGTCGACCAGCCGGCGCACGATCGGCCAGATCTCGGCGAGCAGGCTCCGGCTGCCGCAGCCATCGACGAAGCTCGGCGCGTACGCGGCCTCGCGCAGCTCGCCGGCGGCCCATGACGCCGCCATCGGCGCGCCGGTCTCGGGCTCCGCGGTGTAGATCCGGGTCGCGGGCGACAGCGCGCGCAGCGCCGACGCGATGCCGGTGGTGAGACCGCCGCCGCCGTACGGGATGATCACCGCGTCGGGCGCCGGCAGCGCCTCGGCGATCTCGACGCCGATCGTGCCGTTGCCGGCCATCACCGCGCGGTCGGAGACCGGGTGGATGAACAGCCGGCCCGCGAACCGCTCATGCTGCCGGGTGACCAGCACGTTCCACCAGTCGGCGAACGGCACCTTGTGGATCTCGGCGCCGAGCCGCGTGATCGCCGACAGCTTGGCCTCGGGCGCGGTGTCGGGGACCACGACGCCGCACGGCACGCCGCGGGCCCGCGCGCACCACGCCACGCCCTGGGCCATGTTGCCGGCGCTCGCGGTGAACACCCCGCGCGCGATCTCGGCGTCGCTGGCCTGCGCCATCGCGTTGGCCGCGCCGCGCAGCTTGAACGAGCCGATCGGCTGGAGGTTCTCCAGCTTGAGGTAGATCTCGGCCGGCCCGTCGACGCCGAGCCGGACCAGCGGGGTGCGCACGACCTCGCGGCCGACCCGTGCGTGCGCGGCGCGGATGTCATCGAGTGTCGGTGGCTCCAGCGCGGGAGTCGTCATGCCCGTACTACAGCCGATCCGGGCGCGCGGCGCCAGCATCGGCGTTGCAATCATCAACGAGCGTCGCGCCGCGCTCGCGGTCCGTTGCGATCATCAACGCGCACGGTCCCGCGCGCCGCCGCGCTCCACAACAGATCCAGCCGGTTCGTGGCGCGCGATCGACTGGCGCGCCGGGTGCTACCGCGAGCGGAGGCTGCACGCGCCCGCGCGGCGCTTCTCCGGAGGTCTGCCATGTCGCGACGTCCTCGCCTCGCCGTCTCCACCGCCTGGATCCTGACGCTCGCCGCGGCCGCGAGCTGCGATCCCCCCGCGCCGGCGCAGTCCGCCACCGACCAGCCGGTCACTGCCGACAGCTGGCAGTTCCGCGGCACGCCCAACAACTGGGGCACCACCGCGATGACCGCGGCGACCGCGACCAGCTTCACGACGTGCCAGACGTTTGCCAATGTCGCCAGTCCGCGATTCAAGATCGATCACCACGGCGACTGGGCCGAGAGCTACCCCGCCCAGGACCTCGCAGTCGCCAATGGCAGCTACCAGATCGGGTTTGACAGCGGCACCAAGCAGATCACCGTGCAGGCGGTGTCGGGCTGCACCGCCGCGCCCGACAGCTGGCAGTTCCGCGGCACGCCCAACGCCTGGGGCACCACCGCGATGACCCCGGTCGCCGGCAGCTCGCGGTTCTCGATCGTCGCCGACTTCGCCAAGCAGGATCCGTCGCCGCGGTTCAAGATCGATCACCACGGCGACTGGACCGAGGCCTACCCCGCCCAGGACTTCGCCGTCACCGACTGCACCGAGTACCAGATCGTGTTCGACGCGGCGTCCAGGCAGATCACCGCCACCGCCCAGGGCGCGATCACCACCGGCGCCTGCGCGCCGCCGCCGCCGCCACCCCCGCCGCCACCGCCCGGCGCCGACTTCCGCGAGCAGACGATCTACTTCGTGATGACCGCGCGGTTCTTCGACGGCGATCCCAGCAACAACTACTACAACCGCGATCGGATCAAGACCGGCGATCCGCAGTGGCGCGGCGACTTCAAGGGCCTGATCAGCCAGCTCGACTACATCAAGGACCTCGGGTTCACCGCGATCTGGATCACCCCGCCGGTGGTCAACCGCAGCGGCCTCGATTACCACGGCTACCACGCGTACGACTGGACGCAGGTCGATCCGCGGCTCGAGTCCCCCGGCGCGACCTATCAGGACCTGATCAACGCCGCGCACGCCAAGGGCTTCAAGGTGATCCAGGACGTCGTGATCAACCACTCCAGCCAGTACGGCATCCGCGGCAAGGTGTTCATCGACCACCTGCCGATCAAGTACTACCGCCCGGCCGGCGGCGCGCCGATCAACAACGGCCCGTACCAGGGCAACCTCGGTGACTACCTGAGCCCGTTCCGCGAGGACAACGACAACCCGGTCGCGCCGGCGTTCTTCGCCGCGCGCCAGACCAGCGACCCCGGCGGGACCACGCCGCTGGTCGATCCGAAGACCGGCGTCACCGTGCCGCTCGCCGGCTACGACGCCAACCGGTTCTTCGGCGTCGACATCTCCGGCCTCGATCCGCAGTGGTACCACCTCGACGGCTTCATCGCCGGCGGCGACTGGGAGAGCCCGATCCCGCTCGAGCGCAAGAGCATCGCCGGCGACGCGATCGATCTCGCGACCGAGAGCCAGGTTGTCCGCGACTACCTCAACACCGCGATCCTCCACTACCTCGACATGGGCGTCGACGCGATCCGGCTCGACACGCTCAAGCACGTCGAGCGCGGCGACGTGCTGACCTACGTCAACACCTGGAAGGCGCACAAGCCGGATCTGTTCGTGTTCGGCGAGAACCTGGTCAAGGGCACCGGGTTCGGCCAGGAGATCACCAACGACAACGCCTCGGCGGTGATCCGGCCGTGGTGGTACACGCGGCTGACCACCGATCCGGCCAACCCCAGCGGCGGCGGCGACTCGGGCCTGTCCGTGCTCGACTTCTCGCTGTTCTCGACGTTCCGCGACAACATCCGCAACGGCAACTTCTCGGGCGTCGGCGGCGTGCTGGCGTTCGACTGGCTGTACGGCGACGCGACCAAGCTGGTCACGTTCTTCCAGAACCACGACGTCGGCCCCGACAACGACTTCAAGTTCCGGTTCGGCGCCGAGGCGTTCAAGGCCGCAATGGCCTACAATCTACTCTGGACGATCCGCGGCATTCCCTGTCTGTACCAGGGCGAGGAGATCGAGTTCATGCCCGGCGCGCCGGAGGACATCGACGGACCGACCATGACGCTCGACCAGACCGGCCGCGCCTACTACGGCGACAACTTGACCCCCGCCGCGATCGCCACCACCCAGGCCCACCCGCTGTACCGCCACGTCCGCCGGCTCAACCAGATCCGCCACGCGATCCCGGCGCTCCAGAAGGCGGCGATGAGCCAGGTCAACGAGTTCGGCAACGGCATCTCGTTCGTGCGCGACTTCCAGGGCGGCCAGAGCTACGCCGTCGTCGGCCTCGCCGCATCCTCGGCCCAGGCGTTCACCGTCACCGGCGTGCGCAACGGCACCTACCGCGACGCGGTGACCGGCGCGACCGTCACCGTCGGCAACGGCACGCTGTCGTTCACGGTCAACGCCTCGTCCGCCGGGATCTACGTCCTCGACGGCCCCGGCAAGATCGGCGTCGACGGCGACTTCCTGCGCTGAGCTCGGCCCCAGGAGCCTGGCTCCGGCCGTGGCCATCGTCCGGTGGCCGGACGCGGCATGGTGTAAGGGGGCGACGAATCGTCGGCGCGGCTTGGCGCGGAGGGTTCGCCGGCAGGGCTCAGCGCGGTGGAGGGAACCTCGCCGCGAGCAACTGGCGAGCCTCTTTTTGTCGTTCCAGCATCGGCCCACTGAGGACCACGGTCGTCTCCTTGCCGTCGGCTCGTCGGCCTTTGAGCGTGAGCACCCAGTTGTCTATCGCGAGCCCGGCGAGGCCACCCTCCACCGGGGCCGACCAGCTCACCCGGTCGATGTCGGCCCACCGGAGGCGCTGAGACCCGCGGCGGCGCTGAATCTCGAGGCCAGACTCGTCCAGGACGAGCAGGCCCGGCATCCAGACGTACATCATCGCGGCCAGGACGCCCCCGGCGAGCATTCCTACCGCCACCAGCCACTCCCGGTCGATGGCCATCACGATCGAGAGCGGCAGCCCTGCCACCGCGGTGAAGAGGAACAGGACGCGGAAGGCGCCGCGCCCCATCTTGAAGGATGTGCTTGTTGTCGACACGAAGCCGATGGTAGGTGGCCGCGGCTGTACAGGTCCAGCGAAACAAACAGGGGAATGGGGGACGGGACGCGGTAGTGCCCGGACAAGCCTCTTCGGATGGGGGAGAAGAGCTTCAACGAAGCGTTGAAGTCCTCTACGGCTCGACGCACTCGACCGTGAAGATTCTCTACGCCCGACGGGCACGTCCTCCGTCGCGGCAATGGATCCACGGCCTTGCCGCGCTGGTATCGCACGTGCAGATGCCCGCCTGCGCGGGCCACCGCGCGCGGAAGCGACCGCCTGTTCCGCACGAGCTCACCGGTCATCACGTCTCGAACATCGATCGTGATCACTGCACTCCGGAAGGCCTGATGAGGAACTTCCATGCGCAGATTGGGAGACTCGCAAATGTGTTCTGCAAGGCTCGCTGCTCAGCCACAGACTTGCCACCATGGCCCCCTCGCCGCGACGTTGCAGGCGCGTCGTTGCAGCGGCGCTGACGATTGCTTGTGGTTGATCCGTTCGGCGCGGTGATCACCGGCGTGCAGCTCGGGCCCGAGCGGTCGCGCATCGACTTCAAGCGGGGGCCGTTCAGCCGCGACCAGATCCCCGCGTTCGAGGATCTCGTGGGCTCGACTCGTTGCAAGTGCTCTCGGGTTTCGTCTAGGCTGCCTCCTGATGCCGCGGCAAGGATACGGCCGCAGGTGCCGAGCCGATGGACAGCTGGCCACACAGCCCTGATGTCCTCGTCGCAGGCGGCGGCAACGCCGCGCTGTGCGCCGCGATCACCGCGCGCCAGGCGGGGACCCGCGTGCTGGTCCTGGAGAGCGCGCCGCGCGTGTTTCGCGGCGGCAACAGTCGCCACACCCGCAACCTCCGCTATGCGCATCCAGGCGCCGACGGGATCGCGACCGGCCCCTATCCCGAGGACGAATTCTGGGACGACCTGTGGCGCGTCACCGGCGGGCGCACCAGCGAGGCGCTGGCCCGCCACGCGATCCACGACTCGGTGGAGCTGCCGTCGTGGATGGTGCGGCACGGGGTCCGGTTTCAACCGCCGCTATCCGGCACGCTCCACCTCGGCCGCACCAACGGTTTCTTCCTCGGCGGCGGCAAGGCGCTGGTCAACGCGTACTACCGGGCGGCGGAGGCGCTCGGCGTCGAGATCGTCTACGACGCCGAGGTGCAGGATGTCGACCTCGAGGGCGGCCGGTTCGTTCGCGCCCGCGTGCGGCATCACGGCCAGGAGCGCCAGGTCGAGGCCCGGGTGCTGATCGCCGCCGCCGGCGGGTTCGAGGCCAACCTTCCGTGGCTGCGCGAGAGCTGGGGAGCCGCGGCCGACAACTTCATCGTCCGCGGTACGCCGTACAACCAGGGCCGCCTGCTGCGGGCGCTGCTCGACCGCGGGGTGATGTCCGTCGGCGACGCCAGGCAGTGTCACGCCGTCGCCGTCGACGGACGCGCCCCCAAGTTCGACGGCGGGATCGTGACGCGCGTCGACTGCGTCCCGTTCGGCATCGTGGTCAACCAGCAGGCGCAGCGGTTCTACGACGAAGGCGAGGACTTCTGGCCCAAGCGCTACGCGATCTGGGGCCGGCTGGTCGCGGCGCAGCCCGATCAGATCGGGCACGTCCTGATCGACGCCAAGCCGCGCGGGCTATTCATGCCCACGGTGTTTCCGCCGCTGGTCGCAGGCTCGATCCGCGAGCTGGCGGTCGGGCTGGGCCTGTCGCCGGAAGCGCTGGAGGACACGGTGCAGCGGTTCAACGCCAGCGTCCGGGCCGGCCGGTTCGATCCGGCGGTGCTCGACGACTGTCACACCGAAGGGCTCGATCCACCCAAGACGCACTGGGCGGTGGCGATCGACCGCCCGCCGTTCTCCGCCTATTCGCTGCGGCCCGGGATCACGTTCACGTACCTCGGCGTCGCGGTCGACGAGCACGCCCGCGTGCGGATGGCCGACGGCACGCTGTCGGCCAACATGTTCGCCGCCGGAGAGATCATGGCCGGTAACATCCTCGGCCAGGGCTATCTCGCGGGGTTCGGGATGACGCTGGGGACGGTGTTCGGACGGATCGCCGGAAAGGAAGCCGCACGTGCCCTCCACGGACTCTGACGGCCTGATCAAGGAGGCCGAGCGCGTGATGACCATCTGCAACGCCTGCCGCTACTGCGAGGGGCATTGCGCCGTGTTCCCGGCGATGGCGCTGCGCATCCACTTCACCGCCGGCAACCTGCGTTACCTGGCCAACCTGTGCCACAACTGCGGCTCTTGCTTCCACCACTGTCAGTACGCGCCGCCGCACGCATTCGACGTCAACGTGCCGCGCGTGTTCGCCGATCTGCGGGCTGAAACCTACCAGCGCTACGCCTGGCCGGCGCCGCTGGCGCGGCTGTTCCGGCGCAATGGACTGGCGGCGGCGATCATCACCGCGGTCAGCATGGTGGCGCTGGTCGTGCTCACGGTGGTGGTGGCGGGTCCGGCGCTGCGCGGCGGCCACGGCGGATCGTTCTACGCCGTCCTGCCGCACCACCTCATGGTCGGGCTGTTCGGCGCGGTCGGGCTCTACGTCGCGGTGGCGCTGGCGATCGGCGTGATCCGGTTCTGGCGCGACGTGGGCGCCGGCGATCCGGTCTCGATCCGGCTCAGCACGGTCGTGCGTGCGAGCGGTGACGTGCTCCGCCTGCGCTATCTGGGCGGTGGCGGCGGCGACGGCTGCACCTATCCCACCGAGGCGCCCTCGCAGGTCCGCCGGCGGTTCCATCACCTCACGTTCTATGGCTTCCTGCTCTGCCTCGCCGCCACCACGATCGCGGCCATCTATCATCAGCTCGGCCGCATGGCGCCGTATCCGCTGTGGAGCGTCCCGGTCGTGCTGGGGATCCTGGGGGGCGTGGGTCTGGTCACCGGCCCGATCGGCCTGCTCCTGCTCAAGCAGCGCAGCGATCCGGAGCCCTACCGCCGCAGCCAGTTCGCGATGGATATCGCGTTCCTGGTGCTGCTGTTCGCCGCTGCCGGCACCGGGTTCGCCGTGCTCTGCCTCCGCGACACCGCCGCCATGGCGATCCTGCTCGCGGTCCATCTCGGGGTCGTGCTCGGGCTGTTCTTGACGCTGCCCTACGGCAAGTTCGTTCACGCGCTCTATCGCTTCGCCGCGCTCGTCCGGTACGCTGGCGAGCGGTCGCGGCCTCCGCCGCGGCCCGGCTGAGGAGGGATCCCATGCGATGTACACTGGTAGCGCTTGCCCTGGTCAGCTGCCATCGCGATCCGCCCGCCAGCGAGGACGCACCGATCCAGCTCGGCGCCGCGCTGCAGATCACCGGCCCGCTGGCCAACACCGGCCGCTACTACCGGGACGGCTACCAGATCGCCGTCGAGCAGATCAACGCCAAGGGCGGCATCACGGTCGCCGGCCACAAGCGGCAGCTGGCGCTCAAGCTGCTCGATAGCCAGTCGGATGTCAGCCTGGGCGTGCGCCAGTACGTCCAGCTGCTGTCACAGGACAAGGTCGACTTCCTGCTCGGGCCGTTCTCGAGCAACGACGCGCTCGATGACTCGTCGGTGGCCGAGAAGTACGAGGTGCCGATGGTGCAGGGCGGCGGTGCCTCGAGCCAGATCTTCAGCCGGGGCTACCGCCACGTGTTCGGCACCCTGCCGCCGGCGGACAACTACTTCGACAGCACGCTGAAGATGATGCTGAGGCTCCCGCCCCGGCCCCCGAAGACAGCCGCGCTGGTGTGCGCCGACGATTCGTTCGATGTCTCGGTGGCACAGGGGACGCGAAAGCTGCTGGCCGCCGCCGGCATCGAGCTGGTGGTCGACAAGCAATACCCCGAGCACACTCCCGAGTTCTCCTCGATCCTCAGCCTGATCAAGTCGAAGCCTCCCGACATCATCCTGTGGAGCGGTCACGAGCCCCAGGCGCTGAACTTCCTGCGCCAGGCCAAGAGCCTGGGCGTCGACGCGAACCTCGCCACGTCCTACACCGTCGGCGTGCCAGCCGCCGACTTCCGCAAGGCGCTGGGCAAGGACGCCGAGCTCGCGTTCGGGATGACCCCGTGGATCCCGTCGAAGGATCTGAAAGACGACTGGTTCGGCGACGGCGACAGCTTCGCCCGGGCCTACGAGCAGAAGTTTGGCTATGCGCCCGATTATCACGCCGCGTCCGCGGTCGCCGACGTCGAGGTGTTCGCCAGGGCGATCGAGACCGCGGGCTCGCTCGACCGCGCGCGGGTGCGCGACGCGATCGCCGGCGTCGACTTCCACAGCCTCTACGGCCGGGTGAAGTTCGGCGCCACCGGCCAGATCGCGCTGCCGGAGCTGGTCGTCCAGATCCAGAGCGGCCAGGTGGTGCCGATCTACGCCGACGACTTCATCACCCGGCCGGTCTACCCGGTGCCGGCCTGGGACAAGCGGTGAGCCACTCACCCGCGTGACGCATGCACCTGGCCGCGCAGATCCTGTTGAACGGCATCCTGCTCGGCGGCCTCTACGGCTTGATGGCGCTGGGGATGGGCCTGGTATGGGGCGTGCTGAACATCGTCAACCTGGCGCACGGCGCGTTCATCATGCTGGGCGGCTATGCCGTCTACTACTGCCATGCCGGGCTGGGGATCGATCCGTTCGCCGCGCTGCCGATCGCGATGGTCGGGCTGTTCTGCCTCGGCTACCTGGTACAGCGCTTCGTGCTCAGCCTGATCGCCCGGGCGGCGCTGCTCAACACGCTGCTCGTCACCTTCGGGATCGACGTGGTGCTGACCTACCTGGCGCTGTTCGCGTTCTCCGCGGACTTTCGCACCATCAACCCGTCCTATGCCGGCGACCACTTCGAGCTCGCCGGCCTCACGGTGCCGCTGGCGCAGCTCGGGGCGTTCGCGACGGCGCTGGTCCTGGCGGGCGGGCTGCGGATGTTCCTCGCCCGCACGCGCACCGGCCGCGCCATCCGCGCCACCGCGCAGAACCTCACCGCGGCGCGGCTCCACGGCATCAACCCGCGCCGGATCTATCCGCTCTGCTTCGGCATCGGGACCGCGCTGGCCGGCGCCGCCGGCGGGCTCTATGGGGTCGTCTCGCAGGTCACGCCATACATGGGAAACACCCTCACGGCGAAGTCGTTCGTCATTGCCATCCTGGGCGGGCTCGACCGGCCGCTCGGGGTGCTCGCGGGCGGCGTGGCGCTCGGGATCGCCGAGGCGACGACGGACATCTACCTCGACCCCACCTACCGCAACGCGATCGGCTTCGGCATGCTGGTCGCGATCCTGGTCCTGCGGCCGACCCGGCTGTTCGAGCGCGCATGACGACGGGACGCTGGCTCGTGATCGGCTGTGTCGCGGCGCTGGCCGCGGTGCCGCTGTTCGGCTCGGCGACGATGGTGCAGTACGGGATCAGCGCGCTCTCGATCGCCGCGCTGGCACAGGCATGGAACATCCTGGGCGGCTACACCGGCTATGCGTCGTTCGGCAACTCGGTGTTCTACGGCCTCGGCGCCTACGGCACCGCCATCGCGATGGTCGACGGACATCAGTCGTTCGGTGTCGGACTCGGCTGCGGCGTGGCGCTGGCGGTCGCCTGCGCATGGCTGTTCGGGGGACCGATCCTGCGGCTGCGCGGCCCCTACTTCGCGATCGCCACGCTGGGGCTGTCGGGGGCGATGTCCGCGGTGGTCTCCAACCTGGGGTTCGCGGGCAAGAACGTGGGGCTGATCCTGCCGCTCTACCGCGGTGACGCGCTGTTCTACGAGCTCTCGCTGGCGCTGCTCGTGCTGTGCACGCTGGCGGTGGCCTGGATCTCGCGCAGCCGGTTCGGCGCCGGGCTCGTTGCCATCCGCGAAGACGAGGACGCGGCGCTGGTCATGGGCGTCAACACGCCCCGCTACAAGGCGCTGGCGCTCCTGCTCGCGGCCGGCTTCAGCGCGGTGGCCGGCGGCATCCACGCCTACTGGAGCACCTTCCTCGATCCGGCCAGCGCGTTCGACTCCACCCTCAACGTCAAGATGGTGATCATGACGGTGTTCGGCGGTCCGGGCACCGTCCTGGGGCCGATCGTCGGGGCGTTCTCGCTGTCGGCGATCTCCGAGCTGCTCGCCAGCCAGCTCTCGACCATGGCCAGCGCGTTCTACGGCCTCGTGATCGTGCTCGCGGTGGTGTTCATGCCCGGCGGGCTGATGGAGCTGGGCCGCGGGTTCCGGCGCGGCGGCCGGCGCTACTTCCTCGACAACATGCGGCGGTTCCGGCTGTGAGCACACCTGGCAGCGCGCCCGGGAGCGAACGCGAGCACCGGCCCGCGAGCGCGCCGCTGTTCGAGGTGCGAGCGCTGACCAGGCGGTTCCGCGGCCTCGTCGCGGTGTCGCAGGTGAGCTTCTCCATGGCTCCAGGCCAGATCCTGGGCTTGATCGGACCCAACGGTGCCGGCAAGACGACGCTGGTCAGTCTGATCAGCGGCACGCTGGCACCGACCCTGGGCGAGATCCACTTCGAGGGCCGGCGCATCGACCACCTGCCGGCCTACCGGCGCGCCCACCTCGGGATCGGGCGCACCTTCCAGGTCATGAAGCCGTTCCCCGGCCTGTCGGTGCTGGACAACGTGGCCGTCGGCGCGCTGTTCGGCGCCGGCGGGGAGCGCGATCGGAGCCGCGCGCGCGATCGCGCCCGGCAATGCCTGGAGCTCACCGGTCTCGACCACCGCCGGGATCAGCGCGCCGACGCGCTGGGCGGCCCCGACCGCAAGCGGCTGGAGCTGGCCAAGGCGCTGGCCATGCAGCCGAAGCTGCTGCTGCTCGACGAGGTGATGGCCGGGCTGAACGCGGTCGAGATCGACGAGGTGGTCGCGCTGATCAAGCAGATCCGCGACCGCGGCATGACCCTCCTCGTCATCGAGCACGTCATGAAGGCGATCCGGACGCTGTCCGATCGGCTGCTGGTGCTGCACCACGGCCAGCAGATCGCGCTCGGCGCCCCCGATGAGGTGCTGCGCGATCCGCAGGTGATCGAGGCGTACCTCGGCAAGAGGCGGACGTGACCGCGCCGCTGCTCGAGATCGCAGGGTTGTCCGCCGGGTACGGCGAGGCCCCCGTGTTGTTCGACGTGGCGCTGCAGGTGCACCCGGGAGAGATCGTGACGCTGGTCGGTAGCAACGGCGCCGGCAAGACCACGCTGTTGCGCGCGATCTCGCGCATCATCGCCGCCCGCGGGACGCTCCGCTTCCAGGACCGCGATGTCCTCGGGCTCACGCCGGAGCAGCTGTTCGGGCTGGGCCTGGTGCAGGTGCCGGAGGGCCGCCAGCTGTTCGATCGCATGACCGTGGCCGACAACCTGGCGATCGGTGCCCACTGCCGCCGCGACGCCGCGGAGGTCGCGCGCAGCTACCAGCAGGTCCACGAGCTGTTTCCCATCCTGGGCGAGCGGCGGCAGCAGATCGCCGGCAGCCTGTCCGGCGGCGAGCAGCAGATGTGCGCGATCGGCCGCGCGCTGATGGCGGCGCCCACGCTGCTGGTCGTCGACGAGATGAGCCTGGGGCTGGCGCCGGTGGTGGTGGACCGGCTGCTCGACGTGCTGGTCCGGGTGCGCAACCAGGGCACGACCGTGCTGCTGGTCGAGCAGGACGTGTTCGCCGCGTTCAGCATCGCCGATCGCGCCTACGTCATGGAGACCGGCCGGATCGTGCGCGAGGGCAACGCCGCAGAGCTGCAGCAGGACGCCGACGTGCGCAAGGCATACCTCGGCGTGCAATGAGCCCCAGGATTTCGAGCGCCGCGAGCTGCGCCGAACTCCGGCGCTGCGCGGGTCAGGACGGCTTGCTGCGATCGTGGACGACGCGCGCCTCGGGCACTTCCGGGACCGGTGGTTTCTCCCTCCGGTTCACGATGGCGAGGACGATCGCGCGAACGAGCAGGATCACCACCGTGAGGGCCACGAGACCGGCAATTGCGAGCGAGGCCAGGAACCCGAACCAGCCGTCCATCGGCACCCCGTCCGCAAACGCCGGCTGCGCGGTACCGCAAAGCAACCCGACTGCCACGACCCAGCGAAGCTGCACTCTCGACACCATGAGCGAGCATCGTATCACTCGAGCGGCTCTCCGCCACAGCCGATCTTGACGGTTCCACCCGTGATGCCGCGCGTGTCTAGTTGTCCTCGGGGTCGTCGTACTTGAACGGGTTGGTCGCCGTGCCCTCGGTCGGCAGCGGCATGCGCGGCAGGGTCTTGGCGCTGGTGGCCGCCTCGAACAGGACGCCGGCGAGCACGACCGAGGCCTGGCGCATGTCGTCGGCCTTGAGGTGGTCGAACGTGTCGATGCTGCTGTGGTGGACCCGCGAGCCGTAGTCGAGCGGATCCTGGATGAACTGGTAGCCCGGGACGCCGACCGCCTGCATGAACACGTGATCGGTGCCGCCGGTCGGCGACGCGACGACGCTGTTCGCGCCCATGCTGGCGAACGGCTGCAGCCACTCGCGGAACAGCGGCGTCGCGGCGACGTTGCCCTCGCTGTGGATGCCGTGGAGCCTGCCCGAGCCGTTGTCGATGTTGAAGTAGGCGACCAGATCCTTGTAGCCGGGCCGCGGCGTGATCGGGAACTGATAGCGCCACCGGAAGAAGTTCTCGATCGGGCTCTCGCTGGCCGACGCCGGCCCGCGGGTCGCCAGGTACTTCTCGACGTAAGCCTTGGAGCCGAGCAGGCCCTGCTCCTCTCCCGCCCACAGCGCGAACCGGATCGTGCGCCTGGGCTTGACGCCGAGCGAGGCGAGGATCCGCGCGGCCTCCATCACCACCGCGCTGCCCGCGCCGTTGTCGGCGGCGCCGTCGCCTGCGACCCAGCTGTCGAGGTGCGCGCCGGCCATGACGTACTCGGTCCCGCCGCCGCTGCCCGGGATCTCGGCGAGGATGTTGTAGGCGTTGGGATCGCTGTCGTCGTACTGGACGGCCGTGTTGATCTCGAGCGTCGGCGTCGCGCCGACCTTGGCCAGCCGGGCGAGCCGGCGGTAGTCCTCGGCGGCGATCTCCAGCCCGGGCAGCGAGGGGGTCGCGCCGGGGCGGAAACCGCGGCCCTCGCCGTGCAACAGCTTGCCGTCGCGGTAGGACATGCGCGCCCACGCGACCGCGCGCTCGGCCTTGAGGAAGCCGTCGAGCTTGGTCTCGAACGTGACGCGCTTGACGATGCGATCGACCGACGTCGGGTCGTAGTCGGGCTCGCGGTACTTGTCGAGCTTGGCGATGTCCTCGTTGCTCAGCCGCTTGAACGGCGCCTCGCCCGGCTCGCTGCCGTCGTTGGGCAGAGAGACCAGGACGACCTTGCCGGCGAGCTTGCCGCGCCAGGCCTCGAAGTCGCGCTCGCGCCGCATCGGCGCGACGACGACCGGCGCGGTGATCGTGCCGCCGGTGCCCGGGGTCCACGCCACCGGGATCGCGGTGAGCTGGATGACGCGCGGCGCGGTCATCCGCACGCTCGACGACTGGATCGACCAGCCGCGGCCAAACGGGAACGGCTCCTTGCGGACGTTGCGCAGGCCCCAGCTCTTGAACTGCTGCTGGGTCCAGGCCTCGGCCTGGCGCATCTGCGGCGAGTTGGTCAGCCGGGGGCCGATCCGGTCGTCCATGTACTCGGCGATCTGCATGACGTGTGAGTGATTGAGGCCCTGATCGATGACGCGGTTGATGTCATCAGGCTGCTGCGCACCGGCCGGACCGGTGAGCATGATCAGGGGCACCGCGACGAGAATCCTGCGCATGTTTCAGACTCTCCTTGGGCCGGTTCGCCGCTCGGCGGGTCGCCTCGATCGCGGCCGGCTCGACGCCGATATATCACGTGTGCCGCGCCGCGCGTCCGCCGTGCGATGCCGCGGATCGCCCCCGGGGGGCGCGACACCTCCGCGACACCGCGGCAGTGCCGCCGACTCACCGGGCGGCCGCGCGCGGATCTGCTCGTGGCGGTGGACGAACTCCTGCTCGCCGGTCTGGATCGCAGGGCGGACCGCGGCGCGCACGGTGCGGATCCGCCGGGGCGGACGATCAGCTGCCCGCCATCACCTCGCCGAACGGCTCGAAGTTGGTGCCGTTGAACTTCCGCAGCTGCATCTGCTGGATCGGCCGGAAGTCGGTCGCGCTGGTGTTGACGTCGATGCCGTCGATCAGCACCGGGATCTTCTGGTGGTTCAGGCTCGACGCCTGCTTCATGACGTTGGCGCGCGACAGGTCGTTGCCGCACGCGGTCAGCACCTGGACCAGCGACATCGACACGCCGTAGCCGTACACCGCGTTGAGATCGCTGGCGTCGACCTCCGACGGCAGGTTGTCCTTGGCCCACGCGAGGTACTCCTTCATGCCCGGATCGTTGGCCATCGCGGGATCGCTGGGATCCTTGAGGTAGGCGCCGGTGATGATGCCGGTGCTCTTGTCGAGCCCGGCCGGCTTGAGCACCGAGGTCAGCGACACCGCGACGTTCGACATCAAGAACAGCGGCTTCCAGCCCAGGTCGGCGACCTTGCGGATCGCCTGCGCGCCGAACTTGGGCGTGGGGGCGGCCAGCAGCGTGTCGCAGCCCGCTCCCTGCAGCGTCACGATCTGCGAGTCGATCGACGGATCGCTGACCTCGTACGACGCGGTCTTGACCACGATCTTGTCGAACTGATCGCCGAACCCTTCGTGCAGGCCCTTGAGGTAGTCCTTGCCGAAATCGTCGTTCTGGTAGAGCACGCACATCTTGGCGCCCGGCTTCTCCTTCATCACGTACTTGGTGTAGATCTGGGCCTCGGTCCGGTAGCTCGGCTGCCAGCCCATCGTCCACGGGAAGTGCTCGGGGTCGGCCCACTTGTCCGCGCCGGTCGCGACGAACAGCTGCGGGACCTTCTTGTCGTTGAGATACTTCTGGATCGCGCTGTTGCTCGGCGTGCCGAGCGTGTTGAACATGAACGCCACGCCCTCGTTCTCGACCAGCTTGTGGATCTGCTCGACCGCCTTGGGCGGGCTGTAGCCGTCGTCGAGCGAGATCAGGTTGATCTTGTGCCCGTTGACGCCGCCCTTGGCGTTGAGCCACTTGAAGTACGCGGTCTCGGTCTTGCCGATCACGCTGTAGGCCGACGCCGGGCCGCTGTACGGCATGGTCTGGCCGATCTTGATCTCGGTGGCGGTGACGCCCGGCATCGCCGAGTCGCCGCCGCCCTTGTCGGCGACGCCCGGCGCCGGCTTGGATCCGCCCTCGCCGTCGGCCTTCTTCTTCTCGCAGCCGGCGGCCAGGACGAGGCAGACGAGGCAGACCCCGGTCAATGCCGCGAGCCGGGGCGCAGTCGTGACGATGAACCAGTTCCGCTTTGACATGTATCCTCCGTTGGGTGACACCGGCGAGAGCCCGGTCAGGACCTGGGTGGCCCGGGTGGCGTGGGTGGATGGTGGCGACGCTGCGCGAGCCTGAGCTGGACCGAGTACACCAGGCCGGCCAGGCCGCCCGGCATCACCATCATGGTGGCGATCAGCAGCACGCCGTACGCCGGCCATTGCACGTCGGCGAGCCAGTGCAGCGACGGCCACAGCTCCGACGCCTGCTTGGTCAGATCGGGGACCAGCTCGATGAACGCGGCGCCGAACAGCGAGCCGAAGATCGACGCGACGCCGCCGACCACGCCGCCGATCAGGAATGCGATCGACACCAGGAACGTGAAGCTGTCGGGCGCGACGAAGCCGGCGACCAGGGCGCCCAGCGCGCCGGCGACCCCGGTGTACATCGCGCTGACCCCGAACACCCGCGCCTTGTACGACGGGACGTGGATGCCCATCGTCCCCGCGGCGATCGGATGATCGCGCAGCGCGATCATCGCCCGGCCGGTCCGCCCCCGCATCACGTTCCACGCCACGCCGAACAGCACGATCGCGACCGCGAGGCAGAAGTAGTACAGCCAGCGATCGTCGCCGAGCAGGCCGCCCAGGGGCGACGCCGGCTTGCTCAGCACGACGCCCTGGCTGCCGCCGGTCCACGGCTCGATCGCGTCGAGCTTGAGGACCTGCGGCAACGCGATCGCGAGGCCGAACGTGGCGAGCGCGAGGTACAGCCCCTCGAGCCGGGTCGCCGAGCGGCCGAACAGGAAGCCGATGCCGAAGCACACCGCGCCGGCGACCGGCAGGGTCGCCCAGTACGGCACGTGGAACTGGGTCATCAGGATCGCCGCGATGTACGCGCCGATCGCGTAGAACGCGCCGTTGCCCAGCGAGATCTGGCCGCTGAACCCGGTCAGCAGGTTGAACCCGAGCACCGCGATCGCGTAGACCACGATCTGGGTCGCCTGGAACACGTGGTAGTCGCTGAACACGAACGGCACCGCGACGGCGACCACCAGCAGCGCCCCCAGCCACGCCATCCGCCCGCTGATCCGGCGACCGCTCGGGCCGGCGACCTCCGCGATCGGCCTGACCGGCGTCATACGCGCACCACCACGGTCCGGCCGAACAGCCCGCTCGGCTTGAACACCAGCACCGCGACGATCACGAGCAGGGCGAGCGCCTGCTGCAGGTGGCTGCCGACCACGTAGGCGCCGGCGAGGTTGACCAGCACGCCGACGATGAACCCGCCGATCGGCGCGCCCCACGGGTTGTCGATCCCGCCGAGCAGCGCGGCGGCGAACCCGTACAGGATCACCCCGGCCATCATGTTGGGATCGAGGAACACCTTGTGCGCCGCCATCATCCCGGCGACCGCGCCGAGCACCGCCGCCAGGCCCCAGCCCAGCGCGAGCATCCAGCCGACCCGGATCCCGACCAGCCGGCTCGACTGCGGGTTCTCCGCCGCCGCTCGCATCGCGAGCCCGAGCCGGGTGAACCGGAAGAACGCGAACACGATGCCGAGCACGATCAGGGTCATGAGGATCATCCCGACCTCGTGCGACGACAGGTAGGTCGAGCCGTACCATGCATGCGGATCGAACGGGGTCGGGAACTCCTTGAGCGTGTAGCCGAACAGGAAGCCGGCCAGGCCGTTGAAGATGATGAGCAGGCCGATGAACACGACCACCGCCGTCAGCTGGCTGGCGTGCGGCAGCCGGCCGAGCGGGCGCAGCAGCAGGCGCTGGATCGCGAGCCCGACGACGAACGAGAACACCAGCGTCAGCACGAACGCGACCCAGTACGAGACCCCGGCCTGGGTCAGCGCGAGCGCGATGTAGGTCGAGAACATCGCCATCTCGCCCTGCGCGAAGTTCACCTCGTGGGTCGCCTTGAAGATCATCACCAGCGCGAGCGCGACGCTGGCGTAGATCGCGCCATCGGCGAGGCCGGACAGCAGTTGATGGAGGAAGGCCTGCATGGTCACTGTCCCAGGTAGGCGCGCCGGACGGTCTCGTCGGCGGCGATCTGTTGGGGCGGCCCGCTCGCGACCACGCGCCCGGTCTCGAGCAGGAACACCTGGCCGACCAGGTCGAAGGCGAGCCGGGCGTTCTGCTCGACCAGCAGGATGCTCATCCGCTCCTCCTTGTTGATGACCCGCAGGATCCGGAAGATCTCCTGGACCAGGACCGGCGCGAGCCCGAACGACGGCTCGTCGAGCAGCAGCAGCCGGGGCCGCGACATCAGCGCGCGCGCGATCGCGAGCATCTGCTGCTCGCCGCCGCTCAGCGTCCCGGCCTGCTGGTCCATCCGGTCGCGCAGCACCGGGAAGTACTCGCAGACCCGGGCGATGTCGCCGGCGATCCCGGCGTCGCGCCGGCGCAGCGCGCCGAGCCGGAGGTTCTCGTCGACCGACAGGCTCATGAACGTGCCGCGGCCCTCGGGGACGTGGCCGATCCCGAGCCGCACGATGTCCTCGGTCGGCGTCCGATCGATGCACTTGCCGGCGAACCGGATCCCGCCGCGGGTCTTGACCCCCATGTTGCAGACCGCGCGCAGCGTCGTGGTCTTGCCGGCGCCGTTGGCCCCCAGCAGGGCGACCATGCCGCCGTCGGGGACCTCGAGCGAGACCCCGCGCAGCACGGTGGTCGCGCCGTAGCTGGCGTCGACGTCCTCCAGGACGAGCAACCCGCTCACGCCGGCGCTCCCAGGTAGGCCCGGATCACCTCGGGGTGGGCCTGCATCTCGGCGGGAGTGCCCTCGGCCAGGGTGCGGCCGAAGTCGAGCGCGACCACCCGGTCGGACACCCGCATCACGAAGTTGAGGTGGTGCTCGACCATCAGGATCGTGACGCCGAACGCGTCGCGGATCGTGCGGACCAGCTCGCCCAGGCGCTCGACCTCCTCGTGGTTGAGCCCGCCGGCCGGCTCGTCGAGCAGCAGCAGCTTGGGCTCGGAGGCCAGCGCGCGCGCGAGCTCGACCCGCTTCTTGACCGGGAACGGCAGCCCGCCGACCGGGATGCGCGCGACCGCCGCGAGGTCGAGCCGCTCGATCAGCTGGCGGGCGCGCTCCCGCGCCCGGCGCTCGCCGGCGACCAGGCTCGGGATCCGGAGCGCATCGGCCCAGAACCCGCCGCGCTCCCGGACGTGCGTGCCGACCATCACGTTGTCGGTCACGGTCATGGTGTTGAACAGCCCGAGGTGCTGGAAAGTACGGCCGATCCCGACCCGGGCGATGTCGTGGCGGGGGACGGCGAGCAGCGGCCGGCCGTCGAGCTCGACCGACCCGCGCTCGACCTCGCACAGCCGGCTCAGGCAGTTGAACAGCGTGGTCTTGCCCGCGCCGTTGGGGCCGATCAGCCCGAGGATCTCGCCGCGCCGGACGTCGAACGACACGTCGCTCAGCGCGACGATCGGGCCGAACCGCACGGTGACGCCGCGGATCCGGAGCAGCGGCCGCTTCGGATCCCCCCCCTCCGGCGCCGTTCGGTAAATCCCCATGTCATCGGGCGAGCGATCTGCGGTCACATCACGGTCCTGTCGTTGGCGAGCGACGATCCGGTGCTGCATTGCAGAACTACGTTCTGCAACCGCAATCCGGCCCTGAAGCTAGACGAGTGACTCCGACGGGTCAAGCTGATCATGTGTGTCGTGGGCGTCGCGCCGCGCTGCGTTGCAAATACGCGCGCCAGGAACGGGAGACTCAGGGACCATTCGTCCCGCGAAGGGCTTCCGAGCCGGGCCGTCACCACCGCATAATCCGCTCCAAGGATGGTCGTGTCATCGCGTAATTCGCAAACTCCGCGGCGGCTGCCGCGGGGCAGACCGCGAGCCAAGGAGGATCGCCACTTCGTGACCGCGCTGGCCCGCGGCCTGGAGGTCCTGGCGTGCTTCCGGTCCGGCGACACCTTGCTGGGCAACGGCGATCTCGCCGAGCGCTGCCGGCTGCCCAAGTCGACGGTCTCGCGGCTGTCCCAGACCCTCGCCCGGCTGGGTTACCTGCGCTACGTCGACGACGTCGCCAAGTACCGGCTCGGCGGAGCCACCCTGGCGCTGGGCAGCGCGATGCTGTCCGGCATGGCGATCCGGCAGCTGGCGCGGCCGATGATGCAGGAGGTCGCCGACTTCTCCCAGGCCGTGGTCGCGCTCGGCATCCGGGTCGGCCTGGGCGTCATCTATGTCGAGGTCTGCCGCAACAAGGCGGCGCTGACCCTGAGCCTGGACGTCGGGTCCTGGGTGCCGCTCGCGACCACGGCGATCGGCCGGGCCTGCCTGGCGGTCGTCGACGACGACGAGCGCCCCGAGCTGATGGCCCAGCTGCGCGCCGCCGACCCGGCGGCGTGGCCCAAGCGCAAGCGCCAGATCGAGGCCGCGATCGAGCAGTACCGCAAGCTCGGCTGCAGCAGCTCGTTCGGCGAGTGGCAGCCCGACGTCAGCGGCGTCGCGATCGGGTTCCGGCCGGGCCGCGGGCTGCCGGTGATGGCGCTCAACTGCGGTGGCCCGTCGTTCAGCCTGTCCCGCCCGTTCCTGCTCGGCGAGGTCCGGCCCCGGCTGTCCAGCGTGGTCCGGCGGCTCGAGGACTCGCTCGGCCCGGCGGCGACCGCCGGGCTCGGCGACGCGCGCGCCGCGCACGCCGCGCCACCCCCCAAGCGGACGCGCGCCCGGTAGCGCCGTTTCAGTCGAACGCTTCCACCGCGACGTCCTGGTACAGCGCCGCGATCTTGCCGCGCGCCTCGTCCGCCGATCCGGCCGGGACCAGGACGTCGATCGGCGCGTAGGGCCCGAACACCGCGAGCAGGGTGCGAAGGTGGCTGGCGGCGAGGTGACACGCGATGCCGGCGTCGGCCAGCGTGCGGCGGACCAGCTCGGCGTGCTGCGCCTGGTGCAGCGGCCAGACCATCACCAGGTCGCCGCGCCGCGCCCGGAGGTCGTCGACGAGATCGAGCACGACCGCCGCGAACACCACCGCGCCGGCGGCCTCGCCCAGCAGCGCCGCGTCGGAATGGGTCGCCATCGACAGCGTCGAGGCCGCCGCGATCAGCACGAGCAACACCCCCGACACGAGCGTGGCGCCGCGCCAGCCCGACCAGCCGGGCGGCGCCAGGGCGGTGCGCAGGGCGAGCGGCGCGACGATCGCCGGCCGCGACACCGCGAGCGACCAGAGCGGCACCAGCGCGGCGACCGCCGCCACGAGGACCCAGCCCAGGTGGGACGGGTCCGGGATCCAGCCGAGGACTTGCAACACCCCGCCCAGACCGAACGCAGACAGCACCCACGGCGCCGCGATCATCCCCGCGGTGGCCAGCGGGAGCGAGCCGGACGCCGGCACCCGCAGCGGCGCCTCGCGGTCGCCTCCGATCCGCATCCGCAACATCGCCACCGTCGCGGCGCCGATCGCGGCGAGCGTCACCAGGCCGAGCGCGTGGCCCGGGGTCGGGCCGTCGAGGATCCGGTGGACCGCGCGGAGCGCCCAGTCGCTCGCGATCACGGCGCCGTAGCCGTTGCCCAGACCGTGCTGCCGGATCACGCCGGCGACGATCACCAGCAGCAGCGTGCCGGCGGGGAGCGACACGAACGCGGCGAGCTCGGTCGCTGCGTCGGACGTGAACACCTCGCTGCCGGTGCGCGCCCACTCGCTCAGGTAGCGGACCGAGACGTAGCTCTGGAACACCGCGAACACCAGACCGAGGATCGCGACGTAGCGGCCGCTCGCGATCCGCGCCGCCGGCTGGAGCCGCACGCGCCGCCACCGCGGAACCACCAGCAGGGCGAGCTCCACCACGACGAACGCCGTGAGCATCGGCCGGATGCCGAGCGCGACGATGCTGAACTGGATCATGCTCCCGCCGCCGACGCGCGTCATGATGTGGTACAGCTCGGCCTCGTTGGCCCCCGGCAGGGTCATGTTGCCGAGCGCCATCAGCGCCACCGGCGCGAGCAGCGTCACCGCGAGGCGCCGGACCGGCAGCCGGCCCGGCCGGCGCATCCCGGGTTGCCACACCGGCCGGGCGATCCGGACCGCGATCCCGACCGCGCCGCCGACCAGCGCGCCACCGGCCAGCGCGATCACCAGCACGGCGAGCACGAACGGCATGGAGACCGCGGCCGGCGGGTACCACCGCTGGTCCTCGATCACCCCGCCCGGCGGCAGCGCGCCGAGCCGGAGCACGGCGGCCAGCGCGTCGGCCTCGCGCTCCTGGCGGTCCACGTTGCCGCCACCGACGGTGATCAACGCGCGACCGCCGGTGATCGCGCCGTTGATGACCGGCGCGGACCGCACGACGCCGCCGACCACCGCCGCGAGCTTGTGGCCGACGAGACGCCGGGTGATGTCGGCGAACCGCTCGCCACCGGCCCGGTCGAACTCGAGCAGCACGACCGGGCGGCCGGTGTTCGGGTCGGCCGAGCGCACGGCGTTGGCCACGGCGTCGCCGTCGAGCAGGACCTCGTCACCCAGGAAGTACGACCGCCACTCCTCGTGCTCGGCCCCGGACTTCGCCGCCCCCACGCCGCGCTCGACCGCGATGACGGTGTGCGGCGGCGGGGACCAGCCGGCGGCCTGGAGCTGCGCGAACGCGCCGGCGAGCTGGGCCAGGCGATCCGCGCGCAGGTACGCCGAGCTCGAGGTCTGCCCCTTGTCGTCGCTGTGCCAGCGTTCAAACATCGCGCGCACGCCCGGGGCCACGAAGTCCTCATGGTCGACCGTGTCGTGAGGGACCTTCAGCAGCGAGAGGTCGTCGATCACCTCGTGAAACGCGAGCCCGCCGCGGGTCAGCGTCGCGACGATGATGTCGACCTCGGCTCGCTTCACCTCCGGGATCTCGAGCACCAGCCGTCCGGACTCGCGCCGGACCGTCATGCGGCGGAGCGCGAGGCTGTGCTCGAGCCGGGCGGCGTCGACGCCCTCGGGTGGGAGGTAGCGCACGACCAGCCCGCCTTCGCGCTCGATCCCACGCGGCCCGCCCAGCGCCTCGAGCAGCCCGTCGGGGACGCGCCGGATCGAGAACACCGCCGCCAGATACACCGCGGCGATCAGGCCGGCGGCCACCGCCGCATTTCGCGCACTCACCCGCATGCCGCGCACTGTAACGCAAGATGCACGCGCCACCGCGATGCGCGGCGGCGTCCCATGAGACACGTCGCGCGTGCCGGTGGTCACCCTCTCTCACGCACTCGTCACCGGCGCGCGCTTGCAATGATCCGGCGCCCCGCTACGTTCGTTCGCCATGGCGATCGGCGGTGGTTTCGTGCTGGAGTCCGAGTGGTACTGGCGGATCTTCGAGGGCGACGCGCGGTTCGACGACGCCCCCGGCAAGACCGCCGCGCACGACTTCCTGTGGCCGCTCGCCGGCCTGGCGAAGGGTCGGTTCGCGCTCGACGCCATCGCGGTCGATCCCGACGGCGACGGCGTGCGGTTCCGGGTCGCCGATCGCCCGATCGCGATCCGCTGCCGCGGGCTGCGGGTCGAGCAGTTCGTCGCGTCGGTCAACGACGCGCTCGCGGCGGCCGAGCTCGACGTCCGGTTCGCGATCGTCGAGTCGCGGCGCTACGAGCTGTCCGGCGTGCTGGTCGGCAAGGACGACGCCGTGCGCAGCCGGACCCCGCGCGGCACGCCGCCGCCCGAGCCGGTCGCTCCGCGCGATCCCGACGACCGGCCGCGCGATCGCTGATCCGCTACGGCGCCGGGGGCACGCCCTCGAAGTCGCGCAGCCGGCGCGCGTGCTGCTCGAGCTGGCGCCTTGCGGCCCGGAACGCGTCGCGGACCGCGACGTACGCGTCCTCGTGGGCACCGTCGCGCTCCTGACCGTGGCTGACCACGATATCGGGCCCGGGGACCGCCAGCGCGATCCGGACGTGGACGCGCTGGCCCTGGTGCTGGCTCTGATGCGGCCGTTCGATCACCACCTCGCAGCTCCCGATCCGCTCGTGCACACGGCCGAGCTTGACGGCCCACCGGCGCACGAACTCGTCCAGCGCCGGAGACGTCTCCATGTCTCGAAACCTGACCTCGATGGGGAACGACATGATCCCACGTGGTGCATGGACCGGGCCGACACCGGCGCACACCCGGCGGAGGCGCACGCCGATCAGCCGCTGGCTGATCGCGCACCGCCTGCGTCAGCCATCCGGTGGGTGCTCCTGATCCGCAACGATCTGATCGCGATCGGTCCGCCGCGCCGAGCCTGCGCTTGATGAGCAACGATCCGCGCGTATCGCAAACTGCGGCCAGCGCGCGATGAAACCCGCGTGAGCTGCCCGGGGAGAACCACCACCACGGTCCGGATGCTCAGATCCGACCAAATTCGACTGCGAGCTACATCACGTTTCATCGGAAAACTGTAAGCTGAGCCTCTGAGCGCCTCAGTTTTTTTTCAAAGTTAAAACAGGGTATTGGCAGATTCACCTTAGGTTTCCATACGATTCTATCAGGTGCACGATTTTGCTACAGCTGTTGTTAGCGACCCTGCATAGGTCCGCTCGAAACCCCCACGATTGTTGCTGTTGTGGAATAACCGGTTCCAAAAGGTTGGCGGAATCGTTGGGGTGAGCCGTTTTGACACCCGAGAACCCCGCACGTTAGGACCGTCCTGGACACACCAGCCCCAGGAGGTCCAGATGTGGACGAAAGCAGTCGTTTTCCTGAGTGCGTGCGCAGCTTGGTCGGGATGTACGTCGGCGACCAGCGCCGCTGCAGGTGATGACGGTTCGGATGACGAGACATTCGAGGTCGCCAAGCAGGTATCCGACCCAGGTGCCCGCGCCGGGGTCCGCGGAGCCGGCGGCCCGTATGACCAGCTAAGCAAGGATGAGCAGACGTTTTTCGCGACCGCCCGCGACGTCTTTGCCGAGATCGACTCCGTCTCTGGAAAGATCGAAGAGGGCAAGGGCCTGGGGCCGAGCTTCAACGGCAACAGCTGCGCCCAGTGCCACTCCGAGCCGGACGTAGGTGGCTCGAGCTCCCACCCCACCCTCGGCCACGTACGCGTACCGAACCCGCAGGTTGGTCTGGCCACGCTGGACCGCGCGGCGGGCGGCGCCCAGAAGGTCCCGTCGTTCATCACGCCGGACGGCCCGATCCGCGAGGCGCGGGTCGTCAAGAACGCAGACGGCAGCAATGACGGTGGCGTCCACGGCCTGTACACGATCGCCGGCCGCACCGACGCGCCGGGCTGCACACTTGCGCAGCCCGACTTCGCCAAGCAGGTGGCCAACAACAACGTGATCTTCCGGATCCCGACCCCGACGTTCGGCCTCGGCCTGCTCGAGGGCATCCCCGACGACCAGCTGGTCGCCAACCTGGCGGCGAGCACCACCGCCGCCGCAGCGGCGGGATGCGGTGGCAGCGGCGGCATCGCCGGCCAGCTCAACCGCAGCGGCAACGACGGCACGGTCACCCGGTTCGGCTGGAAGGCCCAGAACAAGTCGCTGCTGGTGTTCGCCGGCGAGGCCTACAACGTCGAGCAGGGCGTGTCGAACGAGATGTTCGTCAACGAGCGCTCCGCCGCCGCGGGCTGCGTGTTCAACACCAACCCCGAGGACGCGACCGACACCACGACCGGAGGCGCGGCCGACACCACGATGTTCGCAGCGTTCATGCGGCTGTCGTCGGACCCGCAGCCGACCACGGCCTCGGCGTCGGAGCTGCGCGGCCAGAAGCTGTTCGGGACCAAGTCGGATCCCGGCGTCGGCTGCGTGCTGTGCCACACCGCCTCGCTGACCACCGGCGCGATGCGCTACACCGGCATGTCGAACGTCGAGATCCACCCGTACACCGACCTCGCGATCCATCACATGGGCAGCAACCTCGCCGACGGCGTCACCCAGGGCGCCGCGACCGGGGACATGTTCCGCACGGCGCCCCTGTGGGGCGTCGGCAAGCGGATCTTCTTCCTCCACGATGGCCGGTCGGGACCGGCGAACGGCGGCCTGGTCGACGCGATCCGCCAGCACGGTGGCAGAGGCTCGGAGGCGAACGCCGTGGTCCGCAAGTTCGTTGCACTGTCGCCGGCCGACCAGCAGGCGATCGTCGACTTCCTGCGGTCGCTGTAGCGAGCCCACGCAGCGGACGAGCGCTACTGGGCCAGGAACGCGCGGGGGTCGGTCGCGAGCCGGCGCCCAGCCCCGTGACATCGGCGCGAACCCCGCGAGATCGCGGTACGATTCGCGCCGGCAGACCTCAGTGCGACGCGGCTTCCGCCCAGATCGCCCAGTAGCCGGGGCTCGCCGAGTCATCCGCCTGGACATCCTGCTGCTGCTGCACAACGGCGGCACGATGCCGGGCCGAGGTGGTTGCAGCCTGCACCTGCAGCGCCGCCGTACCGACGAACATTCCGACCAGGACCGCGACTGCGAACACGAGCGAGCGCTTCATGCTCGGAGGTCTTCGCATACGACGTGCCACGCGTCGGGCGCGTCCGGCGGCACCGGGAGTGAAGCGAAGCGCGGCGGCTTGCAGCAAACCGCGGCGTGCCTCCGGGCGCTCGAGCCCGCCGACCCCAGGCGACCCCAGGCGACCGATGAGCTCGGCATCTCCGCGCAGGCGCACGGCGATCCCGACGTGCGGGGCACGCCGTCGCCCGCGGGGGGCCACCGGCGATCGCGCTGCACACGCCCGAGCTCGCCGCGACGACTTCGCCTCGCCAGCTGGACGCCGTGCGGTCCAGGATGGACGGGTTCCCGGTCCGGCGAGGCGAGGATTCAGCGTGCGCGTCGGGCTGGCACATCGGCGATCCCCGTCGCCGGGGATGTCGGCGGTGCCCAGGTGGGAGTTGCCGCGACCGTCGTGACGTCCTGCGCGGGGAGCCAGAACGCGGCGGCCGATGGATCGCCCGCACCGAGCTGCGTGAGATCGACCGCGCTGATCCAGATCTGGCCCGCGCCCGGCATGGGCCGCACGGCGCCGTACGCGCGCGCCGAGACGAACGCCAGCCACATCGTCTCGCCGCCGCCCGCCCGTGCCCACGCCGGCATCGAGCTCGCGAGCCCCGGCGCGTCGGCCAGCGCCACGCGATGGCTCGCGCGCTGGAGGACGGTGGGGCTGCCGCCGCCCGCCGGGATGATGCGGAGCTCGGCGCTGGGATCGCCGATCGGCCCGGCGGTGTGCACGTACGCGAGGGCGGCTCCGTCGGGGGACCACCGCGGAAAGCAGTTGTTGTCCATGTCGCCGGTCGATGCGACGAGCACCTGCGGAGAGCCCCACCGGCCATCGCCGAGATACGGCACGCGCGCGATCGACCCGGCCTTGAGATCCGCGTTCGTGACCATGGTGCCGACCGCGACCGCGATCGCCCCGCCGTCGGGAGACCAGTCGGGGTGGGTCGCCATCGCGCCGAGCATCACGCGGCCGTCGGGCGATCCGACGCCCTTGCCGGTCCGCGCGTCGCGCAGCTGCAGCATGCCCATGTTCGCGAGGACGACCAGGCCGCCGTCGGGCGACAGCGCGGCGGAGCCGAGCGGGCCCGGCGCTGTGGTGATCGGGCTCAGCGTCGCGAGATCGAGCGTGCGCAGCGAGTCGTTGTAGCCGACCGCCATCGTGGTGCCGTCGAGCGAGACGCTCGGCGCCGACACGTGCGCGGGGTCGCCGGCCAGCGGGTACAGCTTGGCTGCGACCGGCTGCGCGAGCTCGCCGCGCAGGATGCCGCCCGCGGCGACGTAGTACAGCGCCCCGCTCGCCGCCCCGCGGGCGAACCCCAGCGCGGCCGGCCCCCCGGTGAAGATCGTCCCGGGCGCCGCGCTCGACGCGGCATCGACCTCGAACCGGGCCGACGCGCCGGGATGCGATTGCTCGATCAGCGCCCAGGTCGATGCATCGGGCCGCCAGCGATCGGCCCCGCTGAGCACCTGGAGATGCAGCACGTCGGAGTCGAACGTCAACCGGAACGCGTCGGTCATCATGCCGGCCTTGTACTGGAACAGGATCTGGGCCATGCCCTGCGGGAACACCGCAGTGTCCGACGGGTACAGGATCGCCGGCGAGCGGTTCGCGTCGGCCACCGCCGGCGTCCCCGGCGCGAACAGGGCTGCCGCCCCGGCGGGCGGCGGGAACGAATCATCGATGACGACGGCGGTGATCGCGACCGTGAGCGCCGCGGTTCCGGTGACCGCGCGGTGGCCGGCGCGGATCGCCACGTGTCCGGCGGCCGCGTTCGACGTCGTGTAGGTCCCTCCGGCCGCCAGCGCGCCGGGGAACGGGTTGTCGGCCGTCCATTCGACACGGTCGGTGATGTCGCGGGCGTCGCCACCGTCGAAGCGCCCGGTCGCGCGGTACGCGATGACCTGCGGCGAGCCCGGGAGCGTGAGCGAGATCGTGTCCTCGCCGGGCGACACCTCGATCGCGACCAGCCCGGGCAGTTCGTCGCGGTCGAGCTGGATGTGCTCGACGCAGCCGGCCAGCGCGACGCCCCACGCGAGGACGCCGCGGTTCATGGCGGCGCGGCCACCCGCGTCGCGGGCTTCTCGTACGTGCCATGCGGGAACTGCCGCAGGTAGCCGGCCGCGGCGCCGCGCGCATCGTCCTGCCGCCCGAGCGCGCGCAGGGTCTCGACCCGGACCCACATCACGTCCTCGATCCCGGCGCCGCGCGGGAACCGGCGCAGGTACTCGTCGACCGCCGCGAGCGCGTCGCGCGGCAGACCGCTCGACGCATCGAGCTCGGCGAGGCTGTACAGCGCGAGCGCGGCCCACGCCCCGTCGCCGCTGGCCACCGCGCGGTAGGCGCGCGCCGCGGCCCTGCGGTCGTGCGCCTCCAGCCGCTGCGCGGCCTGGAACGCCTCGCGCGACGACCGCACCGCGGGCGGCTTGACGAGCTGCGCCGCCCCGTCGTCGGAGCTGCTCGCGACCGGCGCGGCGATCGCAGCGCTGCCCGCGCTCGCCGGCGGCGCGACGGCCTCGGCCGGACCGCGCACCACCGGGCCGGGCGGGGCCGCGGGCGCCGGGGCCGCGCCGCCCTCGGACCAGCGCTCGCCGGGGCCGACCAGGAACTCTCCGCCGGGCGTGCGCACCCGGACCTGGCCATGGGTCACGTCGACGCGGACTCCCGGGGTGCGGGTCACCGAGAACCGCGTCCCGACGACCTCGACGACGACATCGCCGGCGCGCACCCGCAGCGGCCGCCCCTTGCGAGGTGCCACGTCGCAGTCGATCGTGCCGCGCGCGAGCACGAACGCGACCTCGCCCGGATCCGCCGAGCGAACCTCGACCTCGGTGTCGCTGCCCGCGTCGATCACGGCGTCGTCGACCGTGAATCGCGACGAGCCACCGACCGGCGTGACGACGAGCGACGGGGCCCTCGCCGGGTCCGACCGCGACGCGGGCTCGCGCCGGAGCGCGATCACCAGCGTCACCGCGACCGCCGCTGCAGCGGCCGCCGCAAGGTACATCCACGGTCGCACGCCGGGTCGGTCGGCCGACAGCGCGGCCGCGCGCTCGGCGGCGCGGATCGCGTCGAGCCGGGCGAACACGGCGGCCTCGACCCGATCCCGGCTGGCCTCGGGAGCCGGCGCGTCGACGGGGATGCGATCGGTCATCGCGCACTCCGCCGCGCCACGTAGTCGCGCAGCACCGCATCGCCCGCGATCCGGCGCTCCAGCTCGCGCCGCGCGCGCCAGATCCGGACCTTCGCCGTCACCTGCGCGGTCCGCGTGATCGCGGCGACCTCGGCCACCGAGCGGCCGTCGATCGCGTACAGCGCGAACGCGATCCGCGCGTCGATCGACAGCTTCGCGAGCACCGCGTACAGCCGGCGCAGCCCCTCCCGCGCCTGGGCGCGGTCACCGAGATCGCCGGCCGCATCGACCTGATCCATCACGACCTCGACCGGCACCGGCTGGCGGCGGCGCGTCGAGAAGTGGTTGAACACCGCACGCACGGCGATCCGGTCGATCCAGGTCGCGAGCCGGGACTCGCCGCGAAACCCCGGCAGCCCGCGGAACACCCCGATGAACGTCTCCTGCAGGATGTCGTCGAGGTCGCGCGTCGAGCCGACCAGGCGGTACACGAGCCGGAGGACCCGCGGGTACTCGCGGCGAAACAGCTCGCGCTCGGCCGCGCGATCGCCGCGCACGCAGGCCGCGACGAGGTCGTCCTCCGCGCGCGCGATGGGTTCGACGATACGCAGTGCCACGCCGATCAGTCCTTCCAGGCCCCCGGGAGGTTACAGGACGCGCGCGACGACCGTCACGTCGAGCGTGATCTGGGCGACCGGGACCCCGAGGATCCGCTGGTTTGCGACCTGGTAGTCCTGGCGGACGAGCAGGCCATCGGCCCACACGGCCACCCCCGCGGCGAGCCGGGGGGAAGCGATGAACAGCGCCGACCCACCGATCCGGATCGCCGGATCCAGCCGCGCGACGTCGACCGGGGCCCCGGACAGCGCGCCGGTGACGTGGACGCGGTGCAGCGCCGCCCCCGCCTCGCCGGCCAGCGACCAGCGCGGCGCCGGCCGGATCGCGAGCCGCGCGGTCAGCGCGCCCGCGGCATCCGACGCCATGCCGGTGAACGCCGCCGCGTCGACCGCCGCCGCGCGCCCCAGGCTCGCGGTCACCGCCACGCCCAGCGCGTCGGGCCGCCAGATCAGCTGGACGGTCCCGCTCGCGCCGGCCGCCGCTCCCGGCGCTCCGGCCCGCAGCCCGCCGCCCAGCCCGACCGCGAGGACGCCCGGATCGCGTCCGTCGGAGACCGCGGTCGGGGCGGCGAGCTGTGCGGCGGCGGTCTGCGCGCGGATCGCGACCGCCTCCTGCGGATGCGGCAGTGGCAGATCGAGCTCCGGTGTGACCCGAAGTGCGCGCAGCATGGTGCGGGCCATGTGCGCGGCCTCGGCGCTCTCGCGGGGCCCCAGCGGCGCGCGATACGGCAGCACGCGCATCAGCGCGCGATCGACGCCGCGATCGTAGGCGATCAGCGTCGCGCCGTCCTCGCCGAACACCAGGATCACGGCGGCGGTCGCGTGCTCGCCGTCGGCCAGCTGGCGCGACGCGCCCGTGAGGTCGGCGATCGCGGGCACGGCGAGCTCGCCGGCCCGCACCGCGATCGCCCCCGCAGCGCGAAATGCCTCGTCGGCGGCCTGCGCGAATCCCGGATCGTCGCTGACGACCACCACGGTCTCCGGCGGCGCCGCGCCGGCCACCGCGGCAAGCAACAAGAGGGCCAGTGGGATGGCGCGCACGACCGCGAGGTCTATCACGCAGCCGCGCCCCATGCCCGCGGTGGTCATCGATCGTCAGTAACCAGACCCGCGCCGGCCCGGACACAGGACCAGGAGGTCCTGATGCTCGTCCCTCGCCTCTTGCTCGTGCTGGCCGTCCTCGGCTGTGGCCATCACTCGACCGGAACCCCCGACGGTGGCTGCGATCCTTCCGACCCGGGGTGCACCACGGGCAGCGGTGACGTCCGCATGTTCGCGAAGTCGAGCCTGATCATCCCGATGGACCTCAGCTACCAGAGCACCGGGATGTTCCAGGCGTACGGGCTGGTCTATCAGCTCCTACACGGCGGAATCCACGTATCCTGGGTGATCGATCCGGACAAGACCTATCACGCGGCGGCGTGCAGCGCGGCGAACGATCGGTGCACATGGGACTGCGGTGTGGAGGGATCGGGTACCAAGTGCGACTATCCGACCTCGAGTCCGGACTTCGTCGCGACCACCCAGGTCGTGTGGGACGACACCGGCAAGGCTGCGCGGGGCAGCGCGCTCGGCGCCCACGGCTACCGCGGCGGGCCGTTCGTGATCGATGCCGCCGATCACGACGCGGCGCTCGCGATCATCGACGCCTGGAACGATCAGGCCCACGCCACGCGCAGCGTGGTCCACGTCGTGTCCGTGCACGAGGCCACCGCGCCGTTCACCGGCACGGTCGCCCGGACGATGATCGCCGCACCGACGATCGCCGTGTTCGCCGATGGCAACGAGACCATCGCGACCGGCTACCTGCGCGCCGCCGGCATTCCGCAGTCCAGCGGCACGGAGTTCCCGATGATGGCCTGTGGCAAGGCCAGCTGCGGACCCGGCACCGCCAATCCCGACCTCCTGACCGAGGAGGCGATCGCCGGCGATCTCGGCACCTGCGCTGCCCCCAACCTCGATCACCACAACGGCGCGCTGTTCAATCCCGACGGCACCCCGGCCTACTGCCAGATCATGTCGATGCACTGGGACGTCACCGAGCGCGAGAAGGTGCTGTGCGACGGCGGGCCGTGCCCGGCCACCGCCGCCCAGTGCACCGGCCAGAAGTTCACGTTCAACGGCCACGAGGTCGTCGCCGAGGTCCGCGCGTTCCTCGCCAACGACGTCCACTTCTTCGCCGAGTGCCAGGCGGTCGATGCCTACGAGAACACCACCCCGAACCCGGCGTGGCCCTACCTCGACGACCCCGGCCGCGACGGCCACTTCCTCACCACCACCGGCACGCCGCCGCTGTGCCCCGCCGGGACCTGCACCGACAGCAACTACCAGTGCGTGCCCAGCGCGTGCGCCGGGCACGCGTGCTGCCTCCCCAGGCCCCAGACCTGGCAGAACCTCCCCGGCTACGAGGTCGCGGCGCAGCCGACGACCGGCACGGTCAAGCTGCTGCGCCCCGAGGTGCCGTACAACCAGCTCGACGGCGAGTTCGGCACGACCGGCGGCAGCGAGCCGGCCTACAACCTCAGCGCGTATCTCGGCACGACGTACAAGAACGATCGCCAGGTCACCCTGCTCACCGGCCCGGACGGCCCGGGCAACCAGGACCTGTGGATGACCGGATTCATCGACGGCTGTGGCGAGATCATCTTTGCGCGCGACGGCAAGCCCCAGCAGCTCGACGGTGATTGCGGCGGCAAGATCAGCTATCTCGGCGGCCACCAGTACCAGACGACCGTGCCGGTCACGTCGGGCTCGCAGAGCCAGGGCACGCGGCTGTTCCTGAACGCCCTGTTCGAAGCCCAGTGCGTGACCGGGCCCTAGATTGGATCGATCTCGGCCGCATGGCCGCGGCGCACGCGACTCACCGCGCTGGCGGGGCGTGAACGAGCGTATAGGTGCCGTCCGCGAACTCGACGTCGATTCGCTTCAAGACGGTCGCGATCACCTTGCCGCGTCCGAACTTCGGATGGTCGATGACGTCACCGACGGCGAACGTCCGGCTCGCGGCGTAGGGCAACGCCTGTTGCACCGGCGCGCGCCAGGCCACCGGCAGGAGCTCGGTGAGGCAGTCCAGCAGGCACTGCACGACCCGCGCGGGGGTCTTGTTGACCCGCGCATCGCAGGCGCGCCGGATCGCGACCTCGCGCGGCGTTGCGCGGAGCGTGACCGGTTGATCGATCCGGGCGCCGGCGGTGGCGTCGGCGCGCGCGAGCACGTCGCGCGCGCGATCGAGCGCGGCGCCGGCGGCACGCGCGATGACGGCGTTGCGGGCATCGAACAGCGCGTACTGCGTGGCGTGCAAGGCGTCGATCGGCACCTTCGGTTGCTTGACGAGCTGCAGCCCGCGCTCGTCGAGCTGGGCGGCGAGGCGGTCGAACGACGCGTGGTGGCGGGGGTCGCAGCGCGCCCGGGCGTTGGCGATGATGTCCGCGCGCAGCTTCGGCGCCGCGAGCTCGACGTCGAGCACGGCGGCCAGCGCGCGGCTGACATCGACGCGCACGGCGTCGTCGAGCGGGATCGTCCGGTCCGGCGGGTCGACCAGCGTCAGGCCGAGCGCGGCGACGACGCAGTCCACCAGCTGGCGCGGCTTCACGCCACGCGGGCCACCCCCGTCGAGATCGATCGTCTCGAGCTGCGCGAGCATGGCCGCCAGCACCGTCTCGTGGGTCGCGAGCGCCGAGCGATCGCCGAGGTCGAGCGGCGGGAACGCCTGCGCGAGCTCGGCCAGCACGCGATCGAGGCCGGCGTGGGCGCAGACGTCGAAGAACGCCAGCAGCAGATCGCGGGCAAGCGAGGACAGGCTCATGCCCGACCTGCGGCCCTCGTGGAGGCGCGTTGCCTGGTCCTGGAGCGCCGCGAGCCTGGATCTCGGAAAGTCGATCGACATTGTGCGGCATCATACGCGCACACCCCACCGCAGCGGATCGCCAGGACGCCGCCCTCGCGTTCCCCCTCGAGGCGATCGCTTCGCAGGCCGAACCGGTGTCGAACCGCCAGCCCTCGCCGGGCGCGATCCGGCTCGGCTGCCCCCGGAGCACTCAGCGTACCTCGGCCGCGCGCACGACGCCCATCGGTGCGCCCGGGCCCGATCCGTTCGACCCATACGCAGTTCCCCTGCTGGGGTTGCCGCCCAGCAGGGGACTGCGTACGGGTCTGTCAGGCAGAGCCCGTTGCGACTCAGCGGTTCACGGTAGGACACACACTTGCTGACCGAACAAGGTTCCAATCGGAGCAGCCTGGTCGGCAGCGTACGGCTGGCTAACATTCAGCGACTCGCGAAACCACACCGTGACAGGAACATGGCACCGGGAGCGAGCAGGGCCTCGCAGGACCTAGTCAGCGGGATCTATGGCGTCACAGAGGGAGACAGTTCTTTGCAGAGAGCTTGTAGCCCGGATGCCGCGCACTCATCTGTTTACAGAGTCAGCAATCCTTGAACAGTACACGCGTCGATTGAAAGAGAAAAATGGCCCTTTGCTTCATTGTGAACGAGTCAGCAACATCGATGGTTTCTGTTCGGCGATGTTCTATTCCTTTCCGCGCATTCGGCCGAGAGCGTGCCCAGCAGCGCATGGAACCTGATCGCGCCACGTTCTGGATAGCAGCCCGGGGCGACGCCGCCGGACCGCCAGCACCCTCAGTGCGAGGCCGCCTCGACCCACGACGCCCAGTAGCCGGGGCCCGCCGAGGCATCCGCCTGCGCGGCCGCGGCGGCGGGGGCCGACACGGTCGCCGCCTGAACCCTCAACGCGGTCCCGACGAACAGCGAAGCAACCAGGACGGCGACCGAGACCAGGAGGGTGCGCTTCATGCTGAGGGGGCTTCGCATACGACGTGCCACGCACCTGAGCGCTTCCGCGGCACCGCGCGTGCGGGCCGGAACCGCTCGAGCGCAGAAAACTGCAGCGGGACTGCGGGCGCGTCCGATCCTGGCCACCGGCGTCCGGCAAGCTCAGCATCTCCGCGCCGGCGCACGGAAATCGCGAGTTCTGGCCACGCCAGCCGACGCGGGAGTGGCGCGCGAGCCGCGCAAGCCGGACCCTGCGGTCCTCCCTGGCTCCCTGGACATCGGCGGGTCCAGGATGGACGGTTCCGGCGTCCAGGGAGTCTGGATGCGAGCGCGAGTGTCAGGCGGGCGGGAGGTAGGTCGGCCGAGGCTACTCGGTCACGCCGTGCTTGCGCAGCAGCCGCCAGACCTTCTGCGGCGTGATCGGGATGTCGATGTGGCGGACGCCGAGGTGCCACAGCGCGTCGACGATCGCGTTGGCGATCGCGGGCGGCGCGCCGACGGTGGGCGACTCGCCGACGCCCTTGGCGCCGATCGGGTGGTGGGGCGACGGCGTGATCGTCTTGCCGAGCTCCCATTTCGGCGACTCGACCGCGGTCGGCAGGAGATAATCGGCGAACGTGCCCGACAGGTTCTGCCCGTTGGCGTCGTAGACGATCTCCTCGAACATCGCCGGCGCCAGGCCCATGGTCAGGCCGCCCTCGATCTGGCCCTCCACGATCATCGGGTTGATGATGTGGCCGCAGTCGTCGACCGCGACGAACCGCCGGATCTTGATCTCGCCGGTGCCGGTGTCGATGTCGACCACGCAGATGTAGCTGCCGAACGGGAACGTCAGGTTCGGCGGATCGTAGTAGTCGGTGGCCTCGAGGCCGGCCTCCATGCCCTGCGGGTGGTTGGTGTACGCGGCGAACGCGATCTCCTGGATCGACTTCTTCTTGTCCGGCGTGCCCTTCACCCGGAAGCTGTCGATGTGCCACTCGAGGTCGTCCTCGCCGACCTCGAGCAGGTGGGCGGCGATCTTCTTGGCCTTGGCCTTGATCTTGCGGGCGGCCATCGCGGCGGCGGCGCCGGCGGTCGGCGTCGACCGGCTGGCGTAGGTGCCCAGGCCGTACGGCGCGGTGTCGGTGTCGCCCTCCTCGACCTGGACGTCGGCGGCGGGCAGGCCGAGCTCCTCGGCGACGATCTGGGCGTAGGTGGTCTCGTGGCCCTGGCCCTGCGACTTGGTGCCGAACCGCGCCATCGCCTTGCCGGTCGGATGGATCCGGATCTCGGCCGAGTCGAACATCTTGATGCCGAGGATGTCGTAGTCCTTCGACGGGCCGGCGCCGACGACCTCGGTGAAGCTCGAGATCCCGATGCCCATCAGCTTGCCCTGCTTGCGCTTCTCGAGCTGCTCCTTGCGCAGCGCGCGATAGTCGATCATCGCCATCGCCTTCTCGAGCGCGGCCTTGTAGTTGCCGCTGTCGTACTCCCAGCCGGTCGGCGACTTGTAGGGGAACTGATCGGGGCGGATGAAGTTGTGGAGCCGGAAGTCGGCGGAGTCCTTGCCGAGCTCGTGGGCGAGGATGTCGACCATGCGCTCGATCATGTGGACGGCCTCGGTGACCCGGAACGAGCAGCGGTAGGCGACACCGCCCGGCGGCTTGTTGGTGTAGACACCGTCGACCGCGACGTGCGCGGCCTTCATGTCGTACGACCCGGTGCAGATGCTGTACAGGCCGGCCGGGAACTTCGACGGGTTGGCGGCGGCGTCGGCCGCGCCGCAGTCCGACAGCGTGTGGACCTGGAGACCGACGATCTTGCCGTCCTTGTCGGCGGCGAGCCGCGCGGTGATGTGATAATCGCGCGCGAAGCTGTCGGCCTGGAGGTTCTCGCTGCGATCCTCGATCCACTTGACCGGCCGGCCGAGCACGAGGCTGGCGACCGCGCAGCACACGTAGCCGGGATAGACCGGGACCTTGCCGCCGAACCCACCGCCGATGTCGGGCGAGATGATCTGGATCATGTGCTCGGGCAGCCCGGAGACCAGCGCGAACACCGTGCGGTGGGCGTGCGGCGCCTGCGACGTCATGTAGATCTGCATGTGGCCGCGCACCTTGTCGTAGTTGGCGACCATGCCGCAGGTCTCGATCGACGACACATGGATCCGCGGCAGGTAGATCTTCTCCTCGACCACGGTCGCCGCGCCGGCGAACACCGCGTCGGTGTGCGCCTTGTCGCCGGCCTCCCAGTGCCAGATATGGTTGGTCTTCTTCGGCTTGTCGTCGCGCACGATCACCTTGTCGGTGAGCGCCTGGTGCGGATCGACCACCGCCTCGAGCGGCTCGTAGTCGACGACGACCTTCTCGACCGCGTCGGCCGCGATGTAGCGGTCGGTGGCGATCACGACGCAGATCTCCTGTGCGTAATACGCCACTTTCTCGATCGGCAATACCATCTGGGTATCCGACATGAGCGTCGGCATCCAGTGCAGATTCCCGGCCTTCTTGAGGTCCTCGCCGGTGATCACCGCGAGCACGCCGGGGGTCGCGAGCGCCGCGCTGGCGTCGATCTTGAGGATCTTGGCGTGCGCGTAGGGGCTGCGCACGATGTCCATGTAGACCATGTTCGGCAGCTTGACGTCGTCGACGTAGCGGCCCTTGCCCTGGATGAACCGCGGGTCCTCCTTGCGCTTCATCCGGTGGCCCATGCCGCACACCTTGTCCGGCGTGGTGATCCGGACCTCGTCGGACGTCTCCACGGTGGCCGAGGTCCCGGCCGGCTTGGGCGAGTGATGCTCGGTGCGGTCTTCGAGATGAGTCGCCATCGCTCAGGCTCCCTTCCCGGCGCCGAGCTTGTCGGCGGCGTACTGGATGGCTTCGACGATCTTGTTGTAGCCGGTGCAGCGGCACAGGTTCCCCGAGATCCCGTGGCGGATCTCGGTCTCGGTCGGCCGGGGGTTCTTCGCGAGCAGCGCGCGCGCGCTCATCAGCATGCCCGGCGTGCAGAACCCGCACTGCAGGCCGTGGCGCTCCCAGAACCCCTCCTGCAGCGGGTGCAGCGTGCCGCCGGCGGCGAGGCTCTCGACGGTCTCGATCGTCCCGCCGTCGGCCTGGACCGCGAACACGGTGCAGCTCTTGACCGCCTCGCCGTCGAGGCTGACCGTGCACGCGCCGCAGCTCGTGGTATCGCAGCCGATGTGCGTGCCGGTCAGGCCGAGCGTCTCGCGGATGAAGTGGACGAGCAACAGGCGGGCCTCGACCGTGCGGGTCTGGTTCTCGCCGTTGATCGTGACGGTGATCTCGTGCTGGCTCATGGACGGCCTCCCTGTGCGCGCTCGATGGCGCGGCGCACGGCGCGCTTGGTCAGGACCCGGACCAGATCGCGCTTGTAGTCGATCTGGCCCCGGAGATCGGCGGATGGATCGCACTCGGCGGCGGCGGCCTTGCCGGCGGCCTCGAGCACGTCGTCGGTGGGCTGCTTGCCGGCGAGCGCGGCCTCGGCGTGCCTGGCCCGCATCGGCACCGAGCTGACGTTGGTCAGGCCGATCCGGACGGTCTTGATCGCCGCGCCGGCGAGCTCGAGCTGGACCGCGACCGCGGCGACCGCGTAGTCGCCGACCTTGCGCTCGATCTTGAGGTAGGCGCCGCCGCTCGACTTGCCCGGCTTCGGGATCCGGATCTCGGTGAGGATCTCGCCGGGCTTGAGGCTGGTCTCGAACAGGCCGACGAACAGGTCGTCGATCGCGATCGTGCGCGTGCCCGAGGCGCCGCGCGCGACGACCTGGGCGCCGTAGGCCAGCATGGTCGCCGGGTGGTCGTTGGCCGGGTCGGCGTGGGCGAGGTTGCCGCCGACCGTGGCCTTGTTGCGGACCAGCGGGTCGGCGATGACCTTCGCGGTGTCGAGCAACAGCGGGTACGACGCCGCGACCACCGGCGAGGCCTCCAGCGCGTGCTCGCGGGTCATCGCGCCGATCGCGAGGTGGTCGCCGCGCTCCTCGACGTATGCCAGATCGCGGATCCGGCTGATGTCGATCAGGGTGTCGGGCGCGGCGAGCCGGAACCGCATCGCCGGGATCAGACTCTGGCCGCCGGCCAGGATCTTCGCGGTGTCGCCGAGCCGGCCGAGCAGGGCGATCGCCTCGTCGAGCGTCTTGGGCGCATGGTAGTCGAAGGACGCTGGGATCATGGGTGCTCCGGGAAAAGGGTGGACGGGTACGCGGCGAGGTCGGCGCGGACGGGATCGGTGACGGGTCAGTGGCGCACGAGCAGCCACACGATGATGAGGGCTTCGATCAGGATGATCGCGACCAGCACCGATCGGGGGAACAGCGTGCTGGCGACCTCCTTGGCGACCGCGTTGGCGACCGCCGACTGCTTGACCTTGACCGGCGTGAACGGCACCGCCATCGGCGCCGCGACCGGCGGCGCGACCGGCTTGGTCGGGGCCGGCGTGGCGGCGGTGGCCACGGCGACCGCGGGCTTGGTGGTCGCCGGCGTGGGTGCCGGAGGCGCGGCCGACCGCACGGTCATCTCGTCCATCGGCATGTAGGTCGGCGAGCTGGTCCTGACCGTCTGCTCGCTGAACACGGCGTCGGAGCTCGGCGGCTCGGCCGCGGTCGCGGGTGGCACCGGCGCGGTGGGCGGCTCCGGGGCGTGCGCGGGCGCCTGGGCCTCCGCCGGGGCGGGGACCTCTGCCGGGGCGGGAGCCTCCGCCGGGGCGGGGACCTCCGCCGGCATGGGGGACGGCGCCTCGGCCACCTGCCGGGCCGCCGCCTCGCGGTACGCCGCGGCGCGCAGCTTGATGTTGGCGTGCAGGCCCTCGAGGCTCTGGGCGACGATCGCGCGGGCCGACGCCTCGAGCAGGCGCTGGCCGACGCTGGCGATCTTGCCGCCGACCTGGGCGTCGGTGTCGTAGTGCACGCGGGTCGCGTTGCCCTCGGCGGCGAGCTTGACGTGCGCGGTGGCCTTGACGAAGCCCGGCGCGCCGCGACCGTCGACGATCATCGTGTAGCTCTCGGGCTCGACCTTGTCCTTGAGATCGACCTTGCCCGTGAAGTTGCCCTGGATCGGGCCGACCTTGACCTTGATGTCACCGATGTAGTGACCATCGACGAGCTCGAGCTTCTCGCAGCCCGGCATGACCGCGGCGAGGATCACCGGGTCGAACAGCGCGCTCCAGACCTCGGGGACCGTGGCCTCGAACAGGTAGTCGCCTTCCAGCTTCATGGCTCACCTCGATGGACGCTTCGCTGGGATCCAACCGCGCCGGCAGGGACCGCTGCAAGCCCGGATGGCGCCCGATCGATCGATCCCACGGGGGGCTCCGCCCCCCGCCCCGTCGGCGGAGCCGTCGGGGCCCCCACCCCCCGTCTCGCTGCGCTCGATCGCTCGACAGATCTGCCGCCCGGCCGTCCGGCATCGACCGCTCCCTTG
>DATAPF010000080.1:0-36607 GCA_036265355.1 Kofleriaceae bacterium | reverse complement strand
GACCAGGCGCTCGATCTCGTTCACCGCCTTGCCCTCGGCGGCCGTCAGCCAGCTCGCCTCGGTCTCGGCGGTCGCCACCCGCGTCAGCTCGCGGACCGCGGAGTAGCTCAGCGCACCGCGCGCCAGCGCCGCCGTGATCTGGGGGAGCCTGGCGAGCGTACGCGCCACCCGCATCCGCTCGCGCGCCGCGTGGGGTCCGTACCCCAGCTTGCGCTCGAGGTACTCGTACATGGTGGCGAAGCCGCACAAGACATGCAGCTTGAGCTGCTCTGCGCGCAGCAGGTCGAAGGCCTCGGCGGCGTCGAGCGATGCGCGATGCCGCGCGTACTCGCGCAGCCGGCGGTCCACTTCCACCCATTCGATCGGACCGTGGTCCGGGCGTGCTGCCTCCTGTCCGTCGATGATCTCGCTTGCGCTCTGCAGCAACATGAGCCGTTTCCTTCTCGCAGGCCTACTGCCTCGCGTGTGTGCCTTCTGTAGCACGGTGAATTTCGGCGCTGCGTACTGCGATATCCTGCACTGAAATGCGCCGGACCTTGATTCTTGTCCTCCGGCTCGCGTTGCGCGTGCAGATCGCAATCTGGCGCTTGCTGCGCATGATCAAGAGAAGGTTCTCGACCCGCTTCTCGAAATTGGCTATCTATCTGTCAATCAAATTCGACGCATTGCCGTGCTTTGCCATGGGTATGGACCGGTGACATCCACCCGAGCGGCGTGCCGGATGACCGCAATGCGGTGTCGGTCGACGGTCCGAACTGCCCGACGACTGGGCGCAGGCGAGAACAGATCCCAGCCCGATGGCATGAGCGAGCACAGCTCGCGCAACGGAGGACCGTTAGCGGCGGCGCACTCGACTCGCCTCTCGCCGGAAGTCCGGGCGAGCCGAAGGCTGGTGCGGGTGTCGCCACGACATCCCCTCTACGATGTTGTGGCGCCAGCATGGTTATCCTCGGCATTCATCTCTGACTCGTGTTTCGTCCTTTTCGGGGCCAGTCACATGCCGGTCGGATAAGGCGGAAGCCGGATCATTTTGAGCCCTTCCGGCGCTTGCGGGCGTAGTTGCTTATCTTGAGCTTGACGGCCCTGGGGTAGCGTTCGGACCGTCGCGGCGGCAAGATGAGTGTCGTCAAGGCAGCCCTGAGATTCCTGAGGTGCTTGGGAAGGGCACCTGGTGTTGCCGATAGCGCACCAGAGCCACTCGTCGCAGATGAGCCGAAGCGCCGCCACGAGCTGATCCTCGTCGGTTCCACGCCGGGTGCGCCAACTTTCGGTCGCTGTGCAGCTGCCCGCGAAGTCGCCCGGGCGACGAGCGCGGTTCGACGGTTACGCCCACGTGGGCGGCGTCGTGCTGCCGCTGCGCCTTGTCCCAGGTGGGACCGGGCGATGGATCTCGTGCCCCCACGTGGGGGCGCAGGACCGGGGCGACCCGCGGTTCGACGGTCACGCCCACGTGGGCGGCGTCGTGCTGCCGCTGCGCCTCGTCCCAGGTGGGACCGGGCGACTCGCTGCGGTTCCGCAGACCCGCGAGCTTCGTGGAGCACAGTCGCGAACCTGATCAAATTCCGATGCCTTGGCGCCTGACCGATCGGCATTGGGGGCCCGCGAACAGCAACGTCACGTCTCGCTGCGCAGCGCCTCGAACGCGCGGGCGACCTCGAGGTCCTCGGTCCGGGCGGCGGCGCTGTGGCTGAGCTGGAGGTCGATCGCGGTGCGGGCGAGCGAGGTGATCTCGAGCAGCCGGCCGAACAGCACGGCGCGCTGGTCCTCGAGCTGGCGCAGGGTATCGAGGCCGGCGAGCAGGTCGGCGCGGAGCGCGGGGGCCTCGCGGCGGGCCTCGGAGCGGGCGAGCGCGCGGACGATGACGCCCTCGTCGAGGCTGGCGAGCTGGCCGTCGACGGCGTCGATCGCCGCGGCGGTGGTGCGGGCGAGCTCGACGAGCGCGGCGATCGGCGCGCGATCGGGGGCGTCGCCGGCGAGGCCGTGGTGCGCGTCGCACAGCCGCTGGACGAGGACGGCGAGCTCCTCGAGGCGGGCGCGGACGTCGGGGGAGCGGGTCGCGGCGAGGGCGGCGGCGACGGCGGCGACCTGGGCGTCCGCGGCGGGGAGCATGGCGGGCGTCGGGCGGAGCTCGCCGAGCGGCAGGCGTTTGGCCGCGGTTCCCGCGCGACGGCGGCGGATGTAGCCGAACAGGCCGGTGCCGATCGACACGCACAGGGGGAGGATACCCGCGGTCCCCGCGCCGCTCGCGAGCACGACGATCGAGCCGGCGACGCCGGCGAGGCCGGCGAGGGCGATCTGGGTGGCGCGCCGGTGCTTGCGGGCGATCGCGCGCGGGGTCGTGGTGCTGATCTGGAACCCGTCGCCGCGCAGCCGCTCGGCGAGCGCGGCGGCGGTGTCGGGCTGGAGGTCGGCGACCAGGACGGCGGGGACGGCGTGGCGCTGGGCGAGCTCGGCCTTGCTGTACATCCGGCGGTCGCCGACGATGAAGTTGAGGCGCGGCGTGCCGGTCGCGACCGCGTCGTAGAACCCCGCGAGCCGGGCGAGCAGCGCGGCGTCCTCGCTCGCCTTGTCGAGCACGAGCGCGACGCCATCGGGATGGCCGTGCGCGGTGCGATGGAACTGCACGGCCTGCTTGCCGCACGCCAGGCACAGGCGCAGGCCGGCGGTCATCGCGGCGCCGCACGCCTGGCACGGGGTGCGCCGGAGCGCGATCGCGGTGTCGGCCGCCTTGCCGCGCAGGGCGTCGGCGACGTCGCGCGCAGTCGGCGGCCGGTGCTCGGGGTCGTGGGCGAGGCAGCGGGTGACCAGGGCGATCAGCGGCGGCGGCGCGGTCGGGCGCAGCGCGGCGAGGTCGGGGACGGCGGTGCGCGCGGCGACCAGCGAGGCCGGGAACGGGACATCGCCGGTCAGCGCGCGCCAGATCACGACCCCGAGCGAGTAGAGGTCGGAGCGCGCGTCGACCACCGTGCCGAGCAGGGCCTCGGGGGCGACATAGGGCGAGCTCTCGAGCAGCAGGCTGGATGCCGTGCGCGAGGACAGGATCGCGAGCCGGGCGTGGCCGATGTCGGTGAACCAGGCGCGGCCGTCGTCGCCGAGCACGATCGCGCGCGGATCGAGATCGCGGAGCACGGCGCCGGCGGCGTGCAGCGACTGCAGGGCATCGGCGAGCTCGCCGGCGAGCGCGATGACCTCGTCGTCGGGCAGCGGCGCGCGGCGCAGCCGGGCGTCGAGGGTCTGGCCCGGCGGGTCGAGCCGGACCCGCCACGGCGGCTCGGCGCCGGGGGCGCGCGGGTCGGGCGCCGGGCCGATCGCGAGGGTCGGCGCGAGCCGGGCGACCGGCAGCGCGGCGATCCGCTCCATGTCGACGACCCAGCGCCGGCGCAGCGCGAGGTCGGCGGCGAGCTCGGGAACGAGCTGGGCGAGCACGGCGCGGCGGCCATCGGGCAGCTCGATCGGCCAGGCGAGCTCGTGGCGCAGCCGGCGGGGCTCGCCGACGACGCGCTGGCCCGGGATCGCGTCGGGAGCGATCACGCCGGCTCCGCCTCGATCCCACGGGGGGCGCTGCCCCCCGCCCCGCCGGCAAAGCCGTCGTGGTCCCCACCCCCCGTCTCGCTGCGCTCGATCTCGCCGAGCGCGGCGACGTGGCCGCGCAGCTCGTCGAGGTCGGCCTGGGCGGCGACCCGCGCCCTCGCCATCGCCGCCCGCGCGCGCATCGCGTCGAGGAACGCGGTGACCTGCAGGATGCGCGCGGCCCAGCGGTCGCGGACCCGCCAGCTCGCCCGCCGGGCCTCGTCGTCGGACCTGAGGTCGTCGGGCGACAGCCGGGCCTCGAGCTGATCGAGGCGGGACGCCGCGAGCGCGGCATGGTCGATGAGCTTGGCGAGCTCGCGATCCAGCGCGTCGCGCCCGGCGGGATCGAGCGCAGCGAGACGGGGGGTGGGGACCCCGACGGCTCCGCCGGCGGGGCGGGGGGCAGCGCCCCCCGTGGGATCGACCGCGTCGCGCAGCGCGAGCGCGCGCTCGACCACGCCGCGCAGCGCGTCGCGGTGGCGGGCGGCGGTCATCGCCGGGACGACGTCCGCGACCCGGGCGAGCGCGGCGTCGAGCGCCGACGGCAGGGCGCCCGCGCTGCGCCGCGGCAGCAGCCGGCCGACCGGCCGCGCGCTGCGCGCGAAGCCGCCCCACAGCGCGGCGGCCGCGATCACGACCATGCCGCCCACCGCGCCGGCGACCGAGTTGCGGAACATGTACCAGACGCTGGTCACGCCGATCAGCGCGACGCGCTTGCTGAGCGTCCAGCCCTTGGCGCGGATCTCGCGCAGGGCGAGCCGGCCGCCGAGCCGCCAGTTGGCCTCGAGGCCCAGGCCGCGCAGCGCACCGACCAGCGCGCGCGCCGAGGCGTCGTCGACGCCGGTGACCAGCACGAACGGCAGCCGCGGCAGCTCCCGGGCGAGCGCCGGCGCCGCCAGGCCGAGCGCCGGGTTGGCCGCGAGCCAGGCGATCAGCTTCTGGCGCAGCGCCGCGTCGAGCTTGTCGGCGATGCCGCCCGGCCCGGTGACGAACACCGTCGCCGGTCCGGGGCCGATCTGGAGCTGCGCCGCGCCGCACGCGAAGCACACGGCGACGGCCTCGGGGCCGAGCGCGCCGCACGCTGCGCAGCGCCGGCCGGTCGCGACCCGCGCGTCGCCGAGCACCGCGAGCGCCGCCGGCGAGTCGGCCCCGGCGGCCGCGAGCGCGGCCTCGACCTCGGTCGCCGATTGCGGGCGATCGGCGGGCGACTTGGCGAGCAGCCAGCGGATCACGCGGCGCAGGCCCTCGGGCACCGGGGGTGTCGCGCGACCATCGAGCGCGGGGATCGGTGCGGTGCGGTGGGCCTGCAGCACGGCGAGCGCGGTGGCGCCGCGGTAGGGCGGGGCACCGGTCGCGAGCTCGCACAGGATGCAGCCGAGCGCGTAGAGATCGCTGCGCGCGTCGATCGCGAGTGGATCGATCGCCTCGGGCGCCATGTAGTCCGGCGTCCCCGCGACCGCGGCCGCGTCGGGATCGCTCGACGCGAACGACGCCGCGCGCGCGAGCCCGAAATCGCCGACCTTGGGCGTGCCGTCGGCGCCGAGCAGCACGTTGGCGGGCTTGAGGTCGCGGTGCACCAGGCCGGCGCGGTGGGCGACCGCCAGCCCGGCGGCGATCCCGCGGCCGATCGCGATGACCCGGGCCGCCGGCAGCGGCGCCTCGGCCGCGATCACGTGCCCGAGGTCGGGGCCGGGCACCAGCTCCATCACCAGCGCGGCGCGGCCGTCGACGTGGACCAGGCCGCGCACGCCGACCAGGTTGGGGTGGTCGATGCCGGCGAGCAGCCGGGCCTCGACCTCGAACCGCCGGTGCGCGCGGACATCGGCCGCGTGGCTGTCGTGCAGCAGCTTGCCGGCCCACACCGCGCCGCCGTCCTCGATCAGCTCGACGACGCGGCCGAGCGCGCCGGCGCCGAGCTCGCGACCGATGCGGTACGCCACACGGCGACTCTACCGCGGGCCGGTCGCGCTGCATGGCGCCGCGCCGCAATCGTGGACGGCTGTATTGACGAGACCGCGATCTTCATCGGTACATAGCGCATGCGTCTGCTCGTCCCGACCCTCGCCTTGCTCGCCTGCACGCTGCTCGCGGTCCCGCCGGCCGCGGCCGATGACTACTCGACGGTGCTGATCGATCGGCCGCTGGCGCTGCCGCCCCAGACGCTGCAGCTCGAGGCCGCGGCGTCGCTGACCCACTTCGGGGCCGCGGTCGACCCGGCGCCGTCGAACACCGAGGCGCTGCAGTTCGCCGCCGACTACGGCATCCTCCACCACCTGCAGGCCGGGGCGGTGGTCGACGTCCAGGTGTCGCCGTCGTCGGACTTCGCGCGCGGGCTGCTGTCCGGCCAGTACCAGCTGCTGGCGTTCGCCGCGGTCCGGCTCGACCTCGGCGCCCAGCGGGTCGACAGCGGCGATCTCGACTTCGCGTTCGGCCTCGGCCTGCCGCTCCACCTCAAGCTGACCGACAACCTCGCGCTGGTCAGCAGCCGGCCGTACGCGTACGGCGCCGAGGACGACCTGTTCAGCTTCCGCGCCGGCAGCAACGGCTCGATCTCGGAGTTCCGGCTGCCGGCGGGCATCCTCTACCAGCTCAACCCCTACGTCGCGCTGGTCGGCCGGACCGGGTTCCGCAACCAGGGCAGCGCGTACTTCGTCCCGCTCGGCGCCGACGCGACGGTGTCGGTCAGCCGGCTCGACTTCGGCGTGACGCTCGACCTCGCCGGCCAGGTCTCGCCCAGCAACGGCAACGGCTACTTCGACCTGCTGACCGTGCGCGGCTTTGCCCAGGTCCGGATCTGATGGCCCGGATCTGATGGCCCGGATCTGACGGCCCGGATCTGTCGGGCCGGATCTGTCGGGCCGGATCTGTCGGGATCGAGCCGTCGCGGCGGCGGACCGGCTGTGAGAGGATGCCGGCCACGATGGTCGCGCGGGCCGGTGCGGGAGCGCAATCACCCCCAGCCGAGGAGGATCGAGATGACGACGCGGAGAGATTTCCTGGCCCATGCGGTCGGTCTGGCGGGCGTGTGCTTCGTGGGCTGCAGCCTGCTGAGGCCGCACCACGCGCACGCCCAGACCCGGCGCGTCGTCAAGCTCGGCGGCAAGCGTGCCAAGGTGGTCGACGTGCACGCCCACGCGGCGGTGCCCGAGGCGCTCGAGCTCGCCGGGCTCAAGCTCGGCGACGGGAGCCTGCGGCCGGATCTCGGGCCGGCGACCGCCGACCAGCGGATCGCGGCGATGGACGCCCAGGGCATCGACGTCGAGGCGCTCAGCATCAACCCGTTCTGGTACGGGGCCGAGCGCGAGGTCGCGGCGAAGATCTGCCAGGTCCAGAACGAGCGGCTGGCCGAGCTGTGCGGCAAGCACGCCGACCGCTTCGTCGCCTACGCGACGGTCGCGCTCCAGTACCCGGAGCTTGCCGCCGACCAGCTCGAGACCGGGATCAAGAAGTACGGCCTGCGCGGCGCCGCGATCGGTGGGAGCTGCGCGGGCAAGGAGCTCAGCGATCCCGCGTTCCATCCGTTCTGGGCCAAGGTCGAGGCGCTCGGCGTGCCGGTGTTCATCCACCCGCAGCCGAGCGGTGCGCCGACCGAGCTCAAGCAGCGGCTCGGGGGCAATGGCTACCTCGACAACGTGATCGGCAATCCGCTCGAGACCACGCTCGCGCTGTCGCACCTGATCTTCGACGGCGCGCTCGACCGCTTCCCGCGGCTCAAGATCATCGCGGCGCACGGCGGTGGGTTCCTGCCGTCGTATGCGGGGCGCGCCGATCACGGCTGTCTGACGCGGCCGCCGGCCTGCCCGGGCGGCGCGTTCGGGCCGATCAAGAAGAAGCCGAGCGAGTACCTCAAGCAGATGTACTTCGACACCATGGTGTTCACCGCCGAGGGGCTGCGCCACCTCGCCGCCGAGGTCGGCGCGAGCCAGCTCGTGGTCGGCACCGACTTTCCGTACCCGTGGACGACGACCGCGGTCGACCACGTGCTGACCACGCCGACCCTGTCCGACGCCGACAAGCTGGCGATCCTCGGGGGCACCGCGGCGAAGCTGCTCAACATCAGCACGCAGGCCTGACCCGGGCATGACGCATCCCTGCCACCACGCACGAACCCACCCCGACAAGATCGCGTACCGGATGGCGAGATCCGGCGACGCGATCAGCTATCGCGAGCTCGACGCACGGTCGAACCAGGCCGCGCACGTGTTCCGCTCGCTCGGCCTTGGCCCCGGCGATCACATCGCGCTGGTGATGGAGAACCGGCTCGAGTTCCTGGCGATCTGCTGGGCGGCGCAGCGCAGCGGGCTGTACTTCACGCCGATCAGCTGCTACCTGACGGGCGACGAGGTCGCCTACATCGTGGCCGATTGCGGCGCACGGGTCGTGATCACCTCGCCCCGCCACGGCGACGCGCTGGACCGGGTGGACCGCGACGCGCCGGCCGCGCCGGCGCTGTACATGCTCGACGAGCCGCGGCCGGGATTCCGGTCATGGAACGAGGCGCTCGCGGCCCAGCCCGCTGCGCCGATCGCCGACGAGGTCGTCGGCCAGGACATGCTGTACTCGTCGGGCACGACCGGCCGGCCCAAGGGCATCAAGCGCGCGCTCTACAACCTGCCGTTCGATCAGCCCCACCCGCGGCTGCGCGTGCTGTGCTCCCACATGTGCGGGATGTCGCCGGACACCGTCTACCTGTCGCCGGCGCCGCTCTACCACGCGGCCCCGCTGCGGTTCACCCTGATGTCGGGGTTCCTGGGCGGCACCGCCGTGATCATGGAGGCGTTCGACGCCGAGGAGTTCCTCCAGCTGGTCGAGCGCCATCGCGTCACCGTGTCGCAGCTGGTGCCGACGATGTTCGTCCGCATGCTCAAGCTGCCCGACGAGGTGCGGCGGCGCCACGACCTGAGCTCGCTGCGCGGCGCGATCCATGCCGCGGCGCCGTGCCCGGTCGACGTCAAGCAGCAGATGATCGACTGGTGGGGCCCGATCCTGATCGAGTACTACGCCGGCTCGGAGGGCAACGGCGCCACGTTCTGCACCAGCGCGCAGTGGCTCGCCCACCGCGGCAGCGTCGGGCGCGCGGTGGTCGGCACGCTCAAGATCGTCGACGAGCACGACCGCGAGCTGCCGCCCGGCGGGATCGGGACGGTGTACTTCGCCGACATGCCGCCGTTCGAGTACCACAACGACCCCGAGAAGACCCGGAGCGTGTTCAACGCGCGGGGCTGGTCGACGCTCGGCGACGTCGGCTACCTCGACGGCGACGGCTACCTGTACCTCACCGATCGCAAGGCGTACATGATCATCACCGGCGGCGTGAACGTCTATCCGCAGGAGACCGAGGACGTGCTGATCGCCCACCCCGAGGTCGCCGACGCGGCGGTGCTCGGCGTGCCCGACGCGGAGATGGGCGAGCAGGTCAAGGCGGTGATCCAGCCGCACGACATGCGCCGCGCCGGACCGGCGCTGGCCGCCGAGCTGATCGCGTTCTGCCGCCAGCGGCTGTCGCCGATCAAGTGCCCGCGCAGCGTCGACTTCGAGGCCGAGCTGCCGCGCACGCCGACCGGCAAGCTGATGAAGCGCCTGCTGCGCGACCGCTACTGGCGGCCGGCCGTGACGCCGCGCTGAGCGCAATCAGAACGCGAACTCGTACACGCAGACGCGGTCGCCGCGGCTGCGGCAGCGGGTCTCGGTCAGCGCGGTATCGCAGAACAGCCCGGTCAGCTGGCCGGCGCCGAGGAACACCCCCATCTGGAGCTGGCACGGCATGCACGACGTGTCGGTGACGGTCGTGCGGCTGCCGTCGATCCCGGCGGTCAGCAAGCCTGCCCCGCCGCCGACCACGCACTTGCTGTAGCCCTTGCAGATCATCCGGACCAGGTCGGCCGGGCTGCGGAGGTCCATCGCGGTGGTCACCTCGGGCGCCGGGATGCCGAGGATCGACATCCACTGCGGAAAGATCTCGTAGCCGATCCGGCGCAGCGTGCCGGTCACCACCGTCAGCTCGAACGGCTCGAGGATCGCGGACCAGGTGTCGTCGAGCGGGAGGAACAGCTCGGTGTTGTGGAGATCGTACGAGTGCTCGACCTTGTCGGCGATCGCCAGCGCGCTCTGGACCTCGCGGCTGCGCTTGAAGATCGACGACCGCAGCGCGCGGATCTCGGCCAGCACGAACGGGGCCTGGATCCGGATGCTCAGGCTCCTGCGGGTGGAGTGGCCGTGCTCGCTCGACCCGGCGGCGGCCACGCCGAACGGCAGGACCTGCGCGGGCGGAGGTGGGGGCGCGGTGCGCGGGGCGGGGGGCGGCTCGGGCGGTGGCGTGTGCCCGAGCGGAGCGAGAGAGGGGGTGGGGACCCTGCCGGCTTCGCCGTCGGGGCGGGGGGCGAAGCCTCCCGTGGGATCCATCACACGGCGCAGGCGGTGGGTCACGGCGCGGGCGTCGCTCGGGCGCTGCGCGGGGTCCTTCTCCAGCAGGTGGTCGATCAGCTCCGACAGCGCGGCCGGGACCTCGGGCGCCCGCTCGCGCGCCGGCGCGGGCCGGTCGTTGAGCACGCGCAGCATGGTCAACGCCTCGTTGCGAGCGGCGAACGGGGTCTCGCCGGTGACCAGCTCGTAGAGCAGGACGCCGAGCGAGAACAGGTCGGAGCGCGCGTCGACGTCGTGGCTCTGGATCTGCTCGGGCGACATCGCGCGCGACGTGCCGAGCAGGTACCCGTCGCGGGTCAGGGTCTCGTGCACGGCACCGTCGCCGGTGGGCGCGGTGCGGCGCGCGATCCCGAAGTCGGCGATCTTGGGCTGGCCGTCGGTGGAGATCAGGACGTTCTCGAGCTTGAGGTCGCGGTGGACGATGCCCTGGCGGTGCGCGTAGGCCAGGCCGTCGGTGAGCTCGGCGGCGATCCGGACCGCCTCGGCGATCGCCATCGGCCGGCCGGCGAGCAGCGCGTGGAGGCTGGGGCCGGGGACGTACTCCATCACCACGTGATCGATGTCGTTGTCGCTCAGCAGATCGAAGACCTGGACGATCGCGCGGTGGCTGAGCCGCGCGGCGAGCTGGGCCTCGCGGCGCAGCCGGGCGCGGAACATCGGATCGCGCTGCAGGCCGGGCCGGATCCGCTTGATCGCGACGCCGCGGCGCAGCGCCGGATCCTCGGCGAGGAACACCTCGCCCATGCCGCCGCAGCCGAGCCGGGTCAGGATCCGGTAGCGGCCGAGCCGGGCGACCCCGAGGTCGTGCGCCGGATCCGCCAGCCGCGCCGCGACGGCGCAGCACGCGTCGGTGTTGTCGCCGTACGGCTGTGTCCCCAGCTCGGCGGTGGTGTCGCCGGACGCGCACGCGCGGCACGGGGCGGTCGGCGGCGGCGGGTCGCCGGCGATCACCGTCGGGAGGCCATCCCCGGGCACCGCCACGGCGCGCGCGGACGCGGCGGCGAGCAGGGCGTGGACCTTGCGCATCGCCAGGTCCGCACCCGGCTCGGCGATCAGGCGAGCGAGCTCGATGAGCCGGAGCTCGTCGGCGCACCACGCCGCGGTGGCGCCGCGCGGCGGCCAGCTGGCGACCAGCGCGCACAGCAGGCGGCCCAGACCGACGACGTCCCCGGCCGGTCCAGCGATCCCGGCGGCGCCGCCGAGCCCCGCCGCGCCGGCCCCCAGGATGTGCGGCGCGCAGGCCGGCGACCACAGCACGTTGTCGAGCTCCAGGCCGCCGTGGACCAGGCCGCGGTCGTGGATCGCGACCAGCGCGGCGGCGAGCGCGGCGCCGACCGCGCCGGTCTGTCCGGGATCCGGACGCAGGCCGCGGTGGAGCGACACCAGGGCGTCGTCGACCGGATCGGCGATCAGGAACGGCTCGTCGCCGTCGTGATCGAGCTCGCGGAACCACAGCAGGCCGCGCTGCGACGCGCCGCGGTGCAGCGCGAGCAGCCGGGACAGCGGCTCGCCGCGGGCCGCGAGCAGCTCGCCCGACGGACGGAACAGCGTGGCGCGGGTGCCGTCGTCACGGACCCCGGCGTGGTAGCTGCCGGACAGATCGCGACCCAGGATGCGCTCGACACGCCAGGCTCCCAGACGCATCGCTGCTTCTTTCATCAGCTGCACTCCCGATCTCCCCGGCGCCGCGGGTGCGCGATAGCGCCCGTTGCTGCTGGCAGAGTGTAGCGCGGCGCCGGGGCTGGCAAAGCGCGATACGACCGCGCAAACCATGGCGACGAATCCGGAACACCACCGGCATAATCGTCGAACGTGCGCCGATTACACCGTCGGTGAACAGCTGCAGTGTACGACTGCGTCGTGCGAGATCGGTAGAGAGTTCGAGCGATGCAAAGATCTTGTGTCCGTATAACTCGCCGCTGTCTGGTCGCGACGCTTACACGGCAAAATGCCCCAGTGCAGCGGTGGCAGATCCCGGCGAATCACGGTGAGGCCGCGGCCGACCCGGGCGCGGTGATCGTCATGGCGCACCGCAGCCGAGCCACTCGACGAGCATGGCGCGCTCGTCGGCGGATGGCCCGCCGGCGGGCGGCATCGAGCTGCCCTGGCCCGCGGTGAGCCGGATCTGCAACGACCACTGCCGGATCTCGGTCAGGTTGTCGAAGTCCATGCCGGCGGGAGCCTGCTGGCGCATCCCCGGCGGCGTGTCGGCGCTGTGGCACGCGCGGCACCAGTTGACGATGAACGGCTCACCGAAGTTGTCGTAGCGCAGGAACGAGCGGGCGCAGGCCGGGTCGGTATCGCCGCCGCATCCCGGCGCGAGCGCCCCGAGCGCGGTGACCGCCCCGAGCACGGTGACCGCCCCGAGCGCGGCGACCGCGGCGCGCACCAGGCTAGGCGATGAACGCATCGAACACCGGGGTGTTGGCCAGGTGCACACCCGGGTCGGCGCCGCACAGCGCCAGCAAGCCCGCGATGAAGTGGGAGTACATCGGCTGGATCCCGGCGTCGGACGGCAGGCCGGTCGCGAGATCGATCGGCATGCCGCCGGCGCCGTCGGTGGTGGCTCCGAACACCTGCCCGCCGCGCACCCCGCCGCCGATCACCAGCGCGCTGGTCACCGGCCAGTGGCCCTTGCCCAGGTGGTCGGCGTCGCCGCCGAGCAGCGGGGTGCGGCTCAGCTCGGACACCACGGCGATCGCGGTGTCGTCGATCATCTTGCTGCCGGCCGCGCGGCCGGGGCGCGCGATCAGCTGGTCGACCAGCCCGGTCAGCGCGTCGAACGTCGCCTCGTGGGCGTCGGCCTGCAGGTAGTTGTCGGCGTGGGTGTCCCAAAACAGCCGGGTCGTCGTCATCACCGTGTGCGACATGTCCTGCTCGAGCGCGTCGAGCGCGAGCGCGATCTGGGCGTCGAGCGACTGGGTCTCGCCGCGCGCGCCGAGCTGGCTGCGCAGCTGCCCGAGCCGCCCCGCGCGGGCCACGGCGGCGGCGAAGTCGTCGACCCGGCGGCGGTTGTAGCCGGTCGCGCCGCGGGTCGCGCGGGCGCGGTCGGCCGACGCCGCGGCGTAGCGGTCGAGCAGGGCGGTCTCGGCGGCCGCCATCGCGTCGCTCGGATCGCCCAGCAGATCGACGATCTGGTTGGTGGTGCCGACCCGCGCGGCGCTGACCGTGTACGGATCGGTGAACGCGACGTCGCCGAGCACCAGGTACGGGACCGGGAGCTCGTTGCCGAGGTCGTGGGCGACCATCGCGGTGATGTCGGGCTGGCCGTCGTCGCGCTTGCCGGTGACGATCCGGCGCTGGCACTCGTTGTGGAAGATCCCGTCGGTGGCGATCCCGCGGACGATCGCGGTGACGCCGGCGTGGCGCTCGAAGAACCCGGTGACGCTGGGCCGGCTCGCGTCGGTGAACACGTCGAGCCCGGCGAACCGCTGGACCGCGCCGGCCGGGACGTCGACCAGCGGCGGCTGCTTGGGGTCGAGCGCGTAGCAGGTGTCCCAGCCGCCGGCGGCGAACATCACGAGCAGGCGGCGGGGCGGACGGGCCGCGGGTGCGGTGGCCCCGGCGCGCTCGCCGCGCAGCCCGGTCGCTGCGAGCGCCCCCAGGCCGAGAGCGCCGGTGCCGATCAGGAAGTCGCGACGGTTCATGTCGGTCCTCGTCCTCGTCAGTAGTAGATCGCCCGCAGATCGCTCAGCATGCCGGTCAAGGTCACGGTCCACGCCCGCCGCGCCCCGCCGCCGGCCGCCAGCGCACCGGCGAACAGCGCCGCGCTGTCGTCGAGCACGGGGTCGTCGGGGTCGACCAGCTCGCTGTAGATCCGGGCGTGCAGCTCCGCGAGCTCGGCGCGCACGTGGGCCGGATCGACGTCGTCGACCGCCGCGCGGGTGAACAGGCGGCGGCCGGCCGCCACCGCGGCGGCGTCGTGCTCGACCACGAACCCGGCGGCCTGGCGCGCCGCGGCGCGGATCACCAGGGTCGCGGTCGCGTTCATCGTGTGGGTCGGCGCGGTGACGTAGTAGCCATCGATGCCGCCGGCCAGCACGCGGTAGCCGAGGTAGTCGTCGGCGAGGTAGTCGACCCGCCCGAACGCCCAGCCGCCGATCGCGGCGGTGGTGTCGGCCTGCCAGGTGGAGCCGGTGAGGTCGGCGAGCATGCGCGACAGCTGCGCCGGCCGGACCTTCTGGTAGCCGATCACGCCCTCGGCGGCGACCGGATCCGCGGTCGAGGCGGTGCGGAACTCGTCGGACATCACGATCGCGCGGGCGAGCAGCTTGGCGCTGTAGCCGCTCTGCACGAAGCCATCCTGCAGCTCGGCGATCCACGCCGGCGACAGGTCGCGCGCCGGATGCTCGGTCAGGTAGCTCGCGAAGTTCACCGCCGCGCACCGCGCGAACCGCGGATCGGCCGCGATCGCCTGGCCCAGGCCGGCCAGCCCGGCGGGCTGGGTGCCGAAGTAGCCCGGCGGGCGGCCGGTGGCGGTCATCCACGCCGGCGCGTCCTGCGCCTGGTAGAAGTCGATCGGGTAGCCCGGGATGACCACGTTGTTCATCGCGCCCTGCAGGAACGGGAACAAGTAGCTGGCCAGCGGGTCCATCGCCTGGTGGCAGCCGGCGCACGACGGGTTATTGACCACGGCGTCGGCGACCACCGCGGGGTCGGACAGGTTGACGCGGGTGTCGATGTGGATGTCGGACTCGCTGAAGTCGTGACACAACAGGCTGCGCGAGATCGCGTTGGCGCGCCCGCGGTTGTAGTTGAACGCGACCGAGCGGTAGCGCAGGTAGAGCGCCGTGCTCGCCAGGATGCCGGCGGCGCCGCGGTCGTCGTTCCACCGCGTGCGCTCCCAGCCGTCGCGATCGGAGTGGTCGAGGCCCCACACCGTGGCGACCGTGCGGTCGGCCATGGTGTAGGCCGCGGTGACGATCCGCGTGTAGGGCTGATCGGACATCACGATGTCCTCGATCAGCCGGAGCGGCTCGTCGTAGATGCTGCGGTTCATGTCGGTGAACGAGATGGCCTGCAGCGGCGGCACCGGCGGCGGCGTGAAGTTGGTGAGCTCGGGGTGGAGCAGCAGGAGCTCGTCGTGCAGCTCGCGGATCGTCGCGCCGAACTCGGCGGACTCGAGGTAGCGGTCGACCAGCGCGGCGACCCGATCGGGCTCGGCGGCGACCGCCTGGAGCTCGGCGAGCGACGGCCGGATGCCGCGCAGCGCGAGCGAGGCGCGCGCCAGGTGCTCGGTCGGCGTGAGGTAGGTGGCGGTGGTCGTCGGTGGCGCGCCGGTGCTGCAGGCAGCTGCCAGCGAGGTTGTGACCACGACGGTCATCCGCATGATGGCGCATCGTACGCTCCCGGCGCAGCGGGCGGGCCGGGCAAGATCTTGCCGCTGGTGACATCCTGTGCCGCCTGCCGCACGGTGTGGCGGTCTTGCACCACGCCGGCACGCACCCGGCCGGCGACGCGCCGGCGGTTGACCGCTTTCGCCGAGCGGGTTCCGGTCCGCGCCGTGCTAGCGTGTCAGGCCATGCGACACCGAGCTTTGTTGCTGGCCGCCGCCCGGACCGGGGGCCTGCTGTGCATGATGTGGACAGCCGGCGCGTGTACCCACGCGAGCGCCAACCTGATGGTCGACTCGCCCCAGTTGATGCAGTACCAGGCGCCCGACATCGACGAGATCACCGGCATCGACTCGGACGAAGCCGACCAGGCCGGAGCCCACGCGGGGTCGGCCCAGGCCCCGCACAAGTAGGATCCCATGTGCGGCATCATCGGCTACATCGGTAACCGTCAGGCGACCCCGATCCTGATCGGGGGCCTGCGCAAGCTCGAGTATCGCGGCTATGACTCGGCCGGGATCTCGGTCATCGATCCGGTCGGCGGCGACGGCCGGGCCCGGGTCGTGCGCTGCCGCGGCAAGCTCGGCGCGCTCGAGGACAAGCTGGTCAAGGAGCCGGCGCCGGGCACGATCGGCATGGGCCACACCCGGTGGGCGACCCACGGCCGGCCGTCCGACGAGAACAGCCACCCGCACCGCGCCGGCTCGATCACGGTGATCCACAACGGCATCATCGAGAACCACCTCGCGCTGCGCGCCGAGCTGGTCTCGGCCGGGGCGCACTTCTCGTCGGAGACCGACACCGAGATCTTCGCCCACCTGGTCGATCGCGCGATGCAGGGCGGCGCCCCGGATCTGACCACCGCGGTGCGGCGCTCGCTCTCCAAGGTCCGCGGCAGCTTCGCGTTCGTCGTGATGAGCGACAAGGAGCCCGGCACGCTGGTCGCGGCCAAGAACAGCTCGCCGCTGGTGGTCGGCCTCGGCGACGGCGAGAACTACGTCGCGTCCGACGTCACCGCGATCCTGTCCGAGACCCGCCGGGTGATCTTCGTCGACGAGGGCGAGATGGTGACGGTGACCCGCCCGGGCGTGACGATCACCGACTTCGACGGCAAGCCGCGGGTCCGCGAGCCCAAGACCATCACGTGGTCTGCGGTCCAGGCCGAGAAGGGCGGGTTCAAGCACTACATGCTCAAGGAGATCCACGAGCAGCCCCGCGCGGTCGCCGACACCCTGGTCGGCCGGGTCGACCTCGAGCACGACGACGTGCTGCTCGACGGCATCGATCTCGACGTCAAGTCGATCAAGCGGATCGTGTTCATCGCGTGCGGCACCTCGTACCACGCGTCGCTGGTCGGCGAGTTCCTGGTCGAGTCGCTCGCCCGGATCCCGGTCGAGGTCGACCTGGCGTCGGAGTTCCGCTACCGCGATCCGATCCTCGGGCCGGGCGACCTGGTGGTCGCGGTCAGCCAGTCGGGCGAGACCCTGGACACCATGGAGGCGATCCGCGAGGCCAAGAAGAAGGGCGCGCGGATCCTCGCGATCTCCAACGTCGTCGAGTCGTCGATCCCGCGGCTGGCCGACCACTCGTTCTATACCCACGCGGGCCCCGAGATCGGCGTGGCGTCGACCAAGGCGTTCACGACCCAGCTCGTGGGGATGACGCTGCTCGCGATCTACCTCGGCCGGCGGACCGGCACGCTGTCGCCCGAGCGCGCGCGAGAGCTGCTCGCCGAGCTGGTCCAGCTGCCGACCAAGATGCGCGACGTCGTCGAGTCCGGCGCGCAGCTCCAGGTGCTGGCGCGGCGCTACGGCCACGGCGTGGGGTTTCTGTTCCTCGGCCGCGGCGCGCAGTACCCGATCGCGCTCGAGGGCGCGCTCAAGCTCAAGGAGATCTCGTACATCCACGCCGAGGGCTACGCGGCCGGCGAGATGAAGCACGGGCCGATCGCGCTGATCGACGAGCACCTGCCGGTCGTGGTGCTCGCGCCGCGCGGGCCGCACTACGAGAAGGTGGTGTCGAACCTCGCCGAGGTCCGCGCGCGGCAGGGCAAGGTGCTCGCGGTGGCGACCAAGGGCGACGCCGAGATCGGCGGCCACGCCGACGACGTGATCCTGGTGCCTGACTCCGCGCTCGAGCTCCAGCCGATCCTCACCGTGCTGCCGCTCCAGCTGCTCTCGTACTACGTCGCCGACTTCAAGGGCACCGACATCGATCAGCCGCGCAACCTCGCGAAGTCGGTGACGGTCGAGTGACCCGGCGGTCGAAGACGCGACCCGGCTCGACCGAGCCCGGCGGACCGCGCGGCAAGGACCGCGACCCGTCGGGCAAGCCCAGCCCGCCCGAGCTGGCGCCGCAGGCAGCGTCGACGTTCGGGCTCAGCCACTTCGACGCGTCCGGCGCCGCCCGCATGGTCGACGTCGGGGCCAAGCCCGAGACCGAGCGGGTGGCGATCGCCAGCGGCATGGTCGTGATGGAGATCGCAACCGCCAGCGCCGTGCGCGCCGGCACGATCGGCAAGGGCGATGTGCTGGGTGTGGCGCGGATCGCAGGGATCCAGGCGGCCAAGCGAACATCGGATATCATTCCCCTGTGCCATCCGCTGCGGCTCACCGGCGTCGACGTCGACCTCCGGGTCGCGAACAACGCGGTCTACATCATGGCGACGGTGCGCGCCTTCGATCGCAGCGGGGTCGAGATGGAGGCGCTCGCGGCGGTGTCCGCGGCGGCGCTGACCGTCTACGACATGTGCAAGGCGATCGACCGCGGCATGGTGATCTCGGAGATCCGGCTCGACGAGAAGCGCGGCGGCAAGTCCGGGGCCTGGACGCGGGCGCTGCCGGGCGACCTGGTCACCGGCAAGAGCCGGCCGCCGTGATCGGCGGGGCGGGCCACGCGGACATGACGCGAGGCCGGGCATGACCCGCGCGCGCGCAGCGGTGCTCCGCGGCGGGCTGCGCGCGCTGGTCGCGGGGCTCGGGCTGGTCGCACCGCCGGCGCCGGTCGGAGCCGCCCCGGCCGCGGATGCCCCGGCGGCGGCCTCGCCCGCGCCCGAGATCATCGGCGGCACGAGCACCACGGTCGGCCAGTACCCCACGGTGGTCGGGCTGGAGGTCGGCAGCTTCCTGTGCACCGGCACGCTGATCGCCCCGACCTGGGTGGTCACCGCGGGGCACTGCGTCGATCCCGACGTGGTCATGCTGCCGTCGCAGGACGCGGTGACCAAGGGCACCACGGTCCACTTCAACACGGTCGACATCATCGGCGACGCCGGCACGGTGGTCGAGGCGAGCGCGACGTTCAAGGACCCGCTGTTCGACCCGATGAACCTGGGGAGCAACGACCTCGGCCTGATCCAGCTCGCGACCCCGGTCACCGACGTCGCCCCGTCGCCGATCAACCTCAGCGCGGTGCTGGCCCCGGTCGGCACGGTCGCGACCCTCGTCGGCTACGGGCTGACCTCGGCGCCCGGCGGGGACGGCACTACCGGCCTCGAGTTCGAGCTGACCAACCGGATCTCGATCCCGTGCCCCAGCAAGGGCATCGGCCGCGATCTCGACCTTCTGTGCTTCTCGCAGACCGACAACAAGGGCACCTGCTCCGGCGACTCGGGCGGACCGGCGTTCGCGATCATCAACGGCAAGCCGACCGTGGTCGGCGTGACCTCGTTCGGCGATCCGGCGTGCGCGAGCTACGGCGCCGACACCCGGCTCGACATCGAGCAGAATTTCCTGCTCCAGCACGTCCCCGAGCTCGGCTGCCTCGCCGATGCGGACTGCCCGGCGCACCGGGTGTGCTTCGCGCACAGCTGCATCGCCGAGCCGTTCGGCCCCAACGGCCTCGGCACGGTCTGCAAGTCCGCCGCCGACTGCGACTCCGAGCTCTGCGCGGTCAGCAGCCAGGACGGCAGCCGGTGCTCGCTGGCCTGCAGCCCGTCCGATCCGAGCACGTGCCCGGACAGCTTCGAGTGCCTCAAGTCGGCGACCAGCGCCGGCGCGTGCTGGCCGGTGCCGGGCGGCGGTTGCTGCGATGCCGGGCCGGGCAGCCCGGCCACCGCGCTGGTCGGCCTCGCTGCGATCGCGCTCGGGTTGCGCCGCCGGCGGCGGTGATCAGCGCCGGAGCTCGAACACCAGCAGCTCGCCGAGCGTGTCGTGATCGCGGGTCGCGATCTGGCGCATGCCGAGGTTGCGGATCACGCCGAGCGACGCGACGTGCCAGGGGAACGTGGTGGCGCGCAGCGCCGCGATCCCGGGCTGGGCGAGCGCCCAGTCGGCGCACGCGCGCGTGGCCTCGGTGGCCAGCCCCACGCCGCGCGAGCTGTCCTCGATCGCGTAGCCGATCTCGGCGACGCCGTCGGACGGGTGGCCGTGGAACACGACCGAGCCGACGACGCGCGGCGCGTCGCGCAGGATCACCAGCGAGTCGCCCCACAGCCGGATATCGGGATCGGCGCGGATCGCCTCGCGCGAGTACGGGAAGCCGACGTCGAGCAGCGGGGCGTCGGGCCAGCCCGGCGGGAACCGCGCCCCGATGATCGCCTCGGCGCGCGGCTGGTCGCGATCGAGCACCGCCTCGATCGCCTCGAGGGTGATCGGCACCAGCCGCAGCCGGGGGGTGACCAGCGCCGGCATCGCGCTACGGCACGCTGATCGAGGCGCCGACCAGGATCGCGATCTCGGCCGGCCCCGAGCCGATCAGGCCGTAGCGCACGTCGGCGTTGAACAGCACGGCGCCGAACGCGTACTGCTCGATCGCGACATCGGCGACCGGACCGACGAACGCGCGGCCGCCGTCGGGCTTGACCGGCTCGTTGGTGCGGAACAGCTCGACCCCGCCGCGCAGCGCGAGGTAGCGCAGCCGGCTCTCGCCCGGGCGGATCCGCAGCCCGGCGAGGAAGTCCATCTGCAGGGTGCGGAGGTAGACGTCGATCTGGGCGGACTCGGCGTTGTACATGGTGCCGAACAGGAACGACCACTTGAACGAGTAGCTGATCCGCTGCTCGGTGGACATCGGCTGCCACGCGGCCTGGGCGCCGAACTGGTAGTAGCCCAGGCCGAGCGAGCGGGCGTACCGGCCGGTGCCGCCGCCGGCGCCGAACATGATGCCGAGGCTGCCCGCCGGCAGCGGCTCGGCGCGCGCGGCCGGCGCGGCGAGGCCGATCGCCAGGCCGAGGACCGCCGCCGGGGTCGCCCGCATCGCCATCAGAACTTGGACGTCGTGGCGAGGAAGGTCATCTTGTCGTTGGTCGCGCGCAGCCGGCGCGACAGCGTGCGGACCCAGTTCCACAGCAGCTCGTAGGCGAGGTCGCGGTCGACGAACAGCAGGTCCTCCAGATCCTTGCGGTTGACCACGAACAGCCGGCAGCGCTCGTGGCATACCGCGGTCGCCGAGCGCGACGCATCGTCGATCAGCGACATCTCGCCGAAGTAGGCCCCGCCGCGGAGCACCGCGAGCGCCTCCTCGCCCATGCCGGGGACGAATCGGCTGATCCGGACCGCGCCCTCGACGATCAGGTAGAACTTGTCACCCGGCGAGCCCTCGCTGAAGATCGTGGCCCCGGCGCGGTACTGCTCCTCCAGCCCGATGTCGACGACCCGGCGCAGGTGGGTCTGCGGCACGCTGTTGAACAGGTCGATCTGCGCCAGGATCTCGATCGTCGACTTGCCCTGGAGGTCCAGCTCGGCGGCTCTGGGCTCGGGCTCGGGCATAGGCAGTACAGGGTTCCACACAGCCGCCGAAAACGCAAAAGGCGGCCCCTGGGCAGGGCCGCCGTCGTGCACGCTCGCGCGGGAAAGGACTAGCCGACCTTGCCCACGAGGAGGAACGCGATGATGAGCGCGTAGATCACCAGCGACTCGATCAGCGCGAGGCCGAGGATCATCGGGCCGCGGATCTGGCCGGCGGCGCCGGGGTTGCGGGCGATGCCGTCCAGCGCGGCGGCCGCGGCGCGGCCCTGGCCGATGCCGCCGCCGAGCGCGGCGATGCCGATCGCCAGGCCGGCGGCGAGTGCGATCTGGCCGTAGTTGGCGGCCAGTCCCTGGCTCTTGATGTCCGCACCCTGCGCGAACGCGGTCGCCGAGAAGCCGAACACGGCGAGCAAGGTAGCGAAGGCGGACAGGATCTTGACGGTGCGCTTCATGACAGGTCTCCTTGAATCGAGGCGCGCGAGGCGGTGTTTCGTAGCGCGATTTGGCGGGTCGGTAAAGGTGGACGTTGCAAAACGTGGGAGCGAACGGGAGCGATGGGTCAGTGATCGTCGTGCTCGTGCTCGATCGCCATGCTGATGTAGACCATCGTCAGGGTGGTGAACACGAGCACCTGGATCAGGCAGACCAGCAGGCCGAGCAGCATGAACGGCAGCGGCAGGAGCAGCGGGACCAGGGCGAAGAACGAGAACACGACCTTGTGGTCCGCCATCATGTTGCCCATGAGTCGGACCGACAGCGACAGCGGGCGGGCGACGTGGCTGACCAGCTCGATCGGCAGCATCAGCGGCGCCAACCATATGCTCGGGCCGAGGAAGTGCTTGAAGTAGGCCAGGCCGTGTTCCTTGACCCCGTAGTAGTGGGTCAGCACGAACACCATCACGGCGATGCCGACGTTGGTCTTGAGCGTGTCGGTCGGTGCGATGAAGCCCGGGATCAGGCCGATCAGGTTGCTGGTCAGGATGAAGAACCACAGCGCACCGATCAACGGGAAGAACTTGGCGGCGTGCTTCTCGCCCATCGCGCCCTCGACCATGCCGTAGACGACCTCGGCCATGTACTCGAACGCGTTGCGCAGCGTCATCTTGCGCGGCGGCACCAGGCCCTTGTCCTGGGACTGCGTGCCGCGGAAGAACGCGATCGCGCCCCAGGTCACGAAGCCGAGCACGACCAGCGTGACCAGGACGTGGGTCAGCGTGAAGCCGGTCTCGAACATGCCGAGCAGGAAGCTGCGCTGCAGCTTGCTCTGGGCCCAGGCGTCGAAGTGGCGCCACCACTCGAAGCGGTTGAGGTAGTCGAACCAGGTGCCGTGTTCACCCATGATTGTGCTCGTCCGAGTTGGGGTTCGGCGCGTCGTTCGGGTCGACGTCGGGAGTCCGCAGCGCGCTGTACGTCGCGTCGATCACGATCGAGGCGATGAAGATCGAGTAGCCGATGACGAACGCGACGACGTTGATCGGCAGGAACAGGATCACCAGCGCGACCGCGCCCATCAGGCCGATCATCTTGGGCAGCATGAGCACCGCCCCGTTGCCCCCGCGCCCGGCCGCCGCGTCGCGGGTCCACTTGACGACCAGCTTGCGCAGCACGAAGAAGTTGACGCAGGTCAGCGCGGCGCCGATCGCGATGCCGAGCGAGACGTTGCGCGACTGGGTCAGCAGGGCGGCCGCGACCAGGACCGCGCCGATCGCGTAGTTCAGGCGCTCGATGCGGTGGATGCCGGCGCCGGCGCTCGCGTCCGGACTAGCCACGGCGCGCCGTCCCTTCGCTCCGGCGGTTCCGGATCCGCTCGGCCCGGTCCGCGCGCTCGGCCCGCGCGACCGCGCGCAGCACGCCGCGGAACCCGGCGATCGCGCCGAGGATCAAAAACCCGATCAACAGCCACGGCGCCGTGCCGAGCTTGCCGTCGAGCCAGCCTCCGAACAGCGCGCCGAGGCCGACCGAGATCCCGAGCTCGAGGCCGGCGGCGCTCGCCGACAGCCCCTCGTACATGCGCCGGGACCGCCGCGCCGCGGGATCCAGGGCCGGACCGTGGTGACCGTGCGAACCGTTCGCGTCTGCGTCAGCGTCCCCGGAGGCCATGGTCGTCCGATGCACGCGCGCGCGCTCCGAATCCTGCGACATTTCGCCGCTATGACGGGGCCCGGACTGCATCGACGCGGCCCCTCATAGCACCCTGTTTTTGCAAGGTCAATTGGCCAGGGCCGCTCGTGCGGCCGCGACGATCTGATCGACGTCCTCGTCGGTGTGCGCCAGGCTGACGAACATCGCCTCGAACTGCGACGGCGGCAGAAACACCCCGCGATCCCGCATGTTGCGAAAGAACACGCCGAACCGGGCGGTGTCGGCGGTCTTCGCACTCGCGTAGTCGGTGACCGGGCCGTTGCAAAAGAACAGCGTGAGCATCGAGCCGACCCGGTTCATCACCGCGGGCACCCCGGCCGCCCGGGCCGCCGCCAGCAGGCCGTCGCCCAGGCGCTGGCCGAGCTGCTCGAGCCGCTCGTAGGTCCCCGGCCGGCCCAGGATCTCCATCGCCTTGAGCCCGGCCGCCATCGCCAGCGGGTTCCCGCTCAGCGTCCCGGCCTGGTAGACCGGCCCGAGCGGGGCGAGCTTCTGCATGATGTCGGCGCGGCCGCCGAACGCCGCGGCCGGTAGCCCCCCGCCGATGATCTTGCCGATCGTCGTGAGATCCGGCGCGACCCCGTAGCGCGCCTGGGCGCCGCCGTGGGCGACCCGGAACCCGGTCATCACCTCGTCGAAGATCAGCACGCTGCCGTGCCGGGCGGTGAGCGCGCGCAGGCCCTCGAGATAGCCCGGCGCCGGCGCGACCAGCCCCATGTTGCCGGCGACCGGCTCGATGATGACCGCGGCGACGTCCCCGGCGGCCAGCGCGCGCTCGACGCTGCCGAGGTCGTTGTACGGCACGACGACCGTGTCGCGGGCGGCGCCGTCGGGAACGCCCGCCGAGCCCGGGATGCCCAGGGTGGCGGCGCCCGAGCCCGCGGCGACCAGCAGGCAGTCGGCGTGGCCGTGGTAGCCGCCGTCGGCCTTGATGATCCGCGGCCGGCCGGTGAACCCGCGGGCGAGCCGCAGCGCGCTCATCGTCGCCTCGGTGCCCGACGACACCGCGCGCACCATCTCCATGGTCGGCACCGCGGCGCGCAGCGCCTCGGCGAACGCGACCTCGATCTCGGTCGGCGCCCCGAACGTCGTGCCGTGCGCCATCGCGGCCTGGATCGCCGCCATGATCTCGGGGTGGCAGTGGCCGAGGATCAGCGGTCCCCAGCTGCCGATCAGATCGAGGTACTCGTTGCCGTCGGCGTCGGTGATCCGGCCGCCGCGGCCGCTGGCGATGAACACCGGGTCCGCCCCGACCGAGCGGCACGCCCGGACCGGCGAGTTGACGCCTCCCGGGATGACGGCGCGGGCTCGCTCGAAGATCGACTGGCTGCGTTGGATCGGCATCGCCGCGAGCCTAACGTGGAACCGGGCCGCGCGGCGAGCGGGCCACCGCGATCCCAGGATAGGTCGAGCGTTCAGGCGACCGCGACCTTGAGCCGCCAGCTCAGCCCGCATCTTCCTCGGGTAGACGGTCCGCCACAGGAACCACGCAAGACAGCCCGACTGCGCCCTGTGCGCTGGTCCGCTCCGTGGTGCCGTCCGGTGCATGGCTCATCGCGAGCCTACGTGCGTCGTGGGGGGCGATGTCTCCGCGAGCGCGGCGGTCGTGCGGATGGTCGCCAGCTGACGCCCGCTCGCCAGCTCCCAGTTCTAAAGCAGATGCGCTCGAAGACGCTCCAATTACGCAATCCCGAGCACTTAGTTAGGTTAGGTTAGTCGATGGCGCATCGAGCGCCGTGGACCGCAGCGGACCGCAGCGAGACGCAGCGGAACCGCTGCAGAACGTAGCGGATCCCGTCGCTGCCGAGCTCGAGGCCGCGCTGGCTGTGGCGCTGCGCCGCTCCGGGGCCGACCCGAAAGCCCTGCGCCGCGCGCTGCGCCGGATCGAGGAACTGCTGGACGAGTAGCCGGCCCTCAGCCCGGGCTCACGGCAGTGCTGGTGGTTGCCCGGGCGCCGGGGGCGCTGGCGCAAACTCGAGAGCTCGATGAGGCGCTGCAGCGGCGAGGTGGGCGATCGCGGCGGCGCTGGCGTTCCGGCCCGGCCCGGAGCGCGCGGTCCGGCGCTTGACCGCGGCGCTCGTGCTGGATGTCTCCCAGGCGCTGCTCGCCGAGCTCAGCGGCGATCGCGGCCGCGGCGGTCCGCCGGCTCTTGAGCTGGACGCCGGTGCCGCGTCCTCCAGAGGTTCTGGGCCATATGCCCCGCTGCGCCCCGCTGCGATCAGATCTCGGGCAGGTGCGCACTCGCGGCCAGGCCGGCGCACGGGCTGTACCGCGGTTAGTTGTAAAGGACTTCGATTTCTGTGACCGACGTCCAGTGTTTGTCGAAAGTGATGAAGTGCTTACAGCCCAACGTGCTGCCTAACGCCATGTGCAATGCATCCATCGAATCGATAGCGTGGTAGTGCCTCAGAAAGTCGCGATGCGCCTTCCGAAGTTTCTTGCCGGCCTCCGCGGCATTAATGACTACCGGCTGTTCCACAGTGATGCCTGCGCTGGCTAACGCATCGGCCGTGTGTGTCAACATCTTCAGAACAGTCGCCTGAATCTTCTTTCCTTCGGCTTCGGCATTGTCGGGGTCCGTGTCGCAGAAGTCACGCCATTTGTCGCAGCGCACTCGGGTCAACGCGTCCCTCTGCGTCTTGTTTCTGATGTGTGCGGCGATTTCTTCGAGTACAAGCACGGAGCACAACCCACGGCTCGAGTTGCGCTTCGCGTGATCGAGGAAGGCGGATACGCGCCTAGCACGATCGAGTTCTAGTTGATTCTGCGTGCCGGCCGCCTGAAGTGCGAGCGGAAACACGGCACTGGTATCGAGATAGAAGAGGGTGTCGGGCTTGTGAGCGAAGGAGGCAAGCAACGTCGCCATGACTCAGAAGTCGTCAGAAGAGAGTGCGTCAATGAATTCTTGCGGCAACGTCACCTCGGGAAGACCCGATTGTTTTAATTCCAGTGCGAGCAGCACGTCATCCAGGAATGACACGTTCGGAACCTGCTGAACATTGAGGTACTTGCTAATGTTAGCTACCGCGGCATTGAGTTCCTTCAGCTTTCGCTGTGTCTCCTCCTCAGGATACCGCTTGTTCCGAAGGCGAGAGTTGGCGAAGGCGCGATCGCGACGCTTGTGATTCTCGTGCGGATGAGAGTGGACGGCATGTGCCGAGCTGCGAGCGCACATCTGGCGTGCGCGCAGCGCTTCTTTAATTCGTGCTTCGCCAATAGATGACTTCATCGTGGAAAAACCTCCCTCACATATCCCTCAACTACGGTTCGCTCCTGTTCCCAAAGGCTGGGCAAGAGGGATACCGCCAGCGTTTTTGTGTACGAGACCTTCAACCTGGTCACATTCTCGAGACGTGTCCAACGAAAACCGTCGACACCGGCATCTTCTAAGGGTGCCCCGTACTCAACACCGATAACCGAGAGCGTTCGACCACCAACTGTGAGTGGGGGCGCAATCACAGCGCTCGGAAGCAGGATGTTCTCCTCCAGCTCCATTTGAGCTTCGAGGAAAAACAACACCTTCGCTCCCTTTGCCAGCGCGCTGAGTTGGCCGAATGCCCAAGCTGTTCCTCGAGACGAAACAACCCTGTCCGCGTGCTCACCATCGTGCAGATGCATCTGAACGTAGTAGTTCACGGGTTCTCGCTCGTACTTGGATTCGTCGATGTGCAAGATGAGGGGCGGGCCAGATCCGTTCGAGCTAAAGGCGTAAGATAGCACATGGCTGCCCGTGCCTTTCGGAACCTTCAACTCCTTAACAATTCGACCGATTCGCTTCGCACGTGTAGGGGTCTTCTTCAAAAAAAAAGCAGCATCTAACGAGAAATCTGCATCCGCAGCCACGCGCGGCAGGGTAGCAGCAACGTGCGCAAGCGCGTCCGGATATGACGGCTTTCAGCGCGGCATGACCACCAGCCGCGAACTGGCTCAGAAACCGGTCGGTCGGTAGAAATCTCAAGATTCCAGAGCTTTAAGAGAATTCCTCAGCGCTGCGCCTCGGGACATCGGGCATCAAGATCGCGCTCCCAGGATCGCCGCGCATCGGCGGCGGCTCGTGGCATCGGGCCGGAAGTCCGGTTGCTCGCTGCACCATAGGGCCATGCGTTCCGCCGGTACCAGCGCCAGTCAGTCGCCGAGAAAGCAGGCGCTCCACCGCGAGCGCATGCGCGAGCCGACGTCGTCTGTCCGGTGTGTGCGCGCGCGCTCACCGCGAGCTCCGCGCGGTCTGAGCGGAGCTTCAGACCGGCGCCACCAACTCTCCAGCGATCGCGGAGGCGGCGGCGGAGCTGGGTGTGTTGGCGCCACCCGAATGCGATCGCGAGCAGGCCGGACCCGATCGAGGTCGGCATGGGGGTCGGGCCGCCTCTCACGCTCGGCGGCGGCCGCGGTGATCGCCCGACGCCAACGCGACTAGCCGGGGCGACCGCGAGCAGGATGGGGTCGGACGCAGCGCCCGTGATTACGATTGGCGCTCGTTGCCCCCGCACATACCTAACGTGGTCCGCGCAGGCGGCGGTGGTGATTCGGCGGGCGCGGCTCCGACACCCATCCGCGCAGCAGCCCCGGCGAGCTCGCGTGTCGGCGTTCTTCCGGTCGCTACGCGCTACGCATTCCTGACTATCCCGGCGCGGCGGCGACCGGCGACGGCGACGGCGGTGGCAGCGACAGCGGCGGTGGCAGCGACGGCGGCGGGGACAGCGACGGCGACGGCGGCTCGGCCTGGAGATCGGCGAGCGGGAGCGCGGCGCCCGCCGCCTTGGCGCTCTCGCGGCCGACCAGATCGACGATCGCCTGCGCGGTGTCGCGCTGGTTGTCCAGCGTGCGCTCGAACACCCGCCGCCGCGCCGCGGCGCGATCGAACGCGCTGCGCGATTCGGCGGCGGTCCGCTTCGCGCTGCGGTAGTCGAACGCGGCGATCGCGCTCTCGCGCAGCGCGTTCAGCGCCCGCGACAGCAGCGCGTGGACCTCGGCCTCGGAGTCGGTCATCGAATAGGCGTGCAGGCCCGCCGGACCGCCGAGGTAGACCGCGCCGAGCGCGCCGAACGCGCCGGGATCGGTGGCGGCGAGGTCCTCGACCGCGAGCAGCGCCCCCGGCGTCCGCGGAAAGTCGCTCGCGAACAGCGCGAACACCAGCGCACCGTCGCGGCGGATGTGGAGCGACGCGACCAGCCCGCCGACCGAGAAGTACGGCGGGTCCGGATCGGCGCGGATCGCGTCGACCAGGCGGCCGCGCGCCGCGGCGTCGAGATCCGGCGAGCGATCGGCCGGGCGCGGCGAGCGCTTGAGCGAGGCCATCAGATCGCGGACCTGATCGATCGCGACCACGACGTTGAGCGCGCTCGCGCGCACGTAGCGCGCGTGGAAGATCCCGACCAGCTCGAACTCGCCGGTCTTGCACGACACCGCGAACACCGGCGACCCCGAGCCGCCCGAGGTCAGCAGGGCGTCGACGATGAAGTCGTCGTGGTTGCGCACGCCCTGGGTGTCGCGGTCGTACGGCGACACGACCTTGCCGACGTTGGTGGCCTGGAACTCACCGAGCGGGTAGCCCTTGACCTGGACCACGTCGCGCGCGGCCAGCGCGGCGCTCCGGCCGATCCGCCACGGGATGATCTCGAGCTTGGCGTGGGCGCGCAGCACCGCGACGTCGAGCGTCGGATCGACCACGACGCGGCTCAGCGGGATGTCGTCGGCCGCGTAGTCGTCGTGATCGTCGTCGACGATCTTGAGCGAGTCGGCGACCCGCTTGCACCCGACGGCGATGCCGTCGACCGGGTGATCGTCGTCGGTGACCGCCGGCCAGTCCGCGACGTGCTCGTTGGTGAGCAGCAGCGTGTCGTTGCCGTCGCGGCGGTAGCCGAACGCGGTGCCGTAGGCCAGCGCGGTCGACCGCGTGCGCTTGAGGTTGCCGTCGGAGCCGTACGACACGCACTCGTAGGTCGCCGACGTGCGCACCGCGTACGAGTACGACGGCGACGCGGCGTCGGTCGCGCGGGCGGCCGGCGCCAGCGCCGACAGGTCCTCGGCGTAGTCGCCCGGGCAGGCGGCCGGTGGGTCGGCCGCGGCGGCTCGCGGCGCGCACAGCCAGGCGATCGCGAGGCAGAGGACGGCCGAGCGCAATCGGTTCATGTCTACCAGGACGGTCGGGCCGGCCAGGCGTTCATCGCCGCCGCGGTGCGGCGTGGGTGCGGCGCGGGTGCGGCGTGGATGCGACGGTACTGGCTCGCGATTTTGCGATCGGGCGCCGTGGGGGGATGCGTCGACCGCACGCAGGAAGTGGTCTAACGTCCCCCCATGCGAACCCTCGTGTGCGCGCTGCTGCTCGTTGCGTGTTCCTCACCCCCCAGGCCTGCCGCCGCGCCAGCGACACCCGCGCCCGCGGAGCCACCGACCGCCTCGGCGCCCGCGCCCGCCGCGCCCGCGCCCGCGCCCGCCGGAAAGGTGATGAGCGGCGACACGGCGGCGGCGGACAGCGACGGCAACCCGTTCATCGCGCCCGACGGCTGGATGCTCGCGACCACCGGCGCGATGACCGTGCTGACCTCCCCGGAGGGCGACTCGCACGTCGCGCTGGTCGACGTCTCGGCCGCCTCGAACGACGCCGCGCGCGACGCGGCCTGGAAGCTCTACAAGCCCGATGCGCGGTGGCCGCTGCTCGCGAGCAACGACGTGCCGGATCGCAACGGCTGGACCCGGGGCAAGGTCTACCAGTACCAGACCTCGCCCAACGAGAAGCGCATCGTGCAGGCGATCACCCGGTTCGCCAACGATCGCTGGTCCGTCGTGCTGATCGATTTTGCCCAGGCCACCGCCGAGAAGCGCGGCGGCCAGATCGCGAAGACCTTCAACCGGCTCTACCCCAAGGGCTACTCGGACGAGTCGTTCAAGGGCCGGACCGCGGCCAAGCTCGACGCCGCGCGGATCGAGGCGCTCAAGAAGTTCGTGCGCGACGCCGAGCAGGTCACCGGCGTGCCCGGCGTGTCGTTCGGCGTGATCCAGGACGGCAAGACGGTGTGGGCCGGCGGCATCGGCGTGCGCGAGCTCGGCAAGCCCGCGGCGGTCGACGACAAGACGCTGTACATGATCGCGTCGAACACCAAGACGCTGACCACGCTGATGCTCGCCAAGCTGGTCGACGCCAAAAAGCTCGCCTGGGACGAGCCGGTGACCCAGGGGCTGCCCAGCTTCCGGCTCGGCGACGATGCGGTGACCCGCCAGGTCGAGGTCAAGCACCTGATCTGCGCGTGCACCGGGCTGCCGCGGCAGGACCTGGAGTGGCTGATGGAGTGGAAGGGCTCGACCCCGGAGTCGGTGCTCAAGACGCTCGGCACGATGATGCCGACCTCGAAGTTCGGCGAGCTGTTCCAGTACTCGAACCTGATGGCGGCCGCCGGCGGCTACACCGGCGGGCACGCGCTGTACCCCCGGCTCGAGCTCGGCGCCGCCTACGACAAGGCGATGCAGACGCTGGTGTTCGACCCGCTCGGCATGACCTCGACCACGTTCGACTATGCGAAGGCGCTGCGCGGCAACCACGCGATGCCGCACGGCATCGACATCGACGGCAAGCCGGCGCGCGACGCGATGGACGAGAACTATTCGGTGATCTCGGCGCGGCCCGCGGGCGCGGCGTGGAGCAACGTCGACGACCTGCTCAAGTACCTCGCGATGGAGCTCGCCGAGGGCAAGCTGCCCGGTGGCAAGCAGTACATCTCGAAGGACGCGCTGCTCGCCCGGCGCGCGCCGAACGTCGCGGTCGGCGCCGACGCGGCCTACGGCATGGGCCTGTTCATCCATACCAAGTACGACGTCACGGTCTACGACCACGGCGGCGATCTGATCGGGTTCCACAGCGACATGATGTGGATCCCCGACGCCAACGCTGGCGCGGTGGTGCTGACCAACGGCGATCTGGGTCCGTCGATCCGCACCCAGTTCCAGCGCAAGCTGCTCGAGGTCCTGTACGACGGCAAGCCTGAGGCCGACGAGAACGTCGCGCAGGGCGCGAAGAACTTCTTCGCGAACCTCGCCACCGAACGCAAGCTGTTGACCGTGCCGGCGGACCCCGCCGAGGCCGGCAAGCTCGCGCCGGGCTACAGGAACGCCTCGCTCGGCGAGATCGCGGTCGTTCGCAAGGCCGGCAAGACGAGCTTCGACTTCGGCGAGTTCAAGAGCGAGGTCGCGACCCAGCGCAACCCGGACGGCACGATCTCGTTCGAGACCATCGACCCCGGGACCCTGGGCTTCGCGTTCGTGGCCGGCGAGGCCGCGGGCAAGCCGACGCTGACCCTGCGCGACGGCCAGCACGAGTACGTGTTCACCGCCCGGTGATTGATCAATAGGGGACTTTCCCGTCCCCTCTGGACCGGCGAAGCCGGTCGGATCATTCACGACTGGCGACCGCGCGTCGCGTCGCGCGGACTGATCGACAGGGAACTTTCCGGTCCCTTCTGGACCGGGACGATGATCGCGTCGGCGACCAGCTCAGCTCTCCGGATCATCGCTGGCGTCGTCGGCCTCGTCGTCGCCGCCGTCGCCGACATCGCCGCCATCCTCCGGCTCGTCGTCGAGCGAGTCGTTGGGCACGGTGTCGTTGTCGTCGACCGCCTCGATCGGTGCGCCCTCGGCGATCCCCGAGGTCTCGTCCGGCTCGGCGAGCCGCTCGATCGCCGCGACGTGCTCGCCGTCGTCGACCCGCATCAGCCGGACGCCCTGGGTCGCGCGGCCCTGGATCTTGATCTCGCCGACCCGGAGCCGGATCAGCTTGCCGCGGTCGGAGATCAGGATCAGGTGATCGTCGTCGGTGACGATCCGGGTCGCCGCGACCAGGCCGTTGCGCGCGGTGGTCTTGATCGTGATGACGCCCTTGCCGCCGCGGTTCTTGGTCGGGTAGTCGGCGAGCGCGGTGCGCTTGCCGTAGCCGCGCTCGCACACGGTGATCAGCGTGGCGGCGGAGTCCTCGCGCATGAACGTGCACATGCCGACCAGGCGATCGTCGGCGCGCAGCGAGAGCCCGCGCACGCCGGCCGCGGTCCGCCCCATCGGCCGCACCCGGTCCTCGGTGAACCGCACTGCGAAGCCCTTGGCCGAGGTCAGCAGCACGTCGTGGGCCTTGGTCGTGAGCTCGGCCTTGATCAGCCGGTCGCCGCCCTCGATCGTGATCGCCTTGATCCCGCTCTGGCGGACGTTCTCGAACTGCGACAGCTCGGTCTTCTTGACCGTGCCGGACTGGGTCGCGAAGAACACGCAGGTGTCGGCGCGGAACTCGTTGAACGGCAGCATCGCGACCACCTGCTCGCCCTCCTGGAGATCGAGCACGTTGACGATCGCGCGGCCCTTGGCGGTGCGCGAGCCCTCGGGCAGCTCGAACACCTTCTTGGAGTACGCGCGGCCCCGGTCGGTGAACAGCAGCAGGTGATCGTGGGTCGACGCCGCGAACATGTCGACGATGAAGTCGCCCTCGGTCGACGTCGCGCCGGTGATGCCGCGGCCGCCCCGGCCCTGGGCCTCGTACTCGTCGACCGGCGTGCGCTTGATGTAGCCGAGGTGGGTGCGGGTCACGACCATGTCTTCCTGGTCGATCAGCTCCTCGGTGAGGATCTCGCCCTCGGCGTCGACGATCTGGGTGCGCCGGTCATCGGCGAACTCGGTCCTGAGCTGGCGCAGCTCGTCGATGATCGCCGCCATCAGCTTGGCCTCGTCGGCGAGCAGGCTCTCGAGGTAGTCGGTGAGCTGCCACAGCTCCCGGTACTCGGCCTCGAGCTTGTCGCGCTCCAGGCCGGTCAGCCGGCCGAGCCGCATCTCGAGGATCGCCTGGGCCTGGCGCGCGGTCAGTTTGACCATGCCGCGCGCGCTGGCGGCGGCGACCTCGTCGGCCGGCCGCCCGGCGCGCTCGAGGAAGCCGGCGAGGCCGGACATCGGCTCGTCGATCAACCGGCCCTTGGCCTCATCGGTGTCCTTGCTCGACCGGATGATCTCGATCACCCGGTCGATGTTGAGCACCGCCAGGCCGAGGCCCTCGACGATCTCGCGGCGCGCCCGGGCCTCGCGCAGATCGAACAGCGTGCGCCGGGTGACCACGTCGCGGCGGTGGTCGATGAACACCTGCAGCGCGCGGCGCAGCGACAGCAGCACCGGCTTGCCCTCGACGATCGCCAGCATGTTGATCGAGAACGAGGTCTGGAGCTGGGTCTGCTTGAACAGGTTGTTGAGCACGACCTTGTCGTCGGCGTCGCGCTTGAGCTCGATCACGACCCGCATCCCGGTGCGATCGGACTCGTCACGGATGTCGGAGATGCCCTCGAGCTTCTTCTCGCGGACCAGCTCGGCGGTCGCCTCGATCCAGCGCGACTTGTTGACCATGTACGGCAGCTCGGTGACCACGATCGCGGTGCGGTCCTTGCGGATCTCCTCGGTGTGGGCGACGCCGCGCACCACCACGCTGCCGCGCCCGGTCCGGTATGCCGACAGGATGCCGACCCGGCCCTGGATCACGCCGCTGGTCGGGAAGTCCGGCCCGGGCACCAGCTTGAGCAGGTCGTCGTCGGGCAGCCGCGGGTCGGCGATCAGCGCGAGCACGCCGTCGATCACCTCGCCCAGGTTGTGGGGCGGGATGTTGGTCGCCATGCCGACCGCGATGCCCGACGAGCCGTTGATCAGCAGGTTCGGGACCTTGGTCGGCAGGACCGTCGGCTCGAGCTCCTTGTCGTCGTAATTGGGCTGCCAGTCGACGGTCTCCTTGTCGATGTCCGCGAGCAGCTCGCCGGCGAGCTTGCTCATCCGGCACTCGGTGTAGCGCATCGCCGCCGGCGGATCGCCGTCGACCGAGCCGAAGTTGCCCTGGCCGTCGACCAGCATGTAGCGCATTGCGAAGTCCTGGGCCATGCGGACCAGGGCGTCGTAGATCGACGAGTCGCCGTGCGGGTGGTACTTGCCCATCGCCTCGCCGACGACGCGGGCGCACTTGAGGTACGCTCGGTTGTACGTGTTGTTCAGCCCGCGCTGGGTGAACAGGATCCGGCGGTGGACCGGCTTGAGGCCGTCGCGGGCGTCGGGCAGGGCCCGCGACACGATCACGCTCATGGCGTAGTCCATGAACGAGCTCGTCATCTCCGCCTCGATGGAGATCGGCGTGATATTGGGGGCGGTTACGTCCGACATCGCGCAGCATTTCTAGCCTGCGCACGGCAGGTTCTCAACGCGCCGGGGCGCCCAAAAAACCGCGGTTTTCCGACGGATTCAGCGATAGGGGCCCATCGCGGAGGCGCCGCCGGCCCAGTGCGCCGCAAGCTCGACCGCCGCGCCGAGCCGGCCCGGGTCGGCGAGCGCGCCGTCGAACGCGATCTCGACGTCGTGCGGCCGGACGCTGGTCGAGCTCGGCCGCGCGGCGTCGAGCAGCGCGGCGGCGCGCGGGTCGATGTACAGCGTGCCGGTGCTCGGATCGGCGGGCGGCGGCCAGGCGGCGCGCGGCAGGCCCTCGGAGATCAGCGACAGGGTCTCGCCGCCGCTGGCGACGCGATGCGCGCCGATCACCGTGCGCAGCCGGCCGGGATCGCCCGGGCCGAGCCGGCGGACCACGCGAACCTGGACGTCGACGCCGCGGCGGCGGACCCGCAGCACCGGCTTGCCGCCGACCTCGATCCGCGCCGCCGGCCGGCCGCCGAGCGCGGCCGCGACGCGGGCGAACGCGCGGGCCCAGCGCGCCGGCCGGGTCGCGAGCAACAGCGACGCCGCCAGCATGTCGGCCATCCGGTGCTCGGACGGCTCGGCGTCGATCCGGGCCGCCGAGACCTCGTCGTTGCACACCTGGTGGGTCCACCGGCCGTCGCGCAGCAGCAGCGCGGTGTTGCGCTCGGCGAGCTGGCACGGCACGTAGCGCGACGCGAGCAGTCCGGACCGCGCGTCGTGATCGAGCCACACGCCGGCGAGCGCGAGGTCGTTGGTCTCGACCAGGAAGCTGTCGTCGAAGCTCGCCGCGCGCGGCAAGCCGTCGACGTTGATCCAGCGATCGTTCCATCGCAGGGTGAGCTCGAAGCCGTCGGTGCAGGGCAGCCCGACCACGACGCTGGCGACCGGCTGCATCGCCAGCCGCGCGCGGTACCACACCTCGTCGACCGGGAGCTCGACGTGCACCATGCCGGCGGCTTGCCCGCTGCGCGCGCCGGCAAATCGCTGCTCGATCGCGTGACACAGCGGGCGAGACACACCCGAGTCTACCCTCCGCGACCCGCGCGCGCTGTACGAACCATGCGCAGTGAGTGCGACATGCGGTGCTTTGAACGTTCGCCGAACCCGCGTACCCTAGAACCGGATGTCACGGATGGCGACCGAGCAGCCGCGCGCGGTGTGGTGCTGCTCGACGTGTGGCGCGATCTACCACAAGGACTACCCGCGCTGCCCCGCCGACGGCGCCGAGGTCGTGATCGCCGAGCGCGATCCGCTGCTCGGCACGCAGATCGGTCACTACACGATCGACAGCCTGATCGGCGAGGGCGGGATGGGCCGGGTGTACCTGGCCCACCACGCTCACCTCCCCAACAAGCGCTACGCGGTCAAGGTGCTGCTCGGCGATCACGCGGCGAGCGCCCAGATGCGCGCGCGGTTCACCCGCGAGGCCGAGCGCGCCAGCCAGCTCGATCACCCCAACGTCGTCAAGGTCGTCGACTTCGGCCAGACCCGCCACGGCCTGCTCTACATCGTGATGGATCACGTCGATGGTCCGGCGCTGGTGTCGCTGATCGGCGACGTCCCGATGGCGCCGGCGCGCGTCATCCCGCTGGTGCGCGCGATCTGCAAGGGGCTGGCCCACGCGCACGCGGCCGGGATCGTCCACCGCGATCTCAAGCCCGAGAACATCCTGGTATCGACGGGCCCCGACGGGCCGGTGCCGCGGATCGTCGACTTCGGCCTCGCGCTGTCGATCGACCAGAGCGACGCCCGGCTGACCGAGAGCGGCATGACCATGGGGACGCCCGCGTTCGCGGCGCCCGAACAGCTGGCCGGAAAGGCGATCGATCACCGCGCCGACCTCTACGCGCTCGGCATGACGATGTTCGAGATGCTGACCGGCGGCATGGCGCCGTTCGATGGCCACATCCTGGAGGTCATGTCGGCGCGCGCGGCGCGCGACATCCCGCGGATCACCGAGCGCGCGCCGCAGCTGGCGATCCCGCCCGAGCTCGAGGACGTCGTCGCGCGGCTGACCCGGCGCCGGCCGCTGGACCGCTACGCCGGCGCGCACGAGGTGATCGAGGCGCTCGACCAGGTCCGGCTCGGGCCCCAGGCGCGCAAGCGCACCCAGCCCGCCGGCGGCACCCGGTCGCGCCGGCGCTGGCTCGCCGCCGGGCTGGCCGCGGCCGTCGCGGGCGGCGCGGTGACCTGGTACGCGGTCGACGCCGGCTGGGTCGGGAGCGCGGAGCGCGCCGCGGCGGGAGCCACCCCGGCGGCCGCCGCCGC
>DATAPF010000079.1:0-41550 GCA_036265355.1 Kofleriaceae bacterium | reverse complement strand
CCAGCGCGCGGCGGCCCGGCTCCAGGTCGACCTGGTCACCGGCACCGGCCCGCTCGGCGCCGGCAACTGGCTGTTCGACCGGCTCGCGATCCCCGGCATCGCCGACATGCTGGCGATCAACCCGGGCGTCGACGGCGTCGGGGCCGACGTCGGCGGCCGCAGGGTGCTGCTCCTGCCGCACGAGCTGGTCGGCTCGAGCCTCTTGGCCGCCAAGCGCCCGTCCGAGCTGATGCCCGACTTCGCGATCGGCGTCGACCTCCCGGGAATCCGCAACCTGCTCGCCCGCCGGAGCGGGGCGCCCGGCGCGGCCGTGGCCCCCGGCGCGCTGTACCGGTTTCGCACCGACACGTTCGTCGAGCCGCCGGACCACGCCGGTCCGCCGCTGGCGCTGTACCGCGGGCTGCCTCCGGCCCCCGAGGTCTCGGCCCGCACGCTGCGCGAGGCGGCGCTGCGCGGCGGGCGCTACCTGGTCGCGCACCTCGCCGCCAGCGGCCGCTACGTCTACCAGCACGACCTGTGGACCGGCGCGCAGACCGACGCGACGCGGCCGGGCCCGTACAGCATGCCGCGCCACGCCGGCACGACGTACTTCCTCGCCGAGCTGTACCGCATCACCCGCGAGAGCTGGCTGCGCGAGCCGGTCGAGCGCGCGTTCGCGCACCTGGCCGAGCTACTCGCGCAGGGCGGCTGCGCCAGCGCGCTACCCGACGGCACCGCGGTGGACTGCGTGGTGGATCGCGGCGAGACCGTCGCCCACCTCGGCTCGACCGCGCTCACCGTGGTCGCGCTCGCCGAGTACCAGCGCGCGACCGGCGACGCCCGCTACCTGCCGCTGGTGACCCGGCTCGCCGCGTGGCTGCTGTTCATGCAGCGCCCCGACGGCTCGTTCCGCCACCTCTACGACGTCGCGACCCGCACGCCCGACGACACCGCGCAGCTGCTGTACTACTCCGGCGAGGCCGCGCTCGCGCTGGCGCGGGTCCACGCGATCACGGGCGACGCGCGCTACGCCACCGCCGCCGGGCGCGCGCTCGACTGGCTGGTCGACTGGTACGACTTCTTCATGGGCGGGTTCTTCTACGGCGAGGAGCACTGGACGTGCATCGCCGCCGAGGCGATCTGGCCGGCGGTGCGCAAGGACCGCTACGCCGCGTTCTGCAACGGCTACGGCCGGTTCGTCCGCGCCCAGCAGTTCGAGCCCGGCGAGCACCCCGACGAGGATGACTTCGCCGGCGCCTACGGCCTGACCCCGTTCCTCGCACCGTCCAACACGCCCACCGGATCGCACACCGAGGCGCTGATCTCGACGTACCTGCTCGGCCGGCACCGCGGCGCGCCGGATCCCCAGCTCGCCGCCCAGATCCGCGCCGCCCTTGCGTACCTGCTCGGCCAGCAGATCCGGCCCGGCGGCGACTTCGACGTCGTCGGGCCGGGCGACGGCGCGATGCCGGAGACCGCGATCAACCGAAATATCCGCATCGACTACGTCCAGCATGTGTGCTCGGCGATGATCCGCGCCTCGGAGTGGATCGACGGCCCTGACCCGGCGCCGCCATAACCCATCCCAGATCGCACGCGCACCCTGATATGATGTGAGCGGTGCCAGAAGACAAGCGGACCCAGATAGGTCCCGCCGGTCCCGTCCGCCCGGTGACCGGGGCGGGCAGGGCGGTGGCGGTCGCGACCACCACCCCGAGCCCGGCGCCGCTCACCGCCGCCGCCACCGCGCCGGGCACCGATCCGCCCGGCGGCGCGACGTCGTACCTGCCGCCGCAGACCGATCCGATGCTCGGCCAGGTGCTCGCCGGCCGCTACCTGATCCAGAGGAAGCTCGGCGAGGGCGGCATGGGCGCGGTGTACCTCGCGACCCACAACGTGCTGGAGAAGCAGGTCGCGCTCAAGGTCCTGCACGGCGAGTTCGCGCGCAAGCCCGATCTCGTCGAGCGCTTCATGCAGGAGGCCAAGGCGGCGTCCCGGATCCGGCACGAGAACGTGATCGACATCAGCGACTTCGGCACCACGCCCGAGGGCCTGGTGTTCTTCGCCATGGAGCTGCTCACCGGCCACGACCTGCACGAGGAGATCGCGCGGGCCCGGCTCGCCGGCCAGCTCCTGCCGTGGCAGCGCAGCAAGCGGATCTTCCTCCAGATCTGCGCGGCGCTCAGCGCGGCGCACGCGCTCGGCATCATCCACCGCGATCTCAAGCCCGAGAACATCTACCTGGTCGACTTCCTCGGCGAGCCCGACTTCGTCAAGCTGCTCGACTTCGGCATCGCCAAGCTGACCGAGGTCGCCGACGGCGATCGCAAGCTGACCCGCACCGGCATGCTGTTCGGCACCCCCGAGTACATGTCGCCGGAGCAGGCGCGCGGCGACACCGTCGACCACCGCGTCGACGTCTACGCGATGGGCTGCATCCTGTTCCAGCTGGTCACCGGCCGGGTCCCGTTCGAGGCCGAGAACTTCATGGGCGTGCTCAGCCTGCACCTGACCGAGCCGCCGCCGGCGATCCCGCCCGAGGTGTTCGACTCGATCGGCGCGCCGCGCGCGCTCGCCCAGGTGATCGACCGCGCGCTCGCCAAGGACCGGAACCAGCGGTTCGCCACCATCGACGAGCTGTCGCGCGCCGTGCGCGCCGCCTCGGGCGACAAGATCACCGGCCCGGTCACGACCCAGGGCAACGTCGCGGCGCCCGCCAGCACCGCGACGTTCGGCCGGGTCAAGACCCAGTGGACCGGCAACCTGTCGGTGCCCGAGGTCGACGCGGTCGCGCCGCCCCGCAAGTCCCGGCTGCCCCTCGTGGTCGGCGCCGTGGTCCTCGTCGGCGCGGCCGCCGCAGCGTCCGCCGTGCTGGTCAGCCGACGCGCGCCGTCGACCGACATCGCGAGCGCCCGGCCGGTCACCGCGCCGCCGGCCGTGCAGCCGCCCGCACCGACCCAGCCGCCCGCGCCGACCCAGCCGGCCGCGATGCCGCCTCCGCCGGCCCCGCCCCCGGTCGACACCACGCCGCTGCCGTTCGATCGCGCCCGGATCCGGCTCGACTCGGTGCCCAAGGGCGCCGAGGTCCGCGATGCGACCGGCCATCTGTTCGGCCGGACGCCGTTCGCGTTCACCCTGCCGGCGTCGCACGTCCCGCGCCAGTTCGCGCTGCACCACAAGGACTACGTCGACGCCGTCGTCGAGATCAAACCCGACCGCGAGAAGATCGAGTACACCGAGAAGCTGGAGCGCGGCGCGCCCGGCCAGCCGCCGGTCGTGCACCCCGCCGACTCGACGCGCCCGGCGCCACCCCGGCCTGGTACGCCGGACGTCCGCCTGCCACCGGGCCCCGGCGTTCCCGCGCCGCAAGCCCCGCCGGCGTCACCGGGCCCCCCGGAGATCAAGCCGCCGCCCAGGCCCGCGCCGCCGCCACCCGCCGACGACGACACCGTCCCCACGCTCAAGCCCTTCGATTCATCGCACGCAGGCAGCGGATCCGGAACGCCCTGATCGCCCCGCGGCGGTCCATTCGTCGGCCCGCACGGTCCGGTGTAAGCTCCCTCCGCCGCGCCCGGGTGGTGAAACTGGTAGACACACGACACTTAAAATGTTGTGAGCCGCGAGGCTCGTGCCGGTTCGAGTCCGGCCCTGGGCACCCTGAGACGGCAGCAAGCACGGGTCCTGACCCCCGACACGGGGTGCGGATCAAGAGGGGTATGCTGGCGCACCATGGCCACCGACCTCGTCTACGTTGCCCTGAGCATCGGCCTCGGGATCGTCCAGATCGTCGCCGCCTCCCACGCCGCGAGCTGGGTGCGCGGCTATGCCTGGGCCGCCAGCGCGCGAGACACCGCGCTCCCGCCGCTCGAGGGGGTCGCCGGACGGCTCGCGCGCGCAGTCACCAACCATGGCGAGACGTTCCCGTTCTTCCTCGCGGCCGTGGTGCTCGTGCACCAGACGGGACGCGCCGGGACCGCGACCGACGTCGGTGCCGCGCTGTACTTCTGGGCGCGGGTCGCGTACGTGATCCTGTACGCGCTCGGCGTTCCGCTCGTCCGCTCGCTGGTATGGAACGTCGCCGTCGCGGGGATCGCGATCATCGTGTGGCAGGCCCTCGCGGGGTGATGCTCGCGTCGCGGACGGACGGCCCTGGTCCGGGGCGCCGCTGGGGCGATCTACTGCACGGTCACCGCGCGGCACTTCAGCGAGATGCCCTTCCATGCGCGCGGCGTGGATCCCGACTCGAACTCGAGGACCGCGGCGGTCGCGATCTCGCCTGCAGGGCAGTCCACCCGCTGCTTCCACGTCTCGCAGTTCGGGCGCGGTCCCGCGAGCGCGTCGAGCGTCAGGTCGGTGAGGCTGCCGTCATCGTTGATCTGGCGAGCGTACAGGATCCAGCCCTTCACCCGCGTGTTGTCGCTGTTCATGCAGACCCTGGCGCCGCTGACGAACGCGTGCTCCCCCGTGAGGTCTCCATTCGCGAAGCCGGCCACGAGCAGCGCGCCCGGGTCCGAGGACCCGCACTGGTCCTCGTCGTGGCCGACCTCGTCGTTGATGTCGTTGACGTTCTCGGTCTTGATGTGGGCCCAGCACGGGACGTTGGTGAGCACGCCGGTCTCCTTGCCGGAGATACCCCACAGCGCGTAGGTGTTGCTCGACTCCGTACCGACGGTGTGCGCGGTGCCGGTCGCGCCGCTGCGCGCGGTCGTGTGGACGGTGCCGCTGAGCGTGACCGTCACGCTCAGGGCCGAGGTCTTCGCGCCGGTGGCGAGATTCTCGTTGGCAGCGCAGGCGCCGACGACGGGGAACAGCAGAGCAGAACCAAGCAGAGCTCGCGTGAACATGAATGCTCCTGAAAATCGTGTGCGCATCCCCCGTGCAGCGCGCGTGCCCCGCGCAGGCGCGCGAATTCACGCGATCACCGTCGGGCACGGCGCGCCGATTCAGCGCAAGATCTCGATCCGGCGCGCCGCGAGCGCGTTCGCCGCGCCAGGCCCGCGCGCGCAACGCTGGAACACCCGCCATGCCGCGGGTCATCGGGGCATTCGACCACGCGAGCGAGATCCGGCACCCGGCCGGATCCGAGCTATGTCGGGCCGGTGCGCGTCCGCGCGACTCGCAGTGCCATGCATGCCTGCGAGAAGGTCGCGTACAAGGATCGGGACATGGCACACGTGTCGCGCTCGTGGCCACGTCCGGTCACGCATCGGTCCGGCCCGCGCCGCGAGGACCCCTGCGAGGCGTGACGGCAGTGTGCCGGGGGTGTGCTAGAACCCCGGGCGTGTCGCGCTATGACCTGTTCCGCCGCCGGATCGCGCCCATCGCGTTCTTCCTCGCGCTCGGCCTGATCGCACGGGACAGCTGCGAGAAAAGCCATCGCACCCACACCACGGTCGAGCTCCAGCTCGGCGACGCGCAGTCGCGGGTCCGCGCGGTCGACGTCGACGCGGTGACCGGCGGCGAGACCATCGCCCGGTTCCACCGCGCCGCGCTGCCGGGCTCGCTGATCGGCCCGTGCCGGTTCGAGCTCGCGCTGCCGGCCGACGACGGCGAGCTGCGGATCGACGTCGACCTCGGCGCCGAGCACCGCCGGCTGACCCGGCCGTTCCACGCGATCGAGGGCGCGACGATGTTCGTGCCGATCGACCGCGACCTCGCGCCGCGCTGAGCGGGCTGCGGTCAGCGGGCGCGGCGGGTCGCACGGGGCGGCCGGCGCAGCCGCACCAGGGTCTCGACCTGCGCCGTCCCGGGCATCAGATCGAACGGCTCGATCGCGTCGGGGGTGTAGCCGTGGCGGGCGAGGGCGACGAGATCGCGGCCGAGCGCCTCGGGCCCGCAGCTGACGTAGATCGCGATCGGCGCTGCGAGCTCGGCGAGGAACGCGCGCGCGCCGCCCGACAGTCCCTTGCGCGGCGGGTTGACGACGGCGACGTCCGGTCGTGCGCCGAGCTGGCCCCGGATGTCGCCGACGTCTCCGGCGATCGCGGTCAGCGGCAGGCTCGCGCGCTGGGCGGCGCGGCGCAGCTGGGCGACCGCGTCGCGATCGATCTCGACGGCGATCACCGCCGTGCCGGCGCGCGCCAGGGTCAGCCCGATGCCGCCCAGCCCGGCGAACAGATCGACCGCCTGGATGCCGGGCCGGGCCTCGGCGAGCTCGGCGACGCGCGCGTACATGGCGGCGGCCTGGGCGCGATTGACCTGCAGGAACTCGCCGGCGCCGATCTCGACCGGCACCCCGGCGAGCTGCTCGACCACGTGGCCCTGGCCGCGCAGCACGGTCGCGCTGGTCCCCGATGGCACGATCGCGCCGTCGCGGCGGTCGTTCTCGACCGCGACCACGCCGCGCACCGCAGGGTGGCGGGCGAGGGCGGCGGCGACCGCGTCGAGCTTGACGCGCGGCGTGCGCGGCGCCGCGACCAGCACGACCATCACGTCGCCGTCGGCCTCGCGGACGATGACGTAGCGCAGCTCGCCGGTGCGCGTCCGCTCGTCGTACGGCGCGAGCTGGGCGAGCTCGGCCGCGCCGCGGACCCAGATCGCGAGCTCGTCGATGATCGGCGCGACCACCTGGCAGCCCAGGGTATCGACGACGTCGTGGCTGCGCGGCGCGTAGCCGCCGAGCACCAGGTGATCGCCGCTGCGGCCGACGACGTACTTGCCCTTGTTGCGGTAGCCGGTGAGCGCGGGGGACGGCCGCACCGCCGCGACCTCGACCGCGCCCGATGCCACGGCCGGCACCTCGGCGAGCGCGGCGGCGACCCGCGCGCGCTTGGCCGCGAGCTGCGCGGGATAGGCCAGGTGCTGCCACACGCAGCCGCCGCACCGCCCGAACCCCGGGCACACCGGCGCGACGCGCTCGGGGCTCGGCGGGCCGATCCGCTTGACGATCCGCCCCCACGCCTCGGGCCGGTGCGGGCTGAAGTGCTCGACCACCACCTCGGCGCGCTCGCCGGGCAACAGGTCGCCGATGTGCACCGCGATCGCGCCGGACGCCCCGATCCCGGCGCCGGCGTCGTCGAGCGCCGTCGCCTGGAGCTCGCACCGCGTGACCTGCGCCGGCGACATGTCTGCTATCTACGACATCCCGGGCGCCCGAGCGAGCGCTGGCTGCGCCGGTGAGCGCCCCGTGGTATCCCCAGCGTCTCCGTCATGTCGATCGCGTCGAACCACGGGGCTGGGCATCGCTCCGGCCCGGGCTCGGGCTCCGGCCCGCGCGCCACCGGCGAGGCCGGCCGGCCGCTGATCGTCGCGGCGCTGTCCGGCGGGGTCGACAGCGCGACCGCGGCGGCGCTGCTGGTCGAGCAGGGCCACACCGTCGTCGGCATGACCATGCGGCTGTACGACGCCCGGGGCACCGCGGCGGCCGCCGGCGGGCGGTGCTGCGGCCCGCGCGACGTCGAGGACGCCCGCGCGGTGTGCGCCCACCTCGGCATCCCGCACTACGTCGTCGACCTCGCCGCCGAGTTCGGCGCGGCGGTCGTCGATGACTTCGTCGAGGCGTACCTGGCCGGCGAGACCCCGAACCCGTGCGTGAAGTGCAACCAGCACATCAAGTTCACCCCGCTGCTCGCGCGCGCCCGCGCGATCGGCGCCGGCGTGCTGGTCACCGGCCACTACGCGCAGATCGTCGCGGGCAGCGGCGGCGGCGGTTATGAGCTGAGGCGCGGCCGCGATCCCGGCAAGGACCAGTCCTACTTCCTGTTCTCGATGCCCGCGGCCGAGCTCGCCGCGGTGCAGTTCCCGCTCGGCGGCATGACCAAGGATGAGGTCCGCGATCACGCGCGACGCCTCGGCCTGCCCAACGCCGGCAAGACCGAGTCCCAGGAGATCTGCTTCGTGCCCGACGGCGACCACGCGGGCTTCGTGTCCGCCCAGGCGCTGCGCCGCGGCCGCGCGCTGCCTGGTCCGGGCGCGATCATCGGCGACGATGGCGCCGTGCTCGGCCATCACGACGGCGTCCATCGCTTCACGCTCGGCCAGCACCGCGGCCTGGGCACCCTCATCACCCGCGACCGGCTCTACGTCACCGCGATCGACCCGGCGCGCGGCGAGGTCCGGGTCGGTCCGCGCGCCGCCGCCGAGCGCACCGAGCTGACGATCCGCGACCTGCGCTGGCTGGCGCCGCCGCAGCCCCGGCTGTCGGCGAGCGTGCAGGTCCGTCACCGCGGCGCTCCGATCCCCGCCCAGATCCGCGTCGAGCCCGCCGACGCCGACGCCTCGAGCCCGCGCGCCATCGTCGAGCTCGCCGAGCCCACCGTCGCGGCCCCCGGCCAGGCCGCGGTGATCTACGACGGCGATCGCGTGCTCGCCGGCGGCTGGATCGCCCGCGCGTAGCCGCTCGACTGTCCTTCGTCAGGCCTTCAGCTTCGTGAACGGCAGGGCGATCTCGACGACCTTCTCGACGGGCTCGGCGAAGTCGGACTCGATCCAGCGCTTGGCGATGTCCACGATGGCGCCGATGATGCCGGCCACCATCAGCGGATGCGTCGCCTTCAGCCCGAGCGACCTGCTCAGCTTGCTCGCACCTTCGAAGCTCGCGATCCGCATGGCGCCGCCGTGGTCGTCGAGATCGACCAGGAACACGCGCGCCAGCTCCGGGCGCGATCGGATCGCGGTGAACAAGCCGGTGAGCGCCCGCCGGGCTGCGTCGCCCCGGCCGTGCACCGCTGCGATGCGCGCGAGCAATTCGCTCTGCACCGCGCGGTAGGCCTCCACGAAGATCGCCTCGCGCGTCGGGAACGACTCGTAGAAGTAGCGCGCGGTGAGCCCGGCCTCGGCGCAGATCGCAGCCACCGAGGCCGCTTCCAGCCCGACCCGGCCCGCCACCTGCACGGCGGCGCGGATCAGCCGCTCGCGGCGCTCGGCCTGGCGGTCCTCGAAGCTCTGGCCCGAATACCGGCGCTTTTCGGTGTTTTCCGCCATGGGCTGCGGTCTCCCTTGACAGGTTCATGCCATCTGACAATCTGACAATCAAGATAGTCAGATGAGGGAACCATGACAGCACCCACGGCGGCCTCGAACGACCGGAAGGACTGGGCGGAAGCGTTCCGCGCGATGCGCAAGCTGCTCGCCGATCCTGGCGACACGGTGCAGGTGTTCCGCGTGATGAAGGCGCTCAACGGCGGGACGGCCGCCAGGAGCTATCGCCGGCTGATCGCGACGCCGGACGGCGGACGCGTCGCCGACCAGCGCGAGGAGCTGGTCGGCCGGCTCACCGATCCCGGGTTCCTCGCGCAGTTCGGCCCCGGCACGGTGGGCGCGGCCTATCGCGAGTTCCTGGACCGCACCGGCTTCTCCGCGGACGGCCTCGCAGCGGTGAGCAACCAGGTGGAGCGCGATCACAGCGACGATCATCCGTTCGCGTGGATGGGCCGGCGCGAGCGCGATCTGCACGACATCTGGCACGTGCTGACCGGCTATCCGGCGGACGATCCGCTGGGCGAGCTGTGCCTCGTCGCGTTCTCCTTCGCGCAGAACCGGGGGCTGGGCTGGGCCTTCATCGCGGTGAGCGGTGCGCTCCACAGCCTCATCGAGCCGCATGGCCGCGACGTGGTGCGCGCGGTGTGGGAAGGCTATCGCCATGGCCGCAGGGCGCAGTGGCTTCACCAGGAAGACATCGCGACGCTGTTCGCCGAATCGCTGGAGGTCGCGCGCGCGCGGCTGGGCATCGTGCGCCCCGCCGCCTACGAGCGCGCACAGCGCAACCTGAGCGCCGCGCCCTCGTCCTGGCTGGCGAGCGCGTCGTGACGTCCGGCTAGCTAGGGGGTGTCCCTGTTCAGGCCACCCCCTGGTCATTGTCTTCCCGTCCGTTCCTCGCTGCGCTGTTCCACCGAGACGCGCCTCCGGCGCGCCTCGTCGGGCTTCGCTCGGCCCGGACTAGCCGAGCAGCTCGGCGATCTCGGGGACGGCGGCGTAGGCGGCGCGCCAGGCCGGATCGGGCAGGGCGGCGAGCTTGTGGCGCGCCGAGGCCCGGCCGCGCTCGCGCAGCGCGTGGGCGCGGTCGTGCGCGCCGGCGGCGTCGAGCACCGCGGCGCACGCGGCGACGACCTCCTCGACCGAACCCTCGAGGTGCTTCTGGGCATCGAGCAGGCCGAGCGCGCGGTCGGCCAGGGCGGTGGCCTCGGCGGCCTGGCCGCCGAGCCGGGACAGCGCGAGCGCGTGGCGGGCGAGGCCCTGGATCTCGTAGCCGACCAGGGTCGCGTCGCGCGCGACCGCGGTGCCGTCGGCGGCGTCGGCGATCGCGGCGCCGAGCGCGCCGGCGCGCAGGTGGTAGGCGGCGCGGCCGATCAGCGCGTTGGCCTCGAGGTAGCGCGCGCCGAGCCGGCGGGCCTCGGCGAGCGCCTCGTCGAGCAGGCGCAGGCCGCCGGTGCCGCCGCGGCGCTGATCGCAGATCCCGGTGTAGATCAGGCAGTCGGCGCGCGACCACCGCGAGTTGGTGCGCGACAGGACGTCGAGCGCGTCGTGGAACGTCGCGGCGGCCTGGTCGTAGAGCCCGACCTCGAGCAGGACGATCCCCGCGACGCTGAGCGCGTCGCCCTCGCGGCCGCGGTCGCCGCAGCGCCGGCACAGCTCGAGCGAGCGCTGGGCGCAGCGCATCGCCTCGGCGAAGTTGCCCAGGCACATCTCGATCACCGCGACGTGGTTGCTGACGATGCGCTCGAGCCAGGGGTCGCCGGTCTTGTCGATCAGGGCGAGCACCGGGCGGTAGGCGTCGCGCGCGGCCTCGTAGTGGGCGCGCAGCAGGTGGATCCGGCCGCGGCCGACCATCGCCGCCATCTCGTCGCTGACCAGGCCCTGGCGGTGGAACAGCTCGCGGGCGGCGCCGACGACCTCGAGCGCGTCGTCGAACTGGCCGACCCGCTCGAGGATCTCGCCGCGCACCCGCAGCGCCTCGCCGCGCAGCCGGTCGTCGCCCGCGGCGGCGGCGTGGTGCTCGGCGAGCGCGGTGGCGGCGCTCGCGCGGTGGTAGTCGCCGAGCCGCAGCAGGCGCTGGGCGCGCCGGATCTCGACGTCGGCCAGCCGTGCGGGCTCGCCGTCGCACAGCCGCTCGAGCTCGTCGAGGTCGCCCGGGTCGGACGCCAGGTCGCCCAGCAGCCGGCGCGCCTCCTCGCGGCCGGCCAGGGCCTCGCGGCGGCGGGTCTTGGAGGTCGGGGTCGGCGGCGCGGCGCCGAGCTCGCGCTCGAGGGCGAGGGTGCGGGTGAAGCACGCGATCGCGGCGTCGGCGTCGGACGCCGACAGCGCGAGCCGGCCGGCGCGCAGCCAGAACGCGGCCGCCCCGGCGAGCTCGCCGCCGCGCTCGAGGTGCTCGGCGATCGCCGACGGCGGCTCCTCGCGGCCGGCGAAGAACCGCGACGCGAGCAGGCGGCCGACCCGCGCGTGGGTGTCGCGCTGGGCGCGCGACGACAGCGACTCGTAGACCACCTCGCGGACCAGGCCGCGCGCGAACGCGAGCTCGCCCTCGCCGGCGGCGCCGTCGGGCCGGACCAGGAAGCCGGCGGACACCGCCTCGTCGAGCTCGTGCTCGAGGCTGTCCTCGCCGAGCAGCTCCTCGAGCAGGCGGGTCCGCACCGTGCCGCCGAGCACCGAGGCGTAGCGCAGCGCGGTCTTGGCCTTGAGCGGCAGCCGGTCGACCCGGGCCGACACCACATCGCGCGCGGTCGCCGGGACGTCCTCGCCGCGCGGCCCGGCGTCGCGCACCGCCTGGGCGAGCTCCTCGACGAACAGCGGGTTGCCGCCGCTGCGCGCGAACACGGTCGCGATCGCGAGCGGGGTCGCGGCGTCGCCGAGCCGGTCGGTGATCAGCGCGCGCAGGTCGGCGCCGGACAGATCGTCGAGCGCGATCACGGCATCGACCTCGGGCGGCGGCGCGCCCTCGGGCCGGGCGGTCAGGATCAAGAGCTCGGCGCCGGCGGCCGGCATCGCGAGTGCGTGGCGCATGACCTCGAGGCTGGGGCTGTCGATGACGTGGATGTCCTCGATCACGAGCAGCGCCGGCCGCTCGCGGCTGGTCATCAGGGTGCGGAACGTCGCCAGCCCGGCCGAGATCCGCGGCCGCAGGTCGGCGGCCTCGCGGGCGACGCCGAGCCCGTCGCGCAGCTCCATCGCGCGATCGAGATCGGTGGCGACCTCGCGCGCCCGCTCGTCGGACTGCCCGGCGCGCGTCATCAGGTGGTGGAGGCGATGGGCGACCTGGGCGCGGGCGGTGCGGCCGCGCGCCGGCGGCAGCCCGAGCGCGACCTGGTAGAGATCGATCACGGTGGCGAACGGCGCGAGCCGGCTCACCGGGCTCGCCGCGGTGGTGATCACCAGCGCGCGGCCGCCCGGGGCGCCGGGGACGGTGCGGCGCGCGACCAGCTCGGCGATCAGCCGGCTCTTGCCGCTGCCGGCGGCGCCGGTGATCAGCACGCACAGCCGGCGATCGGCGGCGATCGCGCGATCGAACCACGCCTCGAGCTCGGCGAGCTGCGCGGCGCGGCCGACGAACGTGCCCCGGCGCTCGAGCCGGGCCCGGTCGCGCTCGTCGAAGCTGCGCGGCCCGATCACCTCGATCACGCGGCTGCGCCGGCCGATCCGGCGGCCGGGCGGCAGCTCGCGCAGCGCGTACAGGCTGCTGGTCAGCCGGCCGGCGCCGCCGACGAACAGCGGGCGATCCGGGGCGGCCTCGCGGGCGAGCGCGCGCGCTTCCTCGATCGCGTCCGGCGGGATCCGCGGCGCCGTGTCCTGGATCCGCGCCACCGTGACGGTCGGCGCCGCGGCGTGCGCCGCCGAGGTCGCGACCCCCGCGCGCGCGCCGATCCGGACCCGGACGGTCGGATTGTCGGCCGCGAGGTCGGCCGCGGTGTCGCGCGCCATCGCGGCGGCGTCGAGCGCCCAGCCCATCGCGATCGCGACGTCGTCCTCGCCGGCGATCTCGAGGCCGAACGCGACGATCAGCGCGGCCGGCTCGAGCTCGAGCACGACGCCGCCGCGCTGGTAGGCGAGCTCGCCCAGGCTCTTGGTCACCGGGCGCAGCGCGTCGGGCGGCGCCCCGGACAACAGGCCCGCGACCACCACGATCCGGCGCCGCTCGGCGAGCCCGCCGCCCGCGATCTCGCCGAGATCGTCGTCGATCGGAGCGTCGCCGAACGCCGGGGACACCGCGGCCGGCGCCGGCGGGTCGGGATCGACGTCGAGCGCGTCGTAGCTGGTGTCGTCGGGGGCCGCCGGCGGCAGCGCGAAGCCGTAGTGCGTGGCGTCGTCGTCGAACCGCAGCGCCGACGGCGCGACCCCGGCCGCGAGCTCGAGCCGCTCGTACGACCGCCGGACGAACGGCGTGGTCTCCGGCCCTGCCGCGAGCCCGTCGGCGACGGTCTCCGGCGGCAGCACGTCGGCCAGCCGGGCGTGTCCGGTCACCGTGGCCTCGGGCTGCCAGCGCCCGGGCGGCGGCGATACCTGGGTGGTGAGCGGCGCCGGGTCGAACGCCTGCTGTGCGGTGGCGGTCGGCTCTGGACGATGGGGCCGCGCGGCCCCGGGCTCGAACCGCCGGGACTGGGTCGTGCTCGCGTCGGGCTCGAACGGGTTCGCCGCCGGGGCCGCCGCGGTGGACGCGGTCGGCTCGGCGGCGCCGTCCACGGCCGGCCGCGAGCGCCGCTCCAGCCACACCGGCCGGTCGCCGAGGTCGGCGGCGTCGACCCGCTCGAGCCGATCGGTCCGCTCGATCGGCGGCGGCGCCGCCGGCACCTCCCACGCCGCGCGCGGGGGCGATGACACCGGCAGCGCGGGGCGCTCGGGCGGCTCGATCAGGTCGATCGGCTCGGTTCGCTCGACGCGCGCCGGCGTCGCGGGCAGCTCCCGCGCCGGGCGCACCACCGGCACGTCGACGGCCGCCGCCGGCGCCTCGTGCAGCGAGACCGTCGCCGAGGGCCGCGGCGCGGCGAGCGGGTCGCGCGCCGCGGGGTCGCGCACGCCGGCCATCGTGCCCTCGCTGTGCCACGGCGCCACCGTGCGGGCCGGCCGCGCCTCGAGGTCCTTGAGCCAGCGCGCCAGCACGCGCGGGCTGGCCGGCATCGCGGCGCGCGTGCACGCGTTGACCAGATCGGCGGCGGTGCCTCGCGCCTCGGCGTCGCGGCGCAGCGCGATCGCCACCGCGTCGGCGATCTCCCCCGGGACGCGCGGGTTGACCTGATCGATCCGGGGCGGATCGGTGCGGCGGACCGCCTCGAGCACCGCCCGGAGGTCGTCGCCGCGGAACAGCGGCGAGCCGGTGAACAGCTCCCACGCGATGATGCCGAGCGCGAACACGTCGGACGCCGCGCTCGGGGTCTCGCCCGTGGTCTGCTCGGGCGACATGTAGCGCGGCTTGCCGCGCAGCCGCCGGCGCTCGAGCGCCGACGCGAACGTCGCGCGCGCGATGCCGAAGTCGAGGATCTTGATGTCGCCCTCGGTCGACAGCATCACGTTCGACGGCGACACGTCGCAGTGCACGATGCCGAGCGGGCTGCCGTAGCCGTCGGCCTTGCGGTGCGCGTAGTCGAGCCCCGAGGCGACCTCGGAGATGATGTAGGCCGCGATCGCGACCTCGGGCAGCGCGTCGCGCGCCACCGCCTGGGTCATCACGGTCCGCAGGTCCTTGCCCTCGATCAGCTCCATCGCGAGGAACAGCTCGCCGTCGGCCTTGCCGAAGTCGAACACCTGGACGATGTTGCGGTGGGTCAGCTCGACGGCGATCCGCGCCTCGTCGATGAAGCTGCGGATGAACCGCGCCTCGCGCGCCTGGTGGGGCAGGATGCGCTTGAGCGCCTGGATCTTCTCGAACCCGGCGATCCCGACGGTCTTGACCTTGTAGACCTCGGCCATGCCGCCCTGCGCGATCTTCTCGAGCACGTGGTATTTGCCGAAACGCTCGCGCAGCGCTTCCACCGATCCGAGGGTACCATGGGTCGTGGCCGACTACTCCTCCCTCGAAGCCATGCTCGGCTATGCGTTTCGCGAGCGCAGCCTGCTGGAGCAGGCATTACGCCACACGAGCTGGTGCAACGAGCACCCGGCCGAGCGCCTGGAGGACAACGAGCGGCTCGAGTTCCTCGGCGACGCCGTGCTCGATCTCGTGGTCGGCCACAAGCTGATGACGCGCTACCCGCAGCTCCGCGAGGGCGAGCTCAGCGTGACCCGCGCCCAGGTCGTCAGCGAGGCCGGCCTGAGCGAGGTCGCCGCCCAGCTCGGCATCGGCGCGTGGCTGCTGCTCGGCAAGGGCGAGGAGAAGTCGGGCGGGCGGGCCAAGCCGTCGATCCTCGCCGACGCGTTCGAGGCGATCCTCGCGGCGGTCTACCTCGACGGCGGGTTCGACGCCGCGCAGGGCTACGTCGAGCGCCTGCTCGCGCAGCGGATCGAGACCGTCGAGTTCAAGGGCTTCTACGACTTCAAGACCCGGCTGCAGGAGACCGCGCAGGCCCGGCTCAAGGCGACGCCGACCTACCGCGTCGTCCAGGAGATCGGCCCCGATCACGACAAGCGGTTCGTCGTCGCGGTCACGATCGGCACCGACGAGTGGGCGCGCGCCGTCGGCAAGTCGAAGAAGGAGGCCGAGCAGATGGCGGCGGCCGACGCCAACTTCCGGCTCGAGGGCAGCAATGTCGGGCGGCCGCGCAGGCGGTAGGTCCTGGCTCGGCGCAACACGGAGCGCCGCATCAGCAGGAACAGGACGGCCAGCCCGACGCAGGGCTCGGCGCGCGCGCCGGTGGCACACCCCCCGCCGCCCTCGCCCGAACCGACCGCGACCGTGAACGGCGCGTCGGTCTTGTTCACGGTGGCGCCGCTGACGACGACGATCGCCTCGCCGGCGGCGAGCGTCGCCGGCAGCGGCGCCGCGGCGTCGAGCTGCGCCACGCCGTCGACCAGCGGGATCAACGTGCCCGCGTTGCGCGTCGCGACCGTATCGAGCGAGACCATCGCGCGCGTCTGGACCGCGACGTGGAAGTAGTACGAGGCGAAGCCAGACGTGATGCCTTGCGCGCGGCCGCCCGTCAGCTCGGCGACCGTGACCATCGGATACATCGCCGCCTCGGGATAGCCGCCGGCCCCAGCCCGCGTCCCGGTCGCGGCGTTCCACGCGGCGAACGCCGGATACTCGGTCGCCATCGCCGACTGACGGGCCGCGAGCGCGACGTCGGTCGCAGCGAGCGCCGGATCACCGGCAGCCTCCTGATCGAAGATCGCGCGCACGATGTCGTCGCCGTGGCGCTGGGTGAGGAACACCGGCCAGATCGCGGCACCGTAGAGGAATGCCGACGTGACGCCGTTGGCGGGCGCATCGAGCGAGCGAGCGGTCTGGCTGAAGAACGCCGGCAGGAACCGCTCGAGATCGGTGAGCGATGGATCGAGCCGGTTGGCCGCCCACTGCGCCGTCCCTTCGGCCCAGAACCGATCGACCGCGGCGTCGTACGCGTTCTGGACGGTGTGGAACGCCTCGTGCGGCAGCACGGTATGGATCCCGAGATCCGCGCTCGGATACAGCCCGGCGAAGTTGGCGCGCGCGAGGATGTAGCTCGCGCACGCCGCTGCGGCGCCGGCCGCGGTGCACCGCCCGGACTCGGCCACGGTCGTGCCGTCGCCCCCGGTCATCTGCACGAGATACACGTCGAGCCGGCCGTCGCCGCCATCGTCGCCGCACGCCGGCGTCGCGGCATCCGACACCGGCGGCCGGTAGCCCATCGCCGCGTAGCTCGCCAGCGCATCGCTCGTCACCTGAGCGACCTCCGCGACGTCGTCGGGGACTCCATCGCTGCGCGAGCTCGCGGCGTTGACCGCGTGCGGCCCCTCCGTGGTGTACCAGACCCGCACGCTCGCGTTGCCGAACGACTGGACGGCCGCCGAGCCGTAGGCGTAGCCCAGCGCGTCGCCCCGGGGGCCGGTCGGCCGCGTGCAGTCGGCGGCTGCCGTGCGGGCGACCGAGCATGCGGCAGCGGCGATCAGCAGCGCGCGCGTGCGGGTCACAGCGCTCCGACGTCGAGCTTGAACGTGCCGCCGTCGCCGGTGCCGTCGCTGCCGTCGGGAGCCGAGTAATACGAGTCGATGCGCAGCTTGTACAGCGTGCCGGTGCTGCCGCGCACGAGCCACGTGCCGGCCGCCGGCGTCAGCGTGTGCGCGGTCTGGTCGTAGTCGTACCAGGCCGAGAACGTGGTCAGCGGCGCGCCGATCGGATCGGTCATCGGGTTGCACTGTGCGTCGAAGAACTTCTCGGTCGCGAACGCCGCGCTCGAGGCGTCCGCCGCGGTGACGGAGGCGAACGGCTTCTGGATCATCACCGCGCCGCCTTGACCGTCGCCGCCGTCGCCGTCGTTGGTGTAGAGCGCCGGGCGCTTGAGCGCGAGGTCCCAGCCGGTCGACGCGACCGAGGTCGTGTCGGTGACCGAGGCCTTCGCCTTGCCGCCGAGGGAGACGAAGATCCACGGGTTGGCCGACTCCGCCGCGAGGCCACCGGCCGACGCATCCACGTACAGCGTGGTCACGCCGCTGCTCGAGCTCAGCACGGTGACGCTGCCGGTCGACACGGAGTTGACCGCGCCGAGCAGCTGCGCGCGGGCGGCACTGCAAGCGCTCGGACCGCCCGCGGCATCGGGAGAGCTGCTGGACGAGCCGCCGCACGCGACGCTCGAGACGACAACGAGGACGACAACGAGCGAGATGAAGTGCTTCACGAGGATCCTCGGCGGAGGATCAGTCCACGACCACGCAGTCCACGCAAGGACGGAGACCACGGCCGCGCCGGAAACCGATCTCACAGCTCATGACGCGAGAGCCATTTCAGCGGGACGTGCCGGGATGTGAGATCCGCACGTCGCGATGGCAGCGCTGGATCGCCCGAGCGAGACGGCGTCAGGTGCGGTCAGGGCGCCTGGCGGGGCGTGCCCGGCGGCTCGACCAGCGCGATCGCCTTGTCGAGCGCCGCGCGGCTCTTGTCGTCGAGGTTCTTGCCGCTGCACAGCTTCTGGGTGAACACCAGCTTGCCGTCGACGCGGTACTCGGTGAACTGCGACGACATCGCCATGCAGTGGACCGGCGCGGTGGTGACCTTCCACGGCGCGGCCTTGAGCGCGTCGGTGACCTGCTTGACGTCGGGCCGGGCCAGGCAGCCCGCGGCCTGCGGCTGGGCCTTGCCCTCGGCGTCGGTCTCGTCGTGGGTCCATGCGCCGGTGGCGTAGAGCTTGACCGCCGACGTCGCGAGCTTGGCGCCCGGCTCGATCTTGTGGTCGATCTGGAACACCGCGGCGCCGTTCGGCTTGCAGGCGGCGGGTGCGGCGGGCGTCGACGGCGCGGCCGGCCCCGGCCTGGGAGCAGCGGGAGCAGGGGGCTCGGCCGACGCGCTGGAGGCGCAGGCGACCAGGAGGACCACGGACGGCGCGAGCAGGCGGTGCATGCCCCGACCATGCCTCACGCGGCGGCCGGATGCATGGCCCGAGGCCCGCGATGCGGGGAGCGACAGAGCAGGTTCCGGTGCCATGCTCGGTGGACGGGGGGGCGACCGGTTCATTCAACCCGGCGCGCCGGCGGTGTGCGGATCGCCGGACGATCAGAGAATCTTGTGACATCCGTCGCACCACCCTGGAAAGCTCCCGATCGCGGTCGATGGATCCCGATCGCGGGCTGCCCGGTCCGCATCGCGCGCGGCGTAGCGGCGGTGCGCGGCGCGCGGGTCAGCCCCGCCGGGTCCGGACCAGGGCGAGCACGTCGTCGCGGCTCGGCATCGCCGACCACGGGCCGAGCTCGCGCAGCGACAGCGACGCGGCCGCGGCGGCGAGCTCCATGCAGCGCGCGAACGGCAGCTCGCTGAGCAGCGCGGCGGCGAACGCGCCGTGGAACACCGAGCCGGCGCCGTAGGCGTCGAGCAGCTCGCCGGGGAACGCCGGGCAGCGCACGATCTGCTCGCCGTGGCGGCCGATCGCGCCCTTGTCGCCGAGCGTGATCACGACGGCGCGCGGCCCCAGGGCGAGCAGCTCGTCGAGCGCGTCGGTCAGCTCGCCGCGCGGCGCGAGCTCGCTGGCCTCGCGCTCGGAGGCGATCAGGATGTCGGTGACGCGGATCAGCTCGACCGTGCCGTCGCGCAGCTCGCCGACGTCGAAGATCACCGGCTGCTTGGTCTGCCGGGCGAGCGCGGCGGCGTGGAGCTGGTCGGCGGGCGCGGTGCCGTCGATCAGCAGCGCCGAGGCGCCGCCCAGCGCCGCGCCGGCGTCGATCGGCACCGGCTGACCGCGGTCGCCCTGGTAGCGGGTGCGCAGCGTGCCGTCGCCGGCGACCGTGACCAGCTCGCACGCGCTGGAGCCGACCGCGCGGACCAGCTCGACGTCGATCCCGGCCTCGCGCATCGCGGTGCGCGCGAGCTGGCCCAGCAGGTCGGCGCCGTGGGTCCCGGCGGCACGCGCCTGGCAGCCGAGCCGGACCGCTGCGCGCAGCGCCACGGCGACGCCGGCGGCCGGGGAGGTCGACAGCGCGGCGAGATCCGCGGCCGGCGCGCCGACCTCCGGCAGGTTCGGGGCGAGCGCCGAGACGGCCACCCCGATGCGGCCCAAGCCAACGACGAGCGGGGCTTGCACACGCCCATCATACCCAAACGCACACTCGGTCGAAAGCTGATGCGGGCTTGCGCCGTTTGCTGCTAGCGTGCGGGCAGCACGCAGGGCCCCGGCGTGATCGTCATCATGTCTCGCAGCTCCGGGCAACGAGTTTCGGACCCCGGTGGTCCCACCACAGACCCACCACCGAGTGGGGCGCCGTCACCTGGGGCACCTGTGACCGATCTGGCCGAACCAGTACCCGCCGCACTCGCCGAACCCCGCATCCGCAGCTCCGCCACGCTCGCCGATGATGCCCATTTGATCGCGGCATGCCGGCGGGGCGAGGCGCGTGCGATGGAGATGCTCTACCACCAGTACAAGCGCCGGGTCTTCGGCATGGCGCATCGCATCGTCGGCGGATCCGACGCCGAGGAGGTCGCCCAGGAGGTGTTCGTCCGGGTGTTCCGCGGTCTGGCGGCGTTCCGGGGCGACTCGGCGCTGTCGACCTGGATCTACCGGCTCACCGTCAACGCCGCGCTGTCCCACCTGGCGCGGCGCGGCCGGCGCAACGAGGTCGGCGACGAGGGGCTGACCGAGCTCCCGGCGCCGCCGGTCGCCGAGCGCGATTCAGCGCTCGCTGCGCGGATCGAAGCGGCGCTGGCCCAGCTGCCGGCCGGCTACCGTGCGATCCTGGTCCTGCACGACGTCGAGGGCCTGTCTCACGAGGAGTGCGCGGCGATCCTCGAGTGCCGGATCGGCACCTGCAAGTCGCAGCTCCACAAGGCCCGCGCGCGGATGCGCGAGCTGCTCGGTGCGACGATCTCCGCCTCCGGCGCCGATCGCGGCGCCGACCGCACCGACCGCGACGAGACCTAGCCATCCAGCCACCATGACCACCTGTGACAAGACCCGACCGCGACTGACCGCGTACCTCGACGGCGAGCTCGCCGACGATCACGGCAGCGCCGTGCGCGGTCACCTGCGCGAGTGCGCGGCGTGCCGCGAGGTCGCCCGCGACGAGGCGGCGCTGCGCGACGGGCTGCACCTGCTGCCGCCGGTCGACCCGCCGGCGTCGCTGTGGACCGGCATCCAGGCCCGGCTCGCCGCCGAGGAGGTCGCCGACGCCAGGACGCCGCGGTGGCGCCGCACCGCCGCGCGCTGGGCGCGCTGGGCCCGCGCGCGCTGGACGCCGACCATGCCGCAGCTCGCCGTGGCCAGCGCGGTCGCCGCCGCCGCGATCGCGGTGGTGACCTGGCGCAGCCACCGCGCCGACGAGCCGGCGCCCCCGCCGATCGTGCTGCGGCCGCCGTCCGGGCCGCCCGTGCGGCACGACCCGCCCGTACCGACGCCGGTCCCGAGCCCGGCGCCGGACCGCTCGGCGGCCGGCGATGCGGCGTCGACCGACGACGTCACCGCGGATCTGGCGGCCGACGCGGCGCGGACAACCAGGAGCTACGATCGCGTGGTCGGAGAGCTGATGACTCTTGCCGAAGCCGCGCGCGAGCGCTGGAAGGATGACGACCGGGCGGCGTTCGATGCCCGGGTCGCCGGTCTGCGGGGCGCGATCGCGCACGCCGGTGCGCCGCGCTCGGTGCAGCGCGCCCAGCGCTCGCTGATCCGCTACCTGCAAAGTGCGATCGTCCGGGACGAGACGTTGCTCGCGAGCGGAGGGCCGCAGTGAACGCGGCCTCGCGCGCCCGGATCGCGATCGTCGCCCGCGCCGTGCTCGCCTCGGCCGTCGTGGCCGGCCCGATCCGATCGGCCGCCGCCGAGCCGCCGCGCCCGGCGGCGTCGAACCCGGAGACCGGCGCGCCGCGCCGCGGCGTCAGCGAGCGCGCGCGGCTGACGATCGAGCCCGCCGCCCACCCGTTCACCCAGCTCTCGATCGAGAACCCGCTGGGCGACGTCAAGGTCGAGGGCTACGACGGCACGGCGATCCAGATCGAGAGCCACAAGTTCGCGCCCGACGACGACGCGCTCGATCGCCTGCACATCTCGCTGGTGCCCAACCCCGACGGCACGGTCTCGATCAAGACCACCGCGGACGGCGGCAAGGAGGCCCGCCCGGTGGTGCGCCGCCAGCTCCGGATCGACCTCGTGATCCGGGCGCCGCGCAACGCGCGGATCGAGGCCGCGGCGTCGAGCGGAGCGCTCGAGGTCGTCAACATGGACGCCGGCAGCGATCTCGACACCGCCTCGGGCCCGATCTCGGTGCGCAACGTCCAGGGCGAGGTGCTGACCCACAGCGTGTCGGGCCTGACCCGGCTGGTCCAGGTGTTCGGCTCGGTCGACGCCCAGACCCTGGCGTCGGACCTCAACCTCGACACGATCGGCGGCGACCGCGTGTTCGCCTCGGTTCACCACGGTCGGATCGAGGGCCGCCGGGTCCGCGCCCGCGACATCGAGCTGACCGCGACCGAGGGCGAGATCCTGCTGGAGGCCGAGGCCGCGCTGCACGGCCACCTGCTGGTGTCGGCGTACAAGGGCGACGTCGACATCCAGCTCCGCCGGCACGGCGCGGTCATGGTCCGCGCGCGGGGCAGCAAGGTCGAGCTCGGCGCCCCGATGCGGCCCCGACCGAACGGCTGGGTCGAGTCGACGTTCGGCCAGGCCACCAGCGACGCCGCCGTCGTCGAGATCCGCGTGCCGCAGGGCAACGTCCGGTTCGCGATCATCGAGAGCCAGCCGTAGCCCCGTTCCGCGAACCGCGGTACGCTGGCTGATATGCTCGATTCGGTTCCCCCGCGCGTTCGCGAGTACGCCGACCAGGCGGTCTCGTACGTCCGGCGGGCGCTCGGGATCCAGCTGGAGTACGACAGCAACACGCTGCCGGTGCTCGACCACTACCTGCGCAACGTCCCCGAGGGCCAGCCCGCGGCGCTCCAGCTCGTGGTCGCGACCTCGGGTGCGTACTTCGGTGAGGTCGTCCGCCAGCGGCTCGGCGGGCGCTGGGAGCTCGCGGACCAGGAGGCCGAGTGGCGCATCGTGCTGCCGACCGGCCTCAACTTCTCTCCCGTCGGGTTCGTCGCCGCGGCGATCGCGCGCGCGGACCTCGCGGATCTCGACTCCGAGATCGCCGCGCCGCCGCGCATGCTGCCGTACGTCCAGCGCGCACTGGCGCGGATGGGCGAGGTCACGATCGAGGACTACTACTCGCTGTGCGGGCGGCTCGACACCCTGGAGCACGTCCACGAGGTGCTGGTCGCGGTCGCGGCGCAGATGCTCGGGGACGAGGAGGACGACGACGTCGCCGTCGCCGCCGTCGTTGATCCGGACGCGGAGGACAGCGACGAGGACGACGACGAGGTCGACGACGACGAGGTCGACGAGGACCCGCTCGGCGACGGCGCGCCGGAGCCGGTCGCCGACGACGAAGCGAGCGGGCCGGTCAACTAGCCCATGGCGCGACGCGGGCCGGGGAAGTGCACGTGATCGGCCCGCCGTACCTCGGCGAGATCGGCAAGACCCGGACGTCCACCGTTCACGTCATCGACTCGCGCGGCGCGCTGGTCGCGGTCGAGGTCTACACCGGGATCAACGCCGCCACCGATCCGGCGCTCGCCGAGCAGCTGCAAGACGACAGCCTCAACGTCGTGCAGCTCGGCGGCGGCGAGATGCGGATCGCCGTGCCGGTGGTCTACCACGACCCGGCCGGCCGCATGATGCTGCTGGTGCTGGGCGACGCGCATCGCCACCGCGAGATCGAGGAGCGGATCCGCCTGCTCGAGCAGCTGCGCGACGACATCGCCGACGTCCCGAGCTACGCGAAGGACTTCGCCGTCGTGTTCGGCGCCGAGGGGCTGTGCGCCCTGCTCGCCGACCGGGCGCGGCAGCGCGACGCGCTCGCCGAGCTCGCCGCCGCACGGGTCGAGCTCGCCCGGCTGCGCGGCGAGATCCGCGGCCACGACACCGAGCAGTTTACCGCCGAGGTCGCGTTCCATCCGGGGAGCGACGACGTGCCCGCCGGCGACGGTGCGTCCGACCCCGACGCCGAGCCGGTGATCGAGCGCGTGGTCGAGGCCGACGACGTCGCCGAGGAGGCAGCCATCGAGGCGGCCAGCGAGCGGGTCAACCCGGTGGCCAGCGAGGGGGGGCACGACGGGATCCATGAGGCGGCCGACGACGTGGCCAGCGAGCCCGCCGGAGCGTTCGGCGGCGAGGACGCCCTCGGCGCCGAGGCCTCGGCGGACGCATCCGACCTCGCGCCCGGGGCCGCGCCGGACGCAGCGGGCGAGCCGCCGTTCGATCCCGGGTTCCCCGGGTTCGACGAGGTGCCGTTCGACGAGCAGTCGCTCGACGAGGTGCCCTTCGATGACAGCTCGTTCGACGCCGAGCTCGCGCTCGACGAACCGCTCGCCGTCCTGGCGGTGTCGCGATCGCCCGGCGCCGCGGGCGAGGCCGACCCCGAGGCTGACGCCCATGCCGAGGCCGAGATCGCGGCGGCGCTCGCGTCCGAGACCGCGGACGAGACCGCGGTGGACGCCGAGGCCGACGCCGAGGTGACCGGTCCGGGCGGAGCCCCGGCGCGGCTCGTGGATGCGACGGACAGCCTCGGCCCGGGCGGCGATCCGGTGACCACGGAGGTCGCCGAGCTGCCGATCCTCGGACCGGTGCCGGGTGCGACCGACGACAGCGTGCCGGCGGTGCCCGAGCCGGGCTGGCGCGTCGACGAGACCGGGGTCCACCTGGCGATCGCGGCCGACGCCGGCCTGGCCGCCGTGCTGGCCGGCCCGCTCGACCTCCGCCTGGTGCTGCATCGCGCGCCGACCGCGCCGGTGATCGCGCTGGTGCTCGGCTCGCCGGCCGCGCTGCGCGCCCCGGCGCCGGGCGAGCTCGCGGTCGAGACCCTCGACGTCGCCGCCGATCGCGATCGCGGCGTGCTGCGCGCGCTCGGCCGCAGCTTCGAGCTCACCCTCACCGTGATCACCGGCGGCCGGACGGTCCGGCGCTGCAAGCTGGCCGCGCCGCTGGCCGACAACGTCAGCTACCTCGCGCAGGCCGCCGACGAGCACCTCCAGGCGGTGACCGCCAGCACCGCGCTCGATCACGGCGCGGCGCGCGACCTGGTGCTGAGCACCGGCTACGACCTGCTCGGGATCGACCACCCCGAGCGCAACGAGCTCCGGATCGACCGGCTCGCGCAGATCGCGACCGCGCAGCAGCTGCGGCGCGCGCTCGCCATCACCCGCCGGTTCACCCGGCCCGCGCTCGAGGACTACCTGGTGTGCACGCGCGGGTTCCCGCTGTCGCTGTGGCGCCAGCTGCGGCGCAGGACCGTCGCGCGCGCCGTCGCGTGGGGCGTGTGGATGGGGCCCGAGCTGGCGCAGATCGCGGTGTCCGAGGGCTTCGCGCGGTCGCGCCGCGATCTGATCACCCGGCTCGATCGCGGGTTTGACAAGCTGCGCCACGATCCCCACGCGTTCGACATCGACGCCGAGGCCACGGCGGACAACGCCGCCGCGATCGCCGAACAGGCCCGCGCGCTCGGCGTCGCGCTGCGGGCCACCGCGCCCAACGGCGCCGGCGCGATCGCCAGCGATGCCGCGCCGGTCGCCGCGGGGTCGATCGAGACCGCAGCGGGCGGCCTGACCCTGGCCCCGGACGCGGCGCTGCCGCTGTCGACCGACGAGCTGCTCGAGGTGCTCGAGGCCGCGGCGACCGGGCGCGACGGCCGGGCGCGCAAGCTCGCGGCGGCGCTCGCGCTGTGCGATCACAGCGATCCTCGGGCGGCGCGGCCGGTGATCGCGGCGGCCCTGCAGATGAGCCGCGGCGAGGCCGTCCGCGTGCTCGCGCGCGCCGTCAAGCTCGGACCGCCGGCCCACCCGGCGCTGATCGAGGGCCTGTCGAGCAGCAAGGCCTACCTGCGCCACGGCTGCGCGCTCGCGCTCGCGCTCGGCCGGTCCGACGAGGCGACCCAGGCGATGATCGGCCTCCTGCTGTCGGAACCCACCGACCTGTGGCACGACATCGCCCGCGCGATCGGCGAGATCGGGACGCCGGCGCTGGTCTGGCTGGTGCGCGACGTCGGCCGCGGTGGGCCGGAGACCGCGGAGCGGATCGCCTGGGCCATGGCGCACGTCGGATCGCGCGGTGGCGAGCCCGCGCTGTCGGCGATGGCCGCCGCGGAGAGCATCGTATCCCCGATCGCGACAAGGGCGGTGGAGCTCCTGGACATGATGGTCCGCGATCGCGGCGCGGAGCGGGGCGCGGCAGGCCCCCGCGAGCACGAGCTCAGCGTGAACCACGCGTTCTCGCAACAGTTCTTCGACGCGCTGCAGCCGGGCGAGCCCGACGACGGTGATCCACCCGACGCGCGGGCCGCCGCCGAATCGTGAGCCTGACCTACACCGCGCGCGCCGTAGCTGCCGCAGTGTCGCGCCCGGACGATGGAGCGGGCATCGTACCCGCCGCGGGCGCCTGCCAGTAGATGCTGCGATCGGCGGTGCGCAGTTTCTGTCGAGTTCAGGTATCATCCGTCAGCTGTGCGGATCGGCATCTTCTCCGACGTCCACGCAAACATCGAAGCGATGAACGCCGTCATCGATGCCTACAAGTCCGAGCGCATCGACAAGTACGTGTGCATCGGCGACGTCGTTGGCTACGGGGCGTCGCCCAACGAGTGCTGCGACCTGATCCGGCGCACCGCCGCCTACACCATCCTGGGCAACCACGACGCCGCGGTCGCCGGCCGGATGGACTACTCCTACTACTATGACGCGGCCCGCCAGGCGCTCGACCTCCACGCCCGCCAGCTGTCGCCGGAGAACATGAACTGGCTGCGCAACCTGCCGTACGAGGTCCGCGAAGGCGACATCACGTTCTGCCACGGCTCGCCGATCAACCTCGAGGAGTTCGAGTACATCTTCTCGGTCGAGCAGGCGACGCGCTGCCTCGACATGTGGGAGGATCTCGGCCTGGTCACGTTCATCGGCCACTCCCACCTCTGCAAGTCGTTCGCGCTGAGCCGCGACGAGGTCTACGAGGTCGTCGCCACCAAGTTCGTGATCCGCCCCGAGCACCGCTACATCATCTCGGTCGGCTCGGTCGGCCAGCCCCGCGACTACGACAACCGCGCGAGCTACACGATCTACGACACCGAGGAGCGCACCTTCGAGTTCAAGCGTGTCGCCTACGACATCGACGGCGCCGCCCAGAAGATCTTCGCGGCCGACCTCGAGCGCAACTTCGGCAACCGCCTGTTCCTCGGGGTCTGATCACGCCTGCCACGCGGCGAGCCACTGCGCTGCGCGCTCGGCCAGCGAGGTCAGCTGATCCCGGGTCCAGGCCCCTTCGATCGGAAGGTCGAGGACCGAAGGGCCCGGGGCGCGGCGCGCGACGAGCCCGTTGAACCGGGCCAGCGCGATCGCCGCACAGAAGCGGTCGTCGTTGCGGCTGGGCGAGACCGCCAGCCATGCCGCGGCGAGCCGCGCCGCACTCTGCAGCTCGCGGTGTGCGGTCACCACCCGCCGACGCATCACGTCGAGCGCCGCCCGGGGCTGGCCCGCTGCCGTGAGCCGGTCCGCGCTCGCGATGGCTCCTCGCAGCTGCCGGACGAGGGAGGCCGCGGGCCCCCACCACGCGTCGGGTAGCGGATCGGGCAGCGGCTCGACGATCTCGAGGCAGACGTCGAGCCGGCACTTGAAGAGCCGGTCGACCGCTGGTTCCCGGGACCATCCGAGCTGCCAGAGCTCGCGCACGCGGGCGGCCTCGGTTCCGGTCCGCAGCCATGCGAGTCCCAGGAGGTGGCAATGATGCGCGAGCCACTCCGGCGCCACGCTGTCGGGCGGCACGCCTTCGAGCAGCGCGCGGACTTCGCGCCAGTCGCCGCGTTCGGCGGCGCGGTTCGCGGCGAAGATCAGCGCCGTGTCTCCCGCGTCCTCCGCGGCAGTTCCGCACGACAAGTGGCTGTCGACCGACGGCGCGAACGACCGTGCGCGCAGCCCGATCGCGTCACCGAACGCCGGGGGCTGCGGTCCGAGGCGCTCGATCTCGACGCCGCGCGAGCTGTCCCAGAGACAGACCACCTGCGCCGCGTCGGCGTCCTGCGCGAGGGCGAGGTCCCACGGCGCCGGGGTCGCGTAGACCGGAACGAGCTCTGGATCGGCGAACCGGAACACTGCCAGCTGGACGTCACGATGCTCGATGCGGTCATGCTCGGTGCGGTCATGCTCGACGTCGTCATGCTCGATGCCGTCATGCTCGATGCCGTCATGCTCGACCTCGTCATGCTCGACGTGATGATGGACGGCGAGGAGCCCGAGATCCCGGGCGGAAACGCAGCGATGCGCCGCGTCGGTGTCGGTCGCGACCAGCGTCCGGCGGTGGATCGTGCGTCCCGCCCGGGTTCGCACGATCTCGATCTCGCCGGTTCCGTCGAGCCGCGATCCCACCACGACCAGCTCCCGGTCGGGATCGATGATCACCGCGGACACCCGCATCGGTGCGGCGGCGGCGATCTCCTCCGCCACGGCGCCGCGCTCGGTGTAGCGCACCGCCCCGCCGTCGAGGCCCGTTCCGATGACCCCCGAGGAGCTGCCGGCGACGAGCGGCTGGAACGAGCGGGCGGCGGGGAGCTCCCGCCGGATCCGCCCTGGCTCGATCTCGATCACCCGGTCCTGGGGCAAGCCGCCGGGGAGGCTCACCTCGAGCCAGAGGTGCTTTCCCCCGGGCGCGACGAACCCACGCTCGATACGTTCGCCGCCGGTCAGGAACGGGTTCAGGGACAGCCATCGCACAGGCTCTCCCGTCGTCTGCGACATCTGGAGCATGCGACCGGCATCGCCGATGAGCCAGAGCGCGTCGCCGTCGATCGTCGCGGAGATCAGCTCGCCCAGGGGTGTGGGAGCCCGCAGGTAGCGTCGCTCGCGCAACCGGCCGTCATCCACCGAGACTCTCCCGAGGAACAGGTGGGGACCCTCGGCGCTCGCGATCACGAGCTCGCGCCCGCCGGGGGCCAGCCATGGCAGGGCCGCTTCGGCATAGGGCAGTCGGCCGAGCAGCTCACCGACCAGGTCGTGGTGGTCGGGCCGCTCGCCAACGTCGTCGGTGCAGACGCACCAGGCGCGCCGCAGCTCCACCCGGAGATCGTCGAGCCGCCGGCGCAACGCGGCGGCGTGAGTGGCCTCGACCTGAGCGGCGCCGAGCAAGGCCTCCAGCTCGCGTCGAGCGCCGACCAGGTCGCCCGACGCGACCAGCTGGTCCACCATGGCCTGACCACGCTTCAACTCCTGCCGCGCACGGAGCTCGTGCCGCACCTGATCGAGGGCCGGTCGAAGCGCGCGATCGAGATCTCGGCTATCTGCCCGATCGCACAGGCGCTCGCAGGTCTCGAGATCGTCTCGGGCGAGCGCGAGCCGCGCCTCGGCGAGCGCGCTGGCCGAGGCCGTGCGCCGGCGAGCTGCGATCCTGCCGCGGGCCTCGGCCTGGAGCTCGTTCGCCCGGGCCAGGCTGATGACCAGCGAGCGGTGCGGTTCGAGCAGCGCGAGCGTGGCTTCGTCGTCGCCGCGCTCGGCCGCGCTGGCTGCCGCCGCGACCGCGAGCACCGCATCGATGGCCGCGCCGTGCTGCGTTGCCTTGTTGCGCGCGGCGACCTGCTCGAGCCAGTCGAGCAACGGGAGGTGGTGCCGGATCCGGACCCGGTGGCGCAGCTCGGGCTCGAGCGCGAGAAGCTTCTCCAGGCCCGGGCGAGGATCCGCACCGGCGAGCTGAGCGCACACCGCGGCGACCTCCGCGTCCTGGCGCGCGCGCTCCCTCGCCGCCTCGGCTTCGCGGATCTGTTCCAGCAGATCGGCCGTGTCGGCGCCCACGCTGCGTGCCTGCCGGCACAGCTCGGTCGCGAGCCCGGTGTCGCCGTTCGACAGCGCCGAGCGCGCACTCGCGAGCAGTCGCTCGGTCTCGCTCGCGCGCCTCCGGTCCTGGATCCCGCCCAGGATCCGGCCGGCGACACGGCTGTCGGGCCAGCGGGCGAGCAATGCTCGCGCATGAGCTGCGGTGGCCTCGTCGTCACCGGCCTCGGCCAGCCGCGTCAGCTCCAGCTCGGCCGGCCTCCGGGCATCGGCGCGCAGCCGCTGGGCCTGGTCCCGGAACCGAACCAGATCGGGGTGCCTCGGGTCGGCCTCGGCCAGGCGAGCGATGCGGTGCTCGAGCTCCTCGCCCACCTGGTGCCTGGCCGCATCCTCCGCGAGGGCCTTCCACGCCTCCGCGACCCTGGGACCGACCAGGCCTTCCAGCAGGCGACTCGCCGCCCCTGCGTCCCCCATGCGCGCTGCGGCGACCGCCAGCAGTGCGCGAACCTCGGCGTCGGCCGCGGCTCGCGGCGCCAGCTGATCCTCGAGTGCCAGCGCGTCACCGTCCGCCGCCATGTGGTCGACCAGCAGCTCGAGCAACGCGCGGGCCGCCGTCGGATCTCCGTTCGACTCCTGCAGCGCGCGCTCGAAGTGAGCTCGCGCCGTCTCGTAGTCGAACTCGGCCAGCGCGCGGCGTCCCTGATCGAGCAGGTCGGTGTCGGTGGCCGCCCGGGCCGCCGGCGGTGGCGCCATGCCCCCGGGCGGCTCGCCCACCTCGCCGACATCCAGCATCCACTGCACGCGTGCGCGCGCATCGTCGTCGAGCTCATCGATCCGCGCGTGGCACGCGTCCTGTCCCAGGTAGCGGTGCCGGATCGAGACCACGCCCGGTGCGTCGGCCGTCACGACGAGATCGTCGGCGAAGTTGCGGATCAGCAAGCTCTGGAGGCGCGCCTTGAGCTCGTAGCGGCGGCGCTCGTCCGCTGTGCCGAGCGAGCGGCCGGTCGGGTTGATCGCGTGGATGATCTCGAGCAGCTCGCCGGCTCGGGCCGGAATGCGCCGAGCGATCACGTCCTGCGCAACTTGCTCGGCGCGGTGCATGCTCGACGCGCCGCGCTGCCGGCTCATGGAGCGGAAGGTGCCAGAGCCATCCTGCTCGTGCAAGCCTGCAGCAGGAGCGCCGCATCGACCCGTGGACCCGACCCGTGGACTCGACAGCAGCGCGCGGCTGCGGGTGCGGGATTCTCGCCCTCCAGCTGCAGGCCCGAGGGCAATGGCGGCAGCGACCGCTCGGACCTGGATGTCAGAGCGGTGTGCAATGCGTTCGGCCCGTGAACGAGCTCGAACAGCTGGGTAAGCCGCCCCGCGGTGACTGGTAAGGGTGACGCGCCCATGCACAACCGTTCGGACCAGTTCGCGAAGAACATCTTGCGCGACGCTTTGAGCCGCGCCTGTGCCTCCGAGTCCGAGGTCGAGGTCCTGGCGGCGACGCAGAAGATCGACGTCTACAGCGTCCCCGACCCCAACCGCGTAGCCGAGCGCTCCCAGCTGGGCCTGCTCGGCGAGCTGTCAGCGGAGCCGAGCCTGTTCGAGCCGTTCCACGACACGCCGGCGCTCGCCAAGGCTCGCCGGTGCATCAACAAGCAACACACCTGGCATCACGAGCTCTCGCGCCGCGCCCGCGCCGCCGCCGGCGCCGCCGCGGTGGATGCGGACCTCGAGGAATCGGCGCAGCCGGCGGTGGCCTTCCCTGCGCTCGTCGTGATCAGCCCGGGCCGGCCCGAGACGGTGCTCGACGCCTACGGCTGCCAGGCGGTGCGCCCGGGGGTCTATCACGCGGTCTGGGGCCTGGTGCTGCGCGTCGTCGTCCTGGCGGAGCTCCCCCGGACGCGTGAGACGCTGCTCTTGCGCCTGCTCGGGGCAGGACGACTGCTGCGCGAGGCGCTGGCCGATCTGGCGGCGCTGCCGGACGACGCATGGGAGAAGACCATCGCGACGCCTCTGCTGGTACACTTCCAGCTAAGGAACGAGCACGCGACGGACCAAGAGGACGACATGAGCGCAGAAATTCGAGCATGGTTCGAGGACTACCAGCAGAAGCTGCGCACCGAAGCGATCACGGAAGGCCGCAAGGAAGGGGTCACGGAAGGCCGCAAGGAAGGGGTCACGGAAGGCCGCAAGGAAGGGATCAAGGAAGGGATCACGGAAGGCCGCAAGGAAGGGATCAAGGAAGGGATCAGGGAAGGGATCAGGGAAGGGGAACGCAGCTTGCTGTTGCGGCAGCTACATGCCCGATTCGGCGAGCTACCGGAGGCTGCCGTCGCCCGCATCGAGGCGGCTGACATGGCTGACCTCGAGCGGTGGGGTGAGCGCGTGCTCGGCGCCCAGACGCTCGACGAGGTGCTCGACGAGCCGAGCTGAGCGCTCCGCCGCGCTCCGAGTCCTACGATTTCGAGCGGATCGAGGGCGTTTGACGACGATCGCTCGTAGGTGGGACAGCGCACCGGTCGACGGCGGCGAGGTCGTCGGACATCTCCAGGTCGCCGATGGTCAAGGAGCGCTGGCCGGCCTGGCGTCAATTAGATTCTTGCGTGCGAGATGACCTCGCCGCTCGGGGTCGCGTCGACCACGTCCACAACCGATAGACCGTCGTCGACCGCCTCGTCGTGGGCGTGCTCGGACACGTGCACCTGCTCACGACGACCGCCGCGTGCACCTTGTCGAAGGTATCGCTCTGCACGTCAATCCACCGCGGATGGGAGGAACCGCAGGGGAGCGGTGCGCGCGGCGTCGAGCTCGGCGGCGTCGATCGCGCCGGCCGTGTGCATCGCGCGCAGCACGACGTCGACCCGGGCGGCGGAGTCGGGGTCGAGGCCGCCGGCGCGGCGGACCCGGCGGCTCATCGAGGTCGGCTCCGAGGTCAGCGCGGCGAGGAACGCGGCCTGGCGGACCGAGAGCTCGCGCGGCGTCGCGCCGAACCAGTGGCGGGCGGCGGCGGTGATGCCGTGGACGTGCGGCCCGAGCTCGATCAGGTTGAGGTAGCGCTCGAGGATCTGGCGCTTGTCGAGCCGGGCCTCGAGCCGCCAGGTCAGGATCGCCTCCTGGAGCTTGCGGTCGAAGCTGCGGCGCTGCGACAGGAACGCGTTCTTGACCAGCTGCTGGCTGATCGTCGAGCCGCCGCGGACGAGCCGGTGCTCGCGCAGGTCGATCTCGAGGCTGCGCGCGATCTGGTCGAGGTCGAAGCCGGCGTGGTCGAAGAACCGGGCGTCCTCGGCGGCGACGAACGCGCCGGCGACGTGGCGCGGCAGCTGCGCCAGCGCGGCCCAGCCGGGCTCGCCCTTGCCGATCCGCGCGCGGCTGCCGTCCGGGAAGAGCTGGTCGACCGTCCCGGCGAGCCGGGCGACATCGGCCGCCGGCGGCTCGGCGACCGCGCGGCACTCGTCGGCGATCGACGCGGTGAGGGCGATGCCGTCGCCGGGGGGCGCTGCGAGGTCGACCGCGAGCCGGAGGTGGGCGCCGAAGGTTCCGTCGAGCGCCATGCCATCGAGCGAGCCGCGCAGCTCGGCGGGCAGCGCGGCGAGCAGGTCGCCGCACGGCGCGGTCGCGAGCGTCAGGTCGAGCTGGCCCGAGGCCGGCGCGCCGCGGCGCAGCCAGCCGCTCAGCGTCCAGCGCGCGGCGCCGAGCGCGAGGTCCGCGCGCGGCACCGCGATCGCGTCGGGCGTGATCGCGAGCGAAGCGTGGACCTCCCCGGCGAGCGGCACGGGGGCCTGGGCCAGCACGCGGTGGTCGATCGCCACGCCGTCGACCGCGCCGTCGACGTCGATCAAGAGGGGGGGGACCCCCTCCCCGCCGGCGGAGCCGTCAGGGCCCCTCCCCCCCGACTCGCTTCGCACGTCGATCGCGGTCTGGCCGCCGGCCGTGCGGACGGCGAGCGCGCCGCTGGCGTGCGCGGCGCCGAGCTCGACGCCGCGCGGCGCCGCGGCGGCGAGCGCGCGCAGCGGGATCCGGTCGCCGCGGATCGCGATCGCGCGCTCGCCGGGCGCGATGTCGATCGCGAGCTGGCGCGGCACGCCGTCGTCGTCGACCGCGGCGCGCAGCTCGAGCGGCCCCCCGGCGACCAGCCGGCCGATCGCGACGTCGCGCAGCCGGATCGCCGCCGCGGCGGGGCCTGCGAGCCCGGGCGCCGGCAGCGCGCTGACCGCACCGGCGCCGGCGACCGCGAGCACGCGGCGAAACTGCAGGTGGGGCAGGGTGACGTCGGCGGCGCCGCGCGCGAAGCCGAGCTCGACCGCGACCGGGCCGGCGCGGCCGGCGAGCCGGATCGCGGCGGTGGTCACCCGGACCCCGGCGGCGTCGGGCGTGATCGCGACGCCCTCGGCGGTCAGCTCGCCGAGCCCGGCGATCCGCGCCGACAGCGTGCCCGAGCTGACGACGATCCGGCGCAGCCGGCCGGCGGGCTCACCGCCGTCCCGACCGCCGCGCAGGAGCAGGCGGCGCGCCAGCCGGGCGAGATCGGAGTCGCCATCGCCGTCGACCTGGGCCGCGACGCGCGGCGCGGCGACCCGGATCTCGTCGGCGCGCAGCGCGCCGGACAGCAGCGAGTCGAGCGCGACCGAGGCCTCGACCGCGTCGGCGGTGACCAGCTCGCCGAGCGCGACGTCCGACAGCCGGACCGCTCCGGTCAGATCGGCGTCGACCCGGCCGATCCGCGCGGGGACCCCGCCGGCGGCGCCGAGGTGGGCGGCGAGCGCGTCGGTACGGGCGCCGAGCCACGCGGCCGCGCTCGCCGGGACACCGACCGCGCACACCGCGGTGGCGAGCAAGATCCGACGCTGGCTGCGATGCATCATGCCGGAGGGGGCTCGCAGGGTTGCTCGTCGACCGGCGCGCGCCGGCGATCGTCGCCGACGAACGCGCGCTGGGCGATCCGGCGCTCGCCGCGGCCGCGCCGGCCGGCCAGGCCCGCGCCGGCGAGCATCATCTCGCACAGCTCGCCGAACGAGATGCCGGCGGCGTCGGCGATCTTGGGCAGCAGGCTGGTCGGGGTCAGCCCGGGCAGCGTGTTGACCTCGAGGACGAACTCGTTGCCCGCCTCGCAGAGCATGATGTCGACGCGGGTCGCGCCGCTGCAGCCGAGCGCCAGGTGGGCGCGCAGCGCCTGGGTGAGCAGGCCGCGGTAGCGCTCCGGTGACACCCGGGGCGGCACGTAGTAGTCGGTCGCGCCGCGGATGTACTTGTGGGCGTAGTCATAGAACCCCTCGCGCGGCGCGATCTCGACCGCTCCGATCGCGCGGTCGCCGAGCACCGCGACCGAGATCTCGCGGCCGGCGATGAACCGCTCGACGAGGATCTCGTCGTCGAACCGCAGCGCGCGCTCGACCGCGGGGAGCAGGTCGGCCGCGTCGCGACAGATCGAGACGCCGACCGAGCTGCCCTCGCGGACCGGCTTGACCACGCACGGCAGCCCGAAGTCGCCGTGGATCGCTGCCAGGGCGTCGCCGGGAGTGTCCTCGGGACCCTGGGCGAGCTGTGCGCCGGTGACCGTGTAGTACGCCGGGGTCGGCAGGTTGTGGAGCCGGAACAGCTCCTTGGCCTTGGCCTTGTGCATCGCCAGCGCGGATGCGAGGACATCGGAGCCGGTGTAGGGGATGCCCAGCAGCTCGAGCAGGCCCTGGATGCAGCCATCCTCGCCCCACCGGCCGTGGAGCGCGAGGAACGCGACCTCGATCTGCTCCTGGCGGAGCGCCACATCGACGTCGCGGTCGACGTAGATCGGGACCGCCCGGTGCCCGCGCTCGCGCAGCGCCGCGAGCACCGCCTCTCCCGTGCGCAGCGACACCTCGCGCTCGCTGGACATCCCTCCGAGCAACACACCGATCTTGCGGGACTGCATCTGACATCTCCTTCATTTGGCCGTGGCCGCGGCCCCGGCGGCAGCCGGCCCGGTTGACGACGACAACGCGCGGCTGTCCCGCCGCCATTCCGACGCTAAACGGCGATGGCGATCCGTGGCAATTTTTCGTCCGTGTCGACCGCGGTGTGGTTGCCTTGACGCAGCTTCGCGAGGCACGGTAGACACGCCGCGATGGCAAAGAAACAGTCCGACGGGGAAGCGGCCGAGGCCGCCGGGAAGCGCCGGCCGCAAAAGAAGACGGTCGCTCCCAGGCCGGGCGCCCGCGCCAGGCCGGCCAGGGGCGGCAAGCCCAGCAAGCCGGCCAGGCCGAGCAAGCCGAGCCGGTCCGCCAAGACGGGCCGGATCCCGCGGCCGACCCGGCCGCCGCCGCCCTCCGCCCAGGCCGAGCTGCCGATCGGCGAGGCCGACCTGATCGAGGACGCCGACATCCTGTCGGAGACGCGGGTCGAGGCCGCGGCCGAGACCGTCGAGGGCCCGCCGGTGCACGGCGAGGATCTCGACGACGGCGAGGACGTGCTGGAGGAGATGCCGGCCGACGCCAGGGACCGGCCGGGGGCACCGGGAGACGAGGACGAGGACGAGGACGCCGACGAAGACGCCGACGAGGACGCCGACGAGGAACCGACCGGGCCGACCGAGGAGGTGCTGGAGGAGGTCGTCGAGGTCGAGGACCAGCCGCCGGCGCTCAGCCCCGAGGAGCAGGAGCTCGCCTCGGTGTACGGCGACGAGCTCGCCCGGCCCGCGATCGCGCACGCCGAGTACACCGACCGGCAGACCGCCGACGAGGACCGGCCGATGACGCCGGAGATCAACGCGCGCGACGAGCGCAAGCTGCAGTGGCAGGAGCGCCGCGATCGCCGCCGCCGCCGCCGCGACGACCGCGATCGCCAGCGCGCCGAGCGCCGCGACCAGCCGCACCACGCGCCGCGGCCGGGCCACGACGCCCGCCCCGATCGGGGGGAAGCGGGCGCCCAGGCACGGGGTGGCGAGCCGCGCCCGGCCCATCCGCCCGGTGGCCGGCCACCCGGTGCGCCGCAGCCCGGGGCATCCTCCCCGGCGATCCAGCTGCCGGCGAGCAACGGCGAGCACGACGCGCTCGCCCGGGTCGGCACGCCGCTCGGCGACGCCGCCGCGACGGTGTTCGCCCAGCTCCGCAACGGCCAGCCGCTGCCGGTGCGCCAGCTCGCCGCGATGATGCGCAAGCGCAGCCTGGTCGAGACCGATCCCGAGCAGCTGTGGCCGCAGCTCAAGGCCGAGCTGCTCGGCGACGAGCGCAGCTACCGCACGCTCGGCCTCCGGCCCCGGATCGTGTATCGCGGGCGCGACCTGTTCGCTCCCGGCCCGGTCGCGATGAGCCAGACCGCCGAGGCCGAGGCCAACGTCGCCGCGGCGCTGTCGCGGCTCGCCGGCGCGACCCACCGCGCGCTCGCCGCGCGGATCGCCAAGGCTAGCGGCCAGGGCTTCGAGCGGCTGATCCACGCGTACCTGGTCGCCGCGGGCTACCGCGACATCGCATGGATCAAGCGGGTCGGCGGCATCTCCTACGCCCAGGCGATCGCGCCGGGGCTCGACCGCCTGGTGCTGCTCAGCGCGCGATCGGGCGATCAGCCGGTCGATCGGCGCGGCATCGGCGAGCTGCGGGTCGGGGTCGAGGCCAAGGACCTGGTCGCCGGCATCCTGTTCTCGGCGCGCGAGCTGTCCGAGGACGCCGAGCACGAGCTCGAGCGCGCCGGCCGGTCGATCTCGGTGATCTGCGGTGACCAGCTGGTCGCGGCGCTGATCTCGGCCGGGGTCGGCGTGGTCAGCGCGGCGGCGCCGCTCCACTACGTCGACGACCAGCTGCTCGACGAGCTGCTGGCCGGTTAGCGCGAGATGACCGCCTGGCAGTGGCTCGGCCGCGCCGAGTTCCGTCGCGTGCTCGCCGACCAGCTCGCCCTTCGCGAGCGGGTGTGGGCCGGGGAGCCCGGCGCGGTGCTGCTGTGCGAGCACCCGCCGGTGATCACGCTGGGCCGCTCGGCCAGTACCGCCCACATCCTCGATGCCGGCGCCACTCCGGTCGAGCGGATCGAGCGCGGCGGCGAGGTCACCTACCACGGCCCGGGCCAGCTCATGGTGTACCCGGTGGTCCGGCTGCGCAGCGTCGTGGCGTTTCTCGAGCGCGTCGCTGCGGCGATCGCCGAGACCTGCGCCGCGCTGGGCGCTCCGGGCGCGGCGTGGCAGCGCGATCCGGCCGGGGTCTGGCTCGACGGCAAGAAGCTCGCGGCGTGCGGGATTCACGTCGCGCGCGGGGTCAGCGTGCATGGCTTCGCGCTGAACGTCGATACACCGCCTGAAGCGTGGCGCGCGATCCGACCGTGCGGGCTCGATGTCGCGCAGATCACCCTGGTCCGCGCGCGCGGTGCGCCGATCACGGTCGCCGAGGTCGCCCACGAGCTCGGCCCCCGGATCGCGCAGGCTGTGTAAGATGATCGGCGCGCCATGTCGCCGCCGCTGCGCATCGCCGTGCTGTACAACACCGACTACGACGCCGAGGCGTGCGCCACCGACGTCATCTCGGTCGAGGGCAGCGCGCGCGCCGTCGCCGCCGCGCTGAGCGACGGTGGGTTCGCGGTCGAGCTGATCGGCATGTACGGCCTGGAGGTGCTCGCGGTGATCGACCGGATCCGGGCGTCGGCGCCCGATCTGGTGTTCAACCTGTGCGAGTCGATGGCCGGCGATCCGCGCAACGAGCCGACGTTCGTCGGGTTGCTCGACCTGTTTGCCATCCCGTACACCGGGGCCGACCTGCTGTGCCTGGCGTCGTGCCTGCACAAGCGGCGGGCCAAGGACGTGCTGATCGCGCGCGGGCTGCCGACCCCGCCGTACCGCTTCCTCGACGACCCCGGCGCGCTCGGCGATCCCGCGCTCGACGCGCTCGACTACCCGTGGTTCGTCAAGCTCGCGCACGAGGACGCCTCGGTCGGGATCACCGAGGAGAACCTGGTCGCGACGCCGGCGGCGCTGCGCAAGCGCGCCCGCGAGCTGATGGCCGAGCACGACCAGGCGGTGCTCGCCGAGCGCTACGTCGACGGCCGGGAGCTCAACGTCACGCTGCTCGGCAACGCCGAGGACCTCCAGGTCCTCCCGCTCCACGAGATCGACTTCACCGCGATGCCACCCGACCGGCCGCGGATCATCAGCTACGCGGCCAAGTGGGACGAGAGCCACGTCGACTACGCCGGGACCAAGCCGGTGCCGCTGCGCGACGCCAGCCCGGCGCTGACCGCGGCGGTCGAGCGCGTGGCGCGCGGGGCGTGGCAGGCGCTCGACCTGCGCGACTACGGCCGGATCGACCTGCGGGTCGACGCCGAGGCCATGCCGTGGGTGATCGACGTCAACCCCAACCCCGACATCTCGCCCGACGCCGGGGTGGCGCGCGCGGCGCGGATCGCCGGGCTGTCGTACCCCCAGCTGATCGCGCGGATCGCCGAGGTCGCGGATCGCCGGATCCGGTCGATCGGGCGGCGGTCGACGGGATGAGCGGTCCGTCCGCCGTCGTCAGTCGTCGTCGGCGTCGTCCTCGCCGGCGTCGCCGCCGGCGAGCCGGCGCAGCTTCTTCTGCAGCCCGAACCGCGACAGCCCGAGCAGGCGCGCGGCGGCGGTCTGGTTGCCCTTGGCGCGCGCCATCGCCGCCGACAGGTAGGCCTGCTCGGTGGCGGCGAGCGCGGGGCGCAGCTGGAGGTCGTCGCCGGCGGCGGGCCGGGCGGGCTCGGGGCGGGCGATCGCGCGCCCGATCGCCTCGGGCAGGTCGTCGACGTCGATCAGGTCGCCGCCCATCGCGACGCCGCGGGCCAGCGCGTTCTCGAGCTCGCGCACGTTGCCGGGCCAGCGATGCTGGCCGAGCGCGCGCAGCGCGGCGCGGGTCAGCCGGGGCGGCGTCTGCCCGGGCGACAGCCGGGCCAGCAGGTGCTCGACCAGCAGCGGCAGGTCGCCATCGCGCTCGCGCAGCGCGGGGACCGCCACGCTGATCACGTCGATCCGGTAGCGCAGGTCCTCGCGGAACCGCCCGGTGGCGGCGAGCTGGGCGAGCGGCTGCTGGGTCGCGGCGATCACGCGGACCTCGACCTGGCGGGCCCGGGTCTCGCCGACCCGGCGGATCATGCCGTCCTGCAGGACGCGCAGCAGCTTGGCCTGCATCGCCGGGCTGGTGTCGGCGATCTCGTCGAGGAACAGCGTCCCGCCGTGGGCGACCTCGAACAGCCCGCGGCGGTCGCGGTCGGCGCCGGTGAACGCGCCGCGGACGTGGCCGAACAGCTCGCTCTCGAGCAGCGGCTCGGGCACCGCGCTGCAGTTGATCGCGACGAACGGCCCCGCGCCGCGCGGGCCGTGCTCGTGCAGCGCGCGCGCGACCAGCTCCTTGCCGGTGCCGCTCTCGCCGGCGATCACGACCGGCAGCGCGGTCGCCGCGGCGCGATCGATCACGCCGAGCATCTTGACCATCGCGGGCGACCGGCCGACGATCCGGTCGTAGCGGTGGCGCAGCCGGTCGCGGTCGGGCAGCTCGGCCTTGACCCGGACCAGCTCGGCGTCGCGCTCGGCGAGCTCGACGCTGAGCCGGGCGTTGAGCTCGTCGACCTCGCGGGTCGTCCGCCGCAGGTCGGCGGTCAGCCGGGCGTTCTCGATCGCGATCGCGGCGATGTCCGCGAGCTCGCCCAGCACGCTGGCCGCGGCGGCGTCGAACGCCCCGCCGCGCAGCCGGTGGTCGACGTAGATGCAGCCGGTGATCGTCGCGCGCTGGCGCAGCGGCACCGCGAGCACCGAGCGCAGCCGCAGCGCGGCGACCGACGCCGCGGCGCCGAACCGCTCGTCGATCCCGGCGTCGACCGTGACCACCGGCTCGCCGGTCTGCACGACGCGCTCGGCGATCGCGCGAAGCGAGATGGGGGGAGGGGACCCTGCCGGCTCTGCCGGCGGGGCGGGGGGCAAAGCCCCCCGTGGGATCGACCGGCTGACCGAGCGCGTCGCGTCGCCCGGCGCGGGCTCGAGGTCGCCGGCCGCGAGTTTGCGCGACACCACCGCGGTGAGCTCGCCGCCGGGCTGGCGCAGCAGCAGGAAGCCGCGCTCGGCGCCGGTCAGCTCGATCGCGGTGTCGATCACCTCGTCGAGGATGCGCTTGATCCCCGCCTCGTTGCTGGCCTGGGTGCTCGCCTCGGTGCTGGCCTCGCTGTTGAGCCGGCGCGACAGCGTGAGCAGCCGGCGCAGCACGGCGATCTGGGCGTCGGGCGGCGCGGCCGGGGCGGACCGCGGCGCGGGCGGCTCGCCGCCGGGCAGCCGGGCGAGGTCGGGATCGCCATCGATCGCGGCGCGGAACGCCGGAGCGGTCGCCGCGCTCCATGCGGCGTGCGCGACCCGCGCGCGCTCGGACTCGGCCCGCGCCAGCGCGAAGTCGCGCGCGCGGTGCGCCAGCTGCGCCGCGGTCGCGTGGCCGCGGAACGCGCGCTCGAGCCGGTCGGCGTCACCCGCGCGCGCGGCGAGCTCGGCGCACGCCCGGGCCAGCGCGGCGGTCGCGTCGGCGAGCGAGCCCGGTGGGCGCGCCACCAGCGCCGCGGGATCGCGCAGCGCGAGCCGGCCGCGCGCCAAGGTCCAGCGATCGCGGTCGTCGTCGCTCGCGCACAGCGCTTCGATCTCGGCCCCGGCGCCGGGCCCGCCGTCTCCGATGCCGTCGCGCTGGCCCGCCTCGGCGAGCGCGATGTGCGCGCTGATCTGGGCGTGGGCATCGCCGCGCTCGATCGCCAGCGCGAGCGCCTCGCGGTAGCGCGCGGTCGCGCCGGGCTCGTCGGCCAGCCGGCGCCGCGCGTCGCCCGCGACGATCAGCGCGAACGCGCGCAGGTGGGGCGCCCCGTCGGCGCGCGCGACCGCCGCGTCGGCCGCCGCCCGGGCGTCCTCGAGCTGGCCGACCAGCAGCAGCGCGTTGCCGCGGTTGAGCTCGGCGGCGCACGACTCGGTGGTCGCGCCGAGCTCGCCGAACACGCGGCCGGCCGCGGCGAGCCGGGGCAGGGCGTCGCTCGCCCGACCGCGCTCGGCGAGCACCGTGCCGAGGTTGAGCTCGGCGGTCGCCGCCGCGTGGACCTCGCCGATCTCGGTGAGCCGGCGCACCGCCTCGCGGTAGCGATCGCTGGCCAGCCCGAGCTGGCCGCGCTGCTGGGCGACCATGCCGCGCAGCGATGACGCCCGGCCCGCGGTCGCGCCGTTGCCGCGCGCCGCCGCGCCGACCTCGAGCGCCGCGAACGCCGCGTCGGCTGCCTCGAGCTCGCCGAGGTAGAACGCGGCGAGCCCGGCCGCCTCGGCCGACAGCCCGGACAGC